>JAYKJA010000097.1:0-21653 GCA_035285905.1 Synechococcaceae cyanobacterium
CAAAACCATAGCACCCTCTCTCCCCCTCCCCCCCTCGGCCGTCCACACCCACCCCGCTTTCCGGCACTCGTCCCTGCTCTGCTCTGCGTTCTGGCGGAATTGCTGGGTTGATGAGCTTCCCGACACACACGGCTCGGGGAAGCGGAACGCTGATGCGTCTTCCTTGGCCAGCAGAGTTTGAACAGAGCGGACCAGAGGCTTGCGGGCGCTCCGCACCACCCGGCCTGCGGCCGCCTGATCCCGTGAGAGCACTGGGAACCAGCAACGCAGATCTGCAGCCAGCGGCCGACTTCCCGGATTCCCCTCCTCGGATACGGCAACCGCGTCGCTGCGCGGCAGGCAGGGCGCCTGCACAGGCAGACGGGCAATGGCGACCTCAGCGTTGGCCTGGGCACCTCGGCGACAACGCTCGCTTCAGAGGCGCTGTGGGGGTTGCTACCGATTCCTGCACCGGTGGCTGGCATCCCCCCGCCGAGAAGCGGGCCAGCGAGTCCGGACCTCTGCCTGAACGGCGACAGATGCCCTCCTCCTGTGCGCCCCAAGCCGAACCGGTCAGTCAGAAATCTTCATCTCCTGCCTCCAGCCAGAGAGGGGATCGGGAGGTTCCCATGACCTGGATCGGTGGACTGGGCGGCTCCGGCAGTGCGGACCGATCAGCAGGTCTGTTCCAAGCCGAACTCGCCTGATCGCTGCGCGGTAAGGAGCGCGTGGAGGAGAGACGAGCCGAAGGAGCCTGTCCCTCAGACACAAAAAAGCCGCGGTGGGAAACCGCGGCTGAAAAATCTGGACGGGTCGATCTCAGAAGAGACCCAGGGTCAGCGACTTGTCGATGGGCAGGCAGGCACCGATTCCGAGATAGATGGTGACGGCCGTTCCGAACAGGAAGGTGGCCATGGCCACGGGACGACGGAAGGGATTCTGGAACTTGTTGTAGCTCTCAATGAAGGGAACCAGCATCAGACCCAGGGGGATGAGGGTCTGCAGGGCGATGCCCAGGAGCTTGTTAGGAACGACCCGAAGAATCTGGAACACCGGATAGAGGTACCACTCAGGCAGGATCTCCAGCGGGGTGGCGAAGGGATCAGCCTTGTCCAGCAGCATCGCGGGGTCCAGCACTGCCAGACCGACGATGCAGGCGAAGGTTCCCAGGATGACCACCGGGAACATGTACAGCAGGTCGTTCGGCCAGGCGGGCTCACCGTAGTAGTTGTGACCCATGCCCTTGGCAAGCTTGGCCCGCAGGCGCGGGTCGGTGAGATCGGGCTTCTTGAGGATGTGCATGATCAGACCTTGGATGAGAAAGAGCTTAGGTGAGGTCCGCGGTTCAGAGGGGACCGGAGATGCCTTGCTTACGAATCATCAGGAAGTGCATCAGCATGAACACCGCCAGCAGCCAGGGCATCACGAAGGTGTGAAGGCTGTAGAAGCGCGTGAGAGTGGGCTGGCCAACGCTTTCTCCTCCACGCAGCAGCTCGACCATGAAGTCGCCGACAACGGGAATGGCAGCAGGGACACCGCTGACGATCTTGACGGCCCAGTAGCCGACCTGATCCCAGGGGAGCGAGTAGCCGGTGACGCCGAAGGAGACGGTGATGACGGCCATCGTCACGCCGGTGACCCAGGTGAGCTCACGGGGACGCTTGAAACCACCGGTGAGATACACGCGGAACACGTGCAGAATCAGCATGAGCACCATCATCGAGGCGCTCCAGCGGTGGATCGAACGGATCAGCCAGCCGAAGCTGACATCCGTCATCAGGTACTGAACCGAGCTGTAGGCCTCAGCAACAGTGGGCTTGTAATAGAAGGTCATTGCAAACCCAGTGGCGAACTGGATCAGGAAGCAGACCAGGGTGATTCCCCCAAGGCAATAAAAAATATTGACGTGGGGTGGCACGTACTTCGCCGAGATGTCATCGGCGATGGCCTGGATCTCCAGGCGCTCCTGGAACCAGTCGTAAACGGGGTTCGACGCGGAGCCGGACCCGGCCGCGGGGGACGAGTTCGCCATGCAATGGGCGGTTTGGGTTGCGAGAGTCTACCGACCGTCCCGACCAGCCCGTGAGCCCCCAGATCCCCCGCAGGCTCAGCCCTGAACCGACCCGCCACGGTCCGTGGCCGCCGCTGGAGGCCGACGGGATCGCCCCGGCGACGCCGTGCTCCACGCGGCAGCGCCGACCGGCCAGGCCACCCGTAGGCCTGACCCTGCTGCTGCTCCTGCTGCTTCTGCTCCCACCATCCCCAGCCCTTGCCCTCAACGACGCCCAGGAGTTGGTGGTCGAGGCGTGGCGGCTCGTCAACCAGAGCTACGTGGACCCGGCCCGGCTGGAGGCCGTCCACTGGCGGCAGCTGCGCCAGAAGGCCCTCGAGAAGAGCATCGAGCGCTCCGACCAGGCCTACGACGCCATCAGCGCCATGCTCGAGCCGATCGGCGACCCCTACACCCGACTGCTGCGCCCCGCCGACTTCGGCAGCCTGCGCTCCAACACCCTCGGCACCGTCAGCGGGGTCGGGCTGCAGCTGGCCCTGCGCCACGGGGATGACCAGATCATCGTGATCTCGCCGCTCGATGCCTCCCCCGCCGCCGATGCCGGGGTGGGCTCCGGCTGGGAGGTGCTCAGTGTCGACGGCACCCCCACCGCCAGCCTGGGGCTGGAGGGCACTGCCGCCGCCCTGCGGGGCCCTGCCGGCAGCGACGTGCTCGTCGGTCTGCGCCCCCCCGGCCAGAAAGCCCGGGAACTGCAGCTGCGCCGCCGGGATGTGGATCTGCAGCCCGTGCGCAGCCGGCGGCTCACCGGTGCGGCCTCAGGGCTGGGCTACCTGCGCATCACCCAGTTCAGTGAACCGGTGCCCCAGCAGGTGCGCGAAGCCCTGCAATCGCTGACGGCAGGGCCGCCGCTGCAGGGCGTGATCCTCGACCTGCGCAACAACTCCGGGGGCCTGGTGAGCGCCGGCCTGTCCGTGGCCGATGAACTGCTCAGCGCCGCTCCGATCGTCGAGACCCAGGACCGCAACGGCATCGCCGACCGGCCCCAGGCCGGCAGCGGCAGCCTGTACGACGGTCCCCTGCTGACCCTGGTGAACGGGGGGACCGCCAGCGCCAGCGAGATCCTCGCCGGGGCGCTGCAGGATGCCGGCCGCTCCCGCCTCGCCGGCAGTCGCACCTTCGGCAAGGGCCTGATCCAGACCCTGATCCCCCTCAGCGATGGCAGCGGCCTGGCCGTGACCGTGGCCCGGTACCTGACCCCCGACGGCCGCGACATCCAGGACCTCGGCATCGAACCCGATCTGCCCCTCCGCGGCGAGGAACCGCTCAACCCCGGCGGGGAAGGGGACAGCTGGCTGACGCAGGCGGCCTCGGCCCTGCTCTCCACTGTGGAGACCACCCCACTGGACGGAGTCCCCCTTGGCTGAGCAGCGCACTTACCACGACCCCCTGCACGGCGCGATCCGCCTCTGCCGGAGGGAACCGGCCGAGGCCCTGGCGATCGCCCTGATCGATTCCGCCCCCTTCCAGCGTCTGCGGCGCATCCGCCAGCTCGGTCCGGCGTTTCTCACCTTCCACGGCGCCGAATCCAGCCGCTTCACCCATTCCCTCGGCGTGCTGCACCTGGCCCGCCAGGCCCTGAACCTGCTGGAACGGCGGGACCCGGCGCTGGCCCGCTGGCGGCCCCTGCTCTATGCCGCCGCCCTGTTGCACGACGTCGGCCACGCCCCGCTCAGCCACAGCGGCGAGGACATGTTCGGCCTGCGCCATGAACACTGGTCCGGCCGGCTGGTGCGGGATCACCCCGGGCTGCGCGAGCCCCTCGATCGGCTGGAGAGCGGCCTGGCCGCATCCGTCGCCGATCTGCTCGAACACGGCCGTCACCCCAGCAGCGCCATGGCGGCCCTGGTGAGCAGTCAGCTGGACTGCGATCGGCTCGACTACCTGCTGCGCGACAGCTACAGCACCGGCACCAGCTACGGCCAGCTCGACCTGGAACGCCTGCTGGCCAGCCTCACCCTCGCTCCCGACGGCAGCCTGGCGATCCACCCCAAGGGTCTGATGGCTGTGGAGCACTACCTGGTGGTGCGGCAGCTGATGTACCGCAGCGTCTACAACCACCGGCTCAACGTGGTGTGCAACTGGCTGCTGCAGCGCACCATCGCCGTCGCCCGCCGGCTCGGCCCCGATCAGGTGTGGGCCGACCGGGTCATGGCCTGCTGGCTCTGGGATCCGCAGCGGCTGTCGCTGGAGTCCTATCTGGCCAATGACGATCTGCGCACGGGATATCACCTGCAGCGCTGGCGCGAGGACGGCCCGGCGGAACTCGCCGACCCCTGCGCCCGGTTGCTGGACCGACGCCTGCTGCGCGCCAGCGATGTCAGCGATTTCCCCCGAGCCAACCAGCTCGAACTGCTGGCCGAAACCGAAAGCCTCTGCCGCCGCCTGGGGTTGCCCGCCGAAGGCTGCTGCGGCCTGCAGCAACGCCGCAGCCATGGTTACGACCCCTACCGCAGCGGCCTGCGCCTCTGGGACGGCCAGCGACTCGAGGCCCTTGAGCAGCGTTCGGCGCTGGTGCAGACCCTGGCCAGGCCCCAGGAGGTGGCCTGGCTGATCCATCCCCGCGAGGTGAGCGGACCGCTGCGCCAACGCCTCAGCACCCTGCGGCAGGACCGTCTCTGATCCAGGCTCCGGCACAGAGCCGGCGGAGCCTGGCCGCGGCAGCCCTAGCGTCGGGGCCTTGCTGTTGTGCCGATGGCCGCTCGCCTGGTGCCGGCGCCGACCCCAGGCCTGCCGCATCTTCTGCTCCTCCCCGACGACACAGGCTCCGCCTCGGCTCAGGAGGAGGTCAGCCATGGCCTGGGGGAGACGACCCTCTGCGGCCCCGTGGCCCTGGAGGCTGCGGACTGGCTGCTGCGGCTGCCCCAGCTGCGGGAGCTGCAGCAGCTGCTGGAACGCCATGGGCTGACCCTGCGGCAGGTGGCGGGACAGCGCCGGGAGACGCTGGTGGCCGCTGCGGCCCTGGGCCTCGAGACCCAGCTGCGGCCCCAGCGCCCGGGACAGGCTCCGGCGGCCGAGGCCTCGCCCGCTCCGGCATCGCCGGCGGTCACGGTGCACCGCGGCCCGCTGCGATCCGGCGACCACCTGCGCAGCGACGGCTCGGTGCTGCTGCTCGGAGACCTCAATCCAGGCGGTCGCATCACGGCGGCGGGCCATGTGTTCGTCTGGGGGCGGCTGCGGGGAGTGGCCCACGCGGGCTGCGACGGCGACCGCGACGCCCGGATCGTGGCCCTGCAGCTGCGCCCGCTGCAGCTGCGCATCGCCGATGCGGTGGCCCGGGGGCCGGAGGAGCCTCCTCAGACGGGGATGGCGGAGCAGGCCTGGCTGTGCGAAGGACTGATCCGCATCGATCCCGCCAAACCCGTCTGGCCCCTCACGGAGAGCAGCGGCTGACGAGGGGGCACCGGCCCGGCAGCGCGGCCTCAGCGGTTGATCAGACCGAGGGCTCCCAGCACTCCGCTGACCGCCATGAACCACAGGGGGGACAGGCGGGTGCGCAACATCAACAGGCACACCAGCAGCGAGACCAGAACGGCGAGGGGACCGTGATCAGACACGCGGATGATCTTGACCCCGACAGCAAACAGGATCCCCAGGGTGATCGGCCCGAAGCCCCGCTCGAAGGCATAACGCCAGGGGGAATCGCGCAGGCGGTTCCAGCTGAGACAGGCGAACGTCATCAGCACCGTGGAGGGCAGCAGGATCGCCACCTCAGCGGAGACCCCCATCAGCACCGACCAGAGGGGGCCATCTCGCCAGGCCGCCCCCATGCCCATCAGCCCGACGATCATCGAGCTGGGCCCGGGGGCCGCCTCGGCCAGGGCATAGAGATCGGCGAACTGGGTGGAGCTGAGCCAGCAGAAGCGATCCACCACGATCTGGTGGTACTCATTCAGCAGGGTGTTGCCGCCCCCGAGCGAAAACAGCGACAGGCTCAGGAAGGTGCTGACCACCTGCCAGAAGACCTGCAGGTGGTTGAGCTGTTCCGGATGGCAGTGCGCCGCCGGAGCGGCGGCTGAGGCGGTGCTCGCCAGGGTGAGGAACCAGAACGCCGGCATCAGCGCCCCTCCCCGGTCTTCCGATGCCGAGGCCAGTACCAGAGCATGGCCAGGGGGCCGCTGATCAGCACCAGCGGAATGATGCTGACGTGAAAGAAGGTCATCGCCACGAAGGCCCCGGCCGCCAGCAGCAGCGCCATCGGGTCTTTCCAGTAGTCGTCCAGGATGCGGAATCCCATCGACAGGGCCATGCCGGCGGCCGCGGCCACGACACCGGCCAGGACCCGATCCACCGCCGGCAGGGTGTGGACCTGGAAATAGAGCACACCGAGCAGCATCAGCAGGCTGAACGGCACCAGCAGCATGCCCGCCAGGGCCGCCAATCCACCGGGCAATCCCCGGAAGAACACGCCGATGTAGACGGCCATGTTGATCTGATTGGGTCCGGGCAGCAGCCTGGCCACGGTGAGTCCGGTGAGGAACTCCTGGTCGCTCATCCAGCCCCGCTGCTCGACGACCACCCGCTGGCTCCAGGCGGACAGACCGCCTCCGAAGGCCAGCAGAGCCACCTGGAGCATTCCCATGAACAGCTCCCCGAGCCGGGGGGAACGGCGCGGCTCTCCCGACGGCAGCTCAGCTGCCGCGCTGCTGGGGTCAGTCATGGACGAAGTGGGGGTCCGGGGGGAGTTCACCGTCGTTGTGGAAGGTGGGATCCAGAGGGTCGGGGGCGTTGTATTTGCTGGCCTGTTCCCAATCGGATTCGAACACCTCCCGCAGGCGGGCGATGACCTCCGGCGCATCGCTCTCGATCCCCAGCTCGCGACGCAGATCAAAGGCGCTGCGATCGATGTTCATCGAGCCGGTCTGGGAGTAGCCGGAATCGACCAGGATCAGCTTGGCGTGCAGCTTGAGATGCTTCTGTCGTCTCACCTTGACGCCGAAACGCTGCATGATCCGCAGCGAGGAGAAGGTGTCGTAGATGTCCCAGTCACTGATGCCATGCTTGCCGCCGCAGAGCACGCGCACCTTCACCCCGCGATCCCGGGCGCAGATGATCCGCTCCAGAATCACCGCATCGACGAACTTCGGATGCTGGATCCAGAGCGTCCTCTGGGCTGAATCGATGATGCGGGCCATCTGGCCGCGGCTGTGGGCGCTGCTCCACAACAGGCCGACCCCCAGGTCGGGATCGAAGAAGGTGCGGTGCCAGTCGGCTTCGAATCCGGCGATCACCTGATCCACAACCTGAGGATTGTGAGTCAGTACCCCGTAATCACGGGTGGCGGTGAAGTACTTGTCGGCGAGATTGAAGGTGGCGATCAGCGCCATCTCGCGATCGATCACCATCGATTTTTCATGGGTGACCGGGAAGGACTCGCTGGTCCAGGCCACCTGGATTCCCCACTCCTGCAGCCGGCTGTAGACCTCATCGTTCCAGCGATCTCCGCCGCTGGTGTGGGGGTTGAGCATCACCCTCACCTCCACTCCCCGCTGCTGGGCCCTCTGCAGGGCCTGCTCGATCGGATCGGAGATCAGCTTGAACTGCTTGAGCAGCAGCTGCGATCGGGCCCCGTCGATCAGGGCGACGACAGCCTCGGCACCGTCGTCGGGCATGACCAGCAAGCGCTGGTGGGGATGCTGAGGCTCGGCCATGGGGAGGCACCGGATCCGCCGGTTCTAGGAGCAGCTGGCTCAGCCTGTCGAGTGGCAGCGCCACTGCGGCCGCAGCCGGGAACGCCTCTAGCCTGTCCCCACGTTTTCGTCCGCCGTGACCAGCGCCGCCCGCATCATCCTGATCTGCTCCGGCAAGGGAGGGGTCGGCAAGACCACCCTGACCGCCAACCTGGGCATCGCCCTGGCCCGCCTCGGGGAGCGCACCGCGGTGCTAGACGCCGACTTCGGGCTCCGCAACCTCGATCTGTTGCTCGGCCTGGAGAACCGCATCGTCTATACCGCCCAGGAGGTGCTGGCCGAGACCTGCCGGCTCGAGCAGGCGATGGTGCGCCACAAGCAGGAGCCCAATCTCTCCCTGCTGCCGGCCGGGAATCCCCGCATGCTCGAGTGGCTCACGCCCGACGACATGAAATCGATCGTGGCCCGGCTGGCCGAGGTCTCCGATTACGTGTTGATCGACTGCCCCGCCGGCATCGAGGACGGCTTCAAGAACGCCGCCGCCGCCGCGGAGGAGGCGATCGTGATCACCACGCCCGAGGTCTCCGCGGTGCGCGATGCCGACCGGGTGATCGGGCTGCTCAACACCATGGGCGTGAAGCCGGTGCAGTTGGTGCTCAACCGGGTGCGGCCCCGGATGATGGCCAACCAGGAGATGCTCGCCGTCGATGACGTGACCGACATCCTGGCCCTGCCGCTGCTGGGCCTGGTGCTGGAGGACGAGCAGGTGATCGTCTCCACCAACCGGGGTGAACCGCTGACCCTCAACGGCAGCCATTCCGAAGCGGGTCGGGCCTACCTCAACATCGCCCGGCGCCTGCGGGGTGAGGAGGTGCCGTTGATCGATCCCTCGAAGGTGCGACGCGGGCTGCGCAGCCGCCTCATGCACAAGATCCGCGCGACCACCGGCCTGTTCTGAGCACCATGACCCTGCTCGCTTTCATCAACCGTCTGCTCGGACGCCAGAAACCGTCCGCCAGCCTCGCCCGCGAGCGCCTGCAGCTGGTGCTCGCCCACGACCGCAGCGATCTCAACCCGGAACTGCTCGAGCAGATGCGGCGCGAGATCCTTGAGGTCGTCCAGAAATACGTGGAGATCGACATCGAAGGCGGCGATGTGAGCCTGGAGACCGAGGACCGCGTCACCGCCCTGGTGGCGAACCTGCCGATCAAGCGCACACGCCCGCTGCCGCTCTCCCCGATCGAGGCCTCCGCTGCTGATGGCGAGGGTGCCGGGGTCAGCGAGGTGGACGTCACTCCTGGCGATCGCGCTGAGGCCCCATCCGAGCCGGATCCGGTGGCCCTGGCGGCAGCCGGGGACTGAGGGTCGGCCCGGCCCTCTCCGGCTCTCGCGCCGACGCGCTCCCCCGCCCCTGGCCTGGCCCCGGGCTGTTGCCGGCGGGGAATGCTCAGGAGCAGAGATTCTGCTGCCATGCCACCCCTCCATGATCCGCCCCTGACCGATGCCGAACGGCGTGTTCTGGCCGTGCTGCGCGGCGGCCACAGCAACCGGGCCATCGCCGCAGCGCTGGTGCTGAGCACCCGCACGGTGGAGGGCCACATCTCGAGCCTGCTGTCCAAGACCGGATGCCGCAATCGCACCCAGCTGCTGCTGTGGGACCTGGCGCGGCGATAAGCTCTGCTGGATGCCGGCTTAGCTCAGCGGTAGAGCAGCGCTTTTGTAAAGCGAAGGCCATCGGTTCAAATCCGTTAGCCGGCTTGCAGCTTCCGTTTCCGCTCCGGATCCGGGCGTCAGGCCGATCGCGGCGCCTCAGGGCAGCGATCCGGCCGACCAGAAACGCAGGGTGCCGTCGCTGCCGGCAGTGACCAGGCCGCCGTCGGCCAAGGCCAGCAGACCCACCAGCTCCTCCTGCCCCGCCGGCAGGGGGCCGCCCAGCGGCTTGCCGCCCTTCCAGCGCCGCAGGCCGCCATCCATGCCGGCGCTGACCAGCACGCCTGTGGGGAGCACCGCCAGAGCGAACACCTTGTCCTGGCCGGAGGGGATCGGGGCGCCCAGCGGCGTCTGCCGCCGCCACTGCCTCAGGGTGCCGTCGTTGGCGCCGCTGATGTATTCGCCGCCGGGCAGGGCAGCCAGCTGCCGCGGCCGCTTCTGGCCGGAGGGGAAGGCCGCTCCCAGGGGGACTCCCGCCTCGGTCCACAGCCGCAGCGTGCCGTCGGAGGCGGCACTGACCACCGTGCCATCGGGCAGCTGACGCAGACGCTGCACCTCATCCTGGCCGCTGGGGAATGCCTCCCCCAGCGGCCGACCGTCGCGCCAGCGCCGCAGGGTTCCGTCGCTGCCGGCGCTCAGCCAGCTGCCGTCGGCCAGCCCGATCAGGGCGGTGAGACTGCCCTGGCCGGTCTGGATCGGCGTCTGCAGCCCCTGACCCGGACGCCAGATCACCAGGGTGCCCTCCATCCCTCCGACCAGCAGCCCATCCCCGGGCAGCGCCACCAGCCTCTGGATCCAGTCGAGCCCCGTGGGCTGCGGCGGCCCCAGCGGCCGGCCGTCCCGCCAGTGGCGCAGGGTGCCGTCCATGCCTCCGCTGACCACCTCGCCGGAGGGCAGCTGCACCAGGGCCGACACCATCCCCTGCTCGGACGGCACCGCGGCCGGCAGGGGAACAGCCGGCGAGGCCGCCCGGGCCGGCGGCGACCAGGACAGACCCGGAACGGGCCATGGCAGCGCTCCGGCGCCGGCCAGGCCGAGGGCCAGCGGCAGGCCCAGCCAGCGGCGGGGACTCATCGGCATGGGAGCGGTCAGGAACTGCCGCCATTGTGATCCCTGCCTCCGTGGACACACCCTTCGCCGGGCTGGGCCGGGACGCGGGGTCGGTCTCCAGCCCCGCACAAGCCTGAAGAGATGGGGAAGGCCCGGGGGGCAGCACCCCACGCTCCCTACGGTCCGGAAGGCCCTCGGGGGAGCGGGATCGTCGGTCGCCGTCCTGCGGGAGCGCCTGAAGTCTCTCGGTTCCTCGCCCTTCGCCGCCTTGTCCGCCCTCCGGTCCCTGCCAGCCGCCGGTCCCGACCGGAGCACCGCGGTCCGCTCCAGCCGCCGGGGCCCCGGCCGACGCTGCCGGGCCGAAGCTTCGATCCCCCCGCCGCCGCAGGCCCGGGACCTGTGGGACGGCCTCGTCCTGCGCGAACGCATCCTGCTGGCGGCCGCCTCGCGGATCGACGACCAGCTGGCGCAAGGCATCACCCTGCAGGGGCTCTGCCGGCAACTGGGCCTGGACGCCCGCAGTCTCACGGCGGCGTTCAAGCAGGCCCATGGCCTGACGATGAGCCGGTACCTGCTGCAGTTCCGCTGCCGCTGCCTGCATGCCTGGATCGCCCAGGATCCCCGGCGCAGCCTGGCGGCCCAGCTGCAGCGCTGCGGACTCAGCGGCACCCCGAGCGAGCGCCGCATGTTCCGGACGTTGTTTCAGCGGACGATCGAAGGCCATGCGCAGGCCTGCCAGGCCTTGTCAGCCGGCGACCAGAGCGCTGCGGCAATACCCTCCCCGAGCGCCCTGACGGAGGCCCTGCAACGCCTGGACCGCATGCCGCGATCCCCCCGGCCCGGGGATCCACCCCAGCAGTGGCCGCCAATCCGCACCCGCCGCACCGCGCCGGACCGTTGACGGCCGGACGGGGGGATCACCCGGCAAGGTTGAGAGTCTCTGTCCAGCAATACAACAGCAAATGTTGTGCCAAAACCATTTACATCCAGGCGGCTTGAAAGTGCCGAAGTGGAGTAAAAATGAGGTGAGAACGCAATAGCCCCTGAGGCCATGCCCGCCACCCTGCTGATCGAGTCCGGCGATTTCCTCGCCGAGGTCGAGCGCCTGCGGCTGCTGGTGCTGGCCTCCGGTTCCAACGCCTACGTGCCTCCCAACAGCGCGCAGCTGGCGGCCTTCCTCTCCCTCGCCGACGCGCTCAGGGCCAACGACGAGACCCTGGCCGTGTCGCTCGCCGACGGGCTCGACTACGAGGTGGTGCGCTTCACCGACAGCGTCAGCGGCCGCCGCTTCCTGGGCACCCGCGAGCGGCTGGTGGGTGGGGTGCCGACCCGGGGCTGGGGCTCCTATTTCCTGCAACCCGCCTTCAGCCGCGATGCCCTGGTGGAGGTGCCCCACCCCCGCTTCGACCTTCACACCGAGGAACTCGGCGCCCGCAGTTTCCGCGACTCAGGCGCCCGCGGCTTTCTGATGGCGGGCGCCCATCGGCACGCCAACGGCACCGGCACAGCCGATGTGGCCCACCTGGCGGAGTCGATCTTCCAGCAGGTGCACGCCAGCTGGATCGGCAGCGGCGGCCGCACCGACACCTGGCAGGTGCACGGTTATGCCGCCTCGGGCCACAGCTTTCCGGAAGGCACCGACGCGGTGCTCTCCAACGGCGACGGCAGCGTTTCGGCCGAAGTGCTGGCCCTCGACAGCGCGATCACCTCCCGCGGCCATCTCAGCTACGCCTACAACACGCTGGCCGCCGGCAGCGCCGCCAACCTGGCGGTCAACGACGGGCTCGCCGGCAGCGGCTTCTCCAGCCTCGGCGGCACCACCAATGTGCAGGGCCAGCTGAGCCGCCTGCGCGGCGGCCGTTTCATCCATGCCGAATTCGAGCAGAGCCTGCGCTTCACCGCGCCGGAACGGCAGCAGGCCGCCGCCGCCCTGTCAGACGCCATCCAGGCCACCTCCAGCTTTCAGGTGTCCGGCAAGCGGTTGAGCGGCCTGCTGGCCGGCAGCACCCTGGTGCCCTTCGGGTCCACCTGGCGCTACAAGGCCGATGGCAGCAACCAGGGCACCGCCTGGCGCAGTTTCGATTTCGACGCCAGCGCCTGGGCCTCCGGGGCGGGGCAGCTCGGCTACGGCGACGGCGACGAGGTCACGGTCGTGCCCAGCGGGCCGAGCGGGGCTTATTACATCACCACCTACTTCCGCCGCGACTTCGACCTGGCGGACCCGAGCGGCGTCGCCCAGCTGGATCTGTCGGCGCTCCGCGACGACGGCCTCGTGGTGTACCTGAACGGCACCGAGGTGCTGCGCAACAACATCGCCGCCAACCCCAGCTTCACCACCCTGGCCACCTCGGCCATCGCCGGCGCCGATGAGAGCACCCCGGTGCAGGCCTCCCTCTCGGTGGCGAGCCTGCCGGCGGGCCTGCTGCGCACGGGCCGCAACGTGCTGGCGGCGGAGATCCATCAATCGGGCGCCACCAGCAGCGACATCAGCTTCGACCTGAAGCTCGCGGCCAGCAGCCGCAGCTTCCAGCTGGACATCGACCTCGATGCCCCGGTCAGCGCCGCTTCGCTGCAGGCGGCGGATCTGCGCGTCAACGGCCTCAGCTCCGCCCTGGCCGCGGCCCTGGTCGATGCCGACACCGTGCGCTTCACCCTGCCGCAGCTGGCCGCCGGAACCCACAGCCTGGAGCTGCCGGCCGGCTCGCTGGAGGCGGCCGACGGCACGGCCCTGGGGCAGTGGAGCGAATCGATCACGATCGCCGCGGCGCCGCAATACAGCGTCTGGCAGACCCCGCGCCTGCAGCTCGGCAACGCACCGCTCAAGGGCTATGCCGGCAGCGGGACCGACCAGGTGGAGGTGCTCTGGCAGACCAAGCCCGCCGGCAGCGGCACCCAGGACCGCTTCACGGTCGATGTGCGCCTGGCCGGCACCGCCGCCTGGAGCCCGGGCGGCACGATCCAGCAGCTGGCCCAGCCGGTGGACGGCCGCATCGTGTTCAGCAGCCGCCTCGGCAGCCTGCAGTACGCCACCGACTACGAGTACCGCGTCCAGCACTGGTCGGGGGATGTGCTGCTCGGCGAATACAGCTCTCCCTTCCGCACCCGCCTGGCGGCCGGCGACGCCACGCCCTTCAGCTTCGTGGCCTATGGCGACTCCGGCGACCCCAGCACGATCAACCAGTTCCGTGCCGTCCAGAACCGGATCAACGCGCTGGACCAGACCACCCCGATGGCCTTCGCGATGCTGCTGGGGGACAACACCTACAGCACCGGCACCCACGCCCAGCTGGACTCCCGCTTCGTGCCGTCGCTGGCGCCGGAGGCCACCGCCTGGAATGCCCGCCGCATCGACTACGCGGCCTTCGGCAACCACGACATCATGACCGACAACGGCGCCCCCACCGAGGCGAGCTTCAGCTCGCCGATCCCGGTGGCCAGCGTCACCTCGGTGGCCTCGGCGCCGGCCGGCGAACGGCCCGAGCACACCTACTCCTTCGACCACGGCGATGTGCACATCGCCACCTTCGACAGCAACAGCTACAACGATCCGGTCCGGCTCAACGCCCAGCTCACCTGGCTGGAGGCCGACATGCAGGCCTCCAACGCCCGCTGGAAGATCGCGGTGCAGCACCACCCGGTGGCCGGCTCTCCCGACAAGCCCGAAAGCCCGGCCGACAACTACTACCAGCAGGTGGTGTCGCGGCTGCGGGGCGCCAATGTGGACCTGTTGCTCGCCGGCCATACGCATACCTATCACCAGAGCTTTCCGCTGCTGGGGCAGAGCGGCGGTGTGGCCACCTTCGTCAACGACACCGATGGCGTCTACGACAAGGGGGCCGGGCTGGTGCAGGTGGCGATCGGCACCGGCGGCACGGCCCTGCGCAGCGGCCTGTTCAGCGACAAGCCCTACATCCGTGCCGGCTTCTCCACCTCCACCACCCCGGCGGTGATGCCGGGCTTCGGCCGCATCGAGGTGACACCCGACAGTCTGGTGCTGAGCTACATCGCCGCCGATGACGGCGCCGTGCTCTCCAGCTTCACGATCCGCGACAGCAGCGACACCAGCCTGCAGACCAGCACGTTCCAGCAGGGCAGCAGCGGCTACTCGGGTGCGGTGGACACCCAGCTCAGCCAGTCCAGTCCCGCCACCGGCTACGCCACCGCCGTCTCCCTGAACGTCGACGGTGACGACCCGACCGGCACGGGGCAGGACGTGCAGTCCCTGCTGCGCTTCGACAACCTCTTCGGCAGCGGCGCCGGCCAGGTCCCGCACGACGCCACGCTCGTCTCGGCCCGGCTGCGGCTGTCGGTGAGCAACGCCGGCAACCCCCTGGCCCTGTACCGCCTGCTGCAGCCCTGGAGCGACAGCGCCACCTGGACCAGCCTTGTGGGCGGCGTCAGCACCGACGGCGTGGAGGCCACCGCGACGGCCGATGTCACCACCGCCGCCGTGGCCCTCGGCAACCTCGACATCAACGTGCTCTCCAGCCTGCAGGCCTGGCAGGGGGGCGCCGCCAACCAGGGCTGGCTGCTGCAGCCCACCGGCGCCGACGGCGTCGACTTCGCCTCCTCGGAAGCCGCCTCAGGCCGGCCCCAGCTGGAGGTGAAGTGGCGCGCCGCCGTCAACCTGCCGCCCAGCGCCGTCAGCCTGGCCAATGCCACCAGCAGCCTGGTCGAGAACACCGCGCTGGCCAGCGATCTCAAAGTGGCCGACCTCGTGGTCAGCGACGACGGCCGCGGCACCAACACGATCTCCCTCTCGGGAGCCGATGCGGCACTGTTCAAGGTGCAAGGCCTGGAGCTGTTCCTCAAGGCCGGCACAACGCTGAACTTTGAGCAGAAGGCCATCCTGGCGGTGACCGTTCAGGTAGCGGATGCCGGACTGCCGGGCTCCACGCCGGTGAGCACCGCCTACACCCTGGCGATCACGAACGCGCAGGAGGGCCCCGCCAGCGTCGGCGCAATCACCGCCCAGGGGGGTGCCGCCCTGCAGGAAGGGGTGACGCTGGTGGCCGGCAGCCTCGGCAGCGACCTGGACGGGATCAGCTCCCCGGTGACTCTGGCGTGGCTGCGCAACGGCGTGGCCACCGACCAGACGGGCTCCACGACCAAGGTGGGCCCCCAGGGCGCCGGCAGCTGGCAGACCCGCCACACCTACACCGACGGCGCCGGCCTGCTGACCACGGTGCTCTCGGCTCCGGTAAGCGTCGCCGCGATCGAGAACGGCCCCGCCGCCAGCCTTGGCGCGATCAGCGCCAGCGGACCGCTGCGGGTGGGCGTGATCCTCCAGGCAGGTGCAGCCGGCGACGACCCCGATGGCGATGCCGCCGACCCCCAGACCGGCTGGCAGTGGCTGCGCAACGGCACCCCGATCGCCGGCGCGACGGCCTCCTCCTACACCACCACAGCCGCCGACCTGGGGGCGTCCCTGGCGGTGGTCGTCAGCAGCACCGACGCCCAGACCTTCCGCAGCAGCCGCACCTCCGCAGCCGTGGGCCCGATCCAGGACGGCACCCCGCCTGCGGTGAGCGGCATCACGGTGGAGGGAAGGCAGGTGCGGGTCAGCTTCAACGAGGCGATTCAGTCGACCACGCCGCTGCTGGCCAACCTCAGGGTGCTGGTGGGCGGCACGTCTCGCACGATCAGCAGCCTCAGCGTCAACACCACCAATCGCCAGCTGCTGCTGAACCTGAGCACCGCCGAAACCGCTCCCCTCAGCCATGAAGTTGTGCGGGTGGAGTACGACGATCCAGCCGGAGAGCAGACCAGCGGAGCGATCCAGGACCTCGTCGGCAACGACCTGGCCTCCTTCGGCCGCGATGCCGACACCCTGCGCAGCGCCAGCTCCGTGTCGGCCCTGGCCAGCCCGTACACCACCCTGGTGCTCACCGGCAGCTCCGCCCTCAGCGGCATCGGCAACGCCGCGAACAACCTGATCGTGGGCAACAGCGGCGCCAACAGCCTCGACGGCGGCATCGGCAACGACGATATCCAGGGCGGCGCCGGCAACGACACGGTGGTGGGCGGCCCCGGCCACGACATCCTGCGGGGCGGCACCGGCCTCGACCGGCTGACCGGCAACGAGGGCAACGACCGCTTCGACTTCAGCGCCAGCACCGATGGCCTGATCGGTGGCAGCCGGGATGTGCCGCAGTTCGAGCGGATCGTCGACCTGCAGATCGACCAGCCCAGCGGCGGCGACACGATCGACACCATCGCCGGCAGCCCCCGGGGAGTGGCCGTGCTGGCCGGGCAGCCCACGGCCCTCACCCGCACGGCGATCACCACCCTGCTCAACGGCAGCACCGGCGGGGTGCGCAACCTCACCGCCGGCGGGGCGAGCGTGTTCACATTCGGCAGCGGCTCCGGCCTGCGCACCTTCCTGGCGGTCGACAACGGCACCCTGGGCTACGACAGCAGCCGCGACCAGCTGCTGGAGATCTCCGGCGTGCTGGGGAACCTCTCGGCGCTGGTGCTGGTCTGAGCCGGCGCCGGCCGCGGTCGGTGTCCCCGCACAGACAGCCGCACCGGCCCCAGGTGACCCGGGATACATTGCGAGCCCACCGCTCCGCGACGGTGGCCACCTCCGCCCTGGATCCGATGCTGCGCTCGCTCCTGCTGTCCCTGGCCGGCCTGCCCCTGCTGCTCGGGAGCGCGCCGGTCCAGGCGCTGCCGGTGTGCACCTTCCTGGCTCCGATCGGAGGCAACGGCACCAGTCGGATCGTGGCCAAATCCGTCGGCGCCCCCAAGCTCTCGCCCGTTGGGATCGTGCTCGGTCGCCCCAACTGGAACACCGACTTCATCGTGGACCAGCCCTACGACAACTACAAATTCTTCTTCACCGCGAATTCCTCTGATCCCAACGCCAAATATCCGGTGGAGGGATACATGAAGTTCAGCGATGGCTCCTCGCTGCAGGTGATCAATGAGCAGATGTCCCCGCCGATCGGCACCGGCCGCATGTTCGGCCCCTTCCCGGCCATTCCCGGCAAGCAGGCCAGCCAGATGAACTTCAAGGTGGGCGCCAGCCAGGATCCGGGCGCCACCGGCTTCAGCTACCGCATCTCGGTGCAGGGCTGCACCGGCAGCTGAGGGCCTGGCCTGGGCGCCGACCTCCCGCTCGCCGCCCTTCAGCTCGCTGCCAGCGGACGGCAGACGCCTCCACCAATGCGGCGACCGGGCCGCCCGTCCGGCAGCTCCTCACTCTCGACGAAACGAAGCCGCTCCAGATCGAGCACGACCCCATGCACGACGTCGTGCTGCCGGTCGAAGTTGACGCCCACTCCCGGGAGGCGGGTCGCATGGCCTGCATCGCCGCGGCCCCCATCGGTCTGCCCATCCAGCAGGGCCGCCTGGTCGTCGGCGTCGTTGTCGCTGGGATGGCCCGGCTGCCCCTCCCGCTCCAGGAAACGGACCCCCGTCGCCGTGCGCTCCCCCGGACGCTCCAGCCCGCCGGGATAGCGAATCGTGATCGCGCCGCCGCGGGAGAGCACGCGGAAGTCGCGCTGGCCGGTCGGATCATCCTCATGCCGGCAGCGGATCTGCCAGGGGGCCTCCGCCGTACAGGCCAGCAGTGGCAGCAGCAGCGCCAGCAGCAGCCCAAGCGCGGGAGCACCTGCCCCGCCCCCCGGTCGCGGTCGCGGTCGCGGTCGCGCGGAGGTGTCTTCGGCAGCGGCAGGGGTCATCCGACTGTCCAGGCTGTCTCCATGCTGCCGGCCTGAAGCGGCAGCGATGGCAGCCTTCGCGTCCCGCTGCACTCCCGCCAGAACCGCTGGCGCCACGCTGGCTGATGCAGCCCCATAGGCTGGTCGCGCCAGGGGGGCATCCAGGCCCGATGACGCCTGCCAACGACCACTCCCTTCCGCGCTTCAACCTCGGCGACGCCCTGCACGACGGCATGGTCGCCTTTCGCCGGGCTCCCCGCAGTTTTGTTCTGTTCGCCCTGCTGCTCACCGGCCTGCAGCTGCTGCTGGTGCCCCTGCAGGAGCGGCTGTTCACGGTTCACGGCCCCAGCACCCGCCCGCTCGACCTGCTGCTGGGCCTGCTCGGTCTGGTTCTCAGCCTGACGGTGAGCCTGTGGGGCACCCAGGGGCTGGTGCGGGGCGCCTGGGCCTGTCTGGAGGGGCAGCGCCCGCGCCTGCCGGCGTTGCTGCGCTGGGACGGCCGGGGCTTCCGCCGCCTGCTGGGAGCCTGGACGGCGGTCAGCCTGCTGCCGCTCGTGCCGCTGCTGGCCCTGCTGCTGGCCTTGAGCCTGGGCCTGCTGCTGCTGCAGGCCAGCCCCGGCCTCCTCTCCGATGAGCTGGTCGTCCTGCTCGGGGGCCTGCTGGCCCTGCTCGGCCTCGGATCGGTCGGCTGCCTCGTGCTGCTGGCCACCTACCTGGGCGTCAACCAGCAGTTCCTCGCGCAGATCACGCTGCTGGAGGACCGCAACGGCTGGAGCAGCGTGAACCGGGGCCGGCGGCTCGCCGATCCCCAGTGGGTGCTGCTGCTGCTGCTGCTGCTGATCAAGGGCATCCTGCTGCTGATCGGTGGACTGCTCGCCTTCGTCACCCTCGGCATCGCCTGGATCGTGGCCTGGCCGCTGGTGAGCTGCATCAGCACGGCGGCCTACCGGCAGCTGCGCCGACGGGAGCTGGAGGCGTTGGCCTCGCTCAGCCCGGGCGACTGAGTCCGGAGCCGGTGGTCAGCAGCACGAACCCCAGCACGCCCAGCAGCGCCAGCAGCAACTGGGCCAGCCGGCTGACCAGCATCCCGGCCACCACCGCCAGGCCCACCTTCAACGCCCGCAGCAGACGCCGGGCAGGCGGCAGGCCCGCGCCCCCCGGGGCCAGGGAACCGAGCAGTTCCCCCAGGGAAGCTCCAAGCAGCGGCCCCAGCAGCGCCCCGAGCAGCGGTCCTCCGACGGGCAGGGCCGGCAGCAGGCCCAGCAGCCCCACCACCAATCCCACCGCGGCGCCGAGATAGGCCCAGCGGCTGGCCTGCAGCCGGGCGGCACCGAGCAGCAGCCCCAGGGCCTCAGCCCCCCAGCCGAGCAGCAGCAGCAGCCCCGCCAGGGCCAGGGGCGGCCAGCCGACGCTCCAGCCCACGGCCAGGCACCAGAGCAGGGCCCCCAGGGGCAGCAGCGCCAGCCCAGGCAGCACCGGCAGCAGGGTGCCGGGGATCGCCAGCAGCTGGATCAGCAGGGCCAGCCACCAGAGCAGATCCACCGCCTGCCAGGACGGCAGGGGCAGGGAGGAGAGCGGAGGCGGGCTCATGGCCGGCGGCAGGCGACCCTCAGCCTGGCGGAGCGACTGCGGGGGTTGCTCTGCAGTTCCTCGTCGGCCGCCTTGCAGGCCCGCCGCATGCGGCGCTCCAGGCGTGGATCCTGCAGGAAGGCCTGCTTGACGCGCCGGTCTTCAAGCGAGTGGAAGCTGATGATCGCCAGCACCCCGCCCGGCAGCAGCCAGTCGGGGGCCTGCAGCAGCAGCTGATCCAGCGCCGCCAGCTCATCGTTGACCGCGATGCGCAGGGCCTGGAAACTGCGGGTGGCAGGGTGGATGCGACCGCGGCGGGCCTGCGGCGGGTAGCAGCCGGCGATGGCGTAGGCCAGTTCGGCGGTGCTGCGGGAGCTCCAGGGGCGCTCGGCCACGAGCCGCCGGGCGATGCGTCGCGACAGACGCTCCTCTCCGAAGTGGTACAGAACGTCCGCCAGGGCCCCCTCCTCCAGCCGGTCGAGCAGCGCCGCGGCCGGCTCTCCGGCCTCGGGATTCATGCGCATGTCGATCGGGCCCTCGGCGCGGAAGCTGAAGCCCCGCTCGGGTCGATCCAGCTGGGGGCTGCTGACGCCCAGATCCGCCAGCACCCCCTGCACCGGAGCATCGGGCGTGAAGGCGGCGAAATTGCAGGCCACGATGTGCACCCGCTCCGCCCAGGGCGCCAGCCGTTCAGCCGCAGCGGCCCGGGCGGTGGGGTCCTGGTCGAGGCCGATGAGCTGGAGGCGGGGGTGGGCCTGCAGCAGCAGGGCGCTGTGGCCGCCGCCCCCCAGGGTGCAGTCGAGCAGGCGAGGAGGGCCACCATCGGGCGCGTCCGGCAGCTCGGCGAAGGCCGCCAGCACCTCGGCGGCCAGCACGGGCTGGTGGGGGAAGGGGGCGGAGTCCATGAATCCTTCCTAGTCCGAAGGGGAGCCCCGTCCGCCGGCCTGATGCCGGGAGCCGCGCAGGCCAGGGCGGCCGCCGCCGGCTCCCGGCCCGGTGCCGGGACCGCCGCCCACCAGAACCCCGCCCGGACCTTCCTACAATCGGCTCCACCACGGCCCCGGCAAGCCCTTCCCATGACCCAGCTGGAAACGCGCACCGAGCCGATGGTGATCAACTTCGGCCCCCATCACCCCTCGATGCACGGGGTGCTGAGGCTGGTGGTGACCCTCGATGGCGAGGACGTGGTGGACTGCGAGCCTGTGATCGGCTACCTGCACCGCGGCATGGAGAAGATCGCCGAAAACCGCACGAACGTGATGTTCGTGCCCTACGTGAGCCGCATGGATTACGCGGCCGGCATGTTCTATGAGGCGATCGTCGTCAACGCACCGGAGCGTCTGGCGGACATTCCGGTGCCGAAACGCGCCAGCTATCTGCGCGTGATCATGCTGGAGCTCAACCGCATCGCCAACCACCTGCTCTGGCTCGGCCCCTTCCTGGCGGATGTGGGCGCCCAGACGCCGTTCTTTTACATCTTCCGCGAACGGGAGATGATTTACGACCTGTGGGAAGCCGCCACCGGTCAGCGCATGGTCAACAACAACTATTTCCGCATCGGCGGGGTGGCGGTGGACCTGCCCTGGGGGTGGCTGGAGAAGTGCCTCGACTTCTGCAACTGGTTCGCCCCCAAGATCGACGAATACGAAAAGCTGATCACCAACAACCCGATCTTCCGCCGCCGCATTGAAGGTCTTGGCGTGATCAGCAAGGACCAGGCGATCAACTGGGGGCTCTCCGGTCCGATGCTGCGCGCTTCAGGCGTGCCCTGGGACCTGCGCAAGGTGGACCATTACGAGTGCTACGACGACTTCGACTGGGATGTGGCCTGGCAGACCGAAGGCGACTGCTACGCCCGCTACCGGGTGCGCATCGAGGAGATGCGCCAGTCGCTGAAGATCCTGCGCCAGGCCTGCGCCATGATCCCCGGCGGCCCTACCGAACAGCTGGAAGCCCGCCGCATGGCCGAGGGCAAAACCAGCG
>JAYKJA010000098.1:0-3842 GCA_035285905.1 Synechococcaceae cyanobacterium
CCCGGCGAACAGGTTCCCGGCAGCTGGATCGACAAGCACCGGGTGGTGCCGCTCGGGGAGTGGGTGCCGCTGGCGGGGCTGTGGCGCTGGAGCGGCCTCTCGGCGGTGGGGGGGATCGAGCCCGGGACGGCCTCCCGGCTGCTGCCCAGGCCGGGTGGGCCGGTGGCGGTGGCCATCTGCTACGAGATCTCCGATGGGGCCGCCCTGGCGGCCGCCAGCCGGGATGGGGCCCGCTGGCTGCTGGCGACCGCCAACCTGGACCCCTACCCGGCGATGCTGCAGGGGCAGTTCCGCTCCCTGGCCGGTCTGCGGGCCATCGAGACCGACCGCTGGCTGATCAGCTCGGCGAACACCGGTCCCAGCCTGGTGGTGGATCCCCGGGGCCGGGTGGTGGAGCAGTTGCCGGCCGGCCGCCCGATCGACGGCGTGCTCACGCTGCAGCACCGCTCCACAGTCACGCCCTATGTGCGCTGGGGCGAGGCCCCCCTGCTGGGGATCGCGGCCATGGCCGCTCTGCGGCGCCGGCAAGCCTGAGTCCCCCCGCGGCGCGATGGCCCCCTCAGGTGCCGGGAGCCTGGGGAACCGCATCCACCAGGAGCTGCCGGTTGCGGTTGGCGAAGGCGATGCCCCGTTCCTCGAAGCGGCGCAGGAGGTCGAGGTTGATCGCCTGCTGCAGATCCAGGAAGAGCGTCATGTCGCCATCGGGGACGAAGAACACGAACTCGAACTCCAGGGCCTCGTCGGTGAAGCCGATGAAGTGGCATCGGTCGAAGTCGGCCGGTGGATGGGCCCGAACCACCCGGGCGACCTGTTCGGGGATGGCCGCCACCTGTTCCACCGGGGTCTCGTAGATCACGCCGATGCGGTGGGCCACACGGCGCCGCGGCAGGTCGCTGAAATTGCGGATCGTTTCGTTGAGCAGTTCCTCGTTGCTGATCACCACACGCTCCCCATCCAGGCTGCGGATGCGGGTGGAGCGCAGGCCGACCTCCTCCACCGACCCGAGCACGGTCCCGAAGCGGATGAAGTCGCCGATCTGGAACGGGGCGTCCAGCAGGATCGTCAGGTAGCTGATGAAGCTGGTGAGCGGTCCCTTCAGGGCCAGGCCGATGCCGATGCCCGCACCGGCCAGGGAGGCGTAGACGGCACCCATCTCCACGCCCTGGTTCTGCAGAAACACCAGGGCCGCGATCAGCCAGATGATCGTGCGGATCATGGGGGCCAGCCCATCCAGGCTGGCGATCTGGTCGTGGTGCCCCAGCCGTCGCATGGAGCGGTTGAGGAGGAGCAGCAGCGAACGGTTGATCAGCCGCACCACCAGCACGATCGCCGCCAGCCGCAGGGCGCCGTCGACGAACCGGTCGGGACCCTGGTCAAAGGCCAGCCCCTCCCAGCCCCGCACCAGGGACTGCCAACCCCAGGAGGCCATGGCCAGATACCCCAGGGGGGCGGCGGTCCCCAGCGCCAGGCGGATCAGGGAGCTATCGGTGCCGCCGCCGCGCTCGGTGAAGCGTCGCAGCAGTCGCCGCACCAGCCGGGTCAGCAGCCAGACCATGGCGGATCCCGCCACCACCCGCAGCGCGGCCAGGAGGAACGTGACGCCCAGGGTCGTCATGGGTTCACGGCTGCTCGGCTCACCCTTGCACAGGGGGTCGGGGAGCGGCCAGGTGCGCCAGCAGGGCGTCGGTGATCTCGGCAGGCAGGGCCACCTCGATCCGTTCGTTGCGCAGGTGCAGATCCCGCTGGGGGAACGGTATCGTCAGGTCGTGACGGCGCAGCATCGCTTCGATGCGGAAGTTGAGTTCACTGCGGATCTCGTACTGACGCCGGGGTTGGTTGATCCAGACCAGCAGCTGAAAGTCAAGGGAACTGTCTCCAAAGCCGGTGAAGAACACCGATGGCGGCGGTGCCGCAAGGATCTCGGAGAAGCCCTCACAGGCTTCCAGCAGGGCCTGACGCACCAGCTGGCAATCTGAGCCGTAGGCCACGCCCACAGGAATCTTCAGGCGCGAGATCGGGCTGCCGTGACTCCAGTTGACAACGCGGGATTCGAGAAACTCCGCATTGGGTACGATGATCGAAATGCGGTCGAGGGTGACCACCTCGGTGCTGCGCAGATTGACGCGGGTCACGGTTCCCTGCAGATCGCCCACTTCGACGAAATCGTTCACCTGAATGGGCCGCTCGAGCATGATGATCAGGCCGCTGATCAGGTTCTTGGCGATACCCTGCAGGCCGAGGCCCACCCCCACCCCAAGGACGCTGGCGAATAGCGCGAGGGAGGTGAGATTGAGGCCCCACAGCTGCAGCAGCACGAGGGTGCCGAGGAACAGAAGGCCGTACTGAAGCAGGAAGGCGATCGCTTCCTGGGAACCCGGCTCGATGCCCGTGCGCTGCAGCACCCGCGTGCGCAGCAGCCCCGTCAGGAACGCCACTCCGCGCACCAGTACCAGGAAGAGCGCCACCAGGATGACGGCGTCCAGCACCGAATAGCTGCGTCCCCCCAGGGGCAGGAAAGGGGATCCCAGGCTTTCGGTGACCGCGTCGAACAGGCGGCCGATCAGCAACCGGGTGGCGGGAAAGAAGCCGGCGATCACCCGGACCGCCGCCACCCAGAGCCCGAACTGCAGCACCACCAGCACCCCATGCAGGAGCCAGCCCATGCCCCGCAGCGGCCTGACGGTGCCGGACTCGCTGGCCAGCGGCTGGGTGAAGGCCGAAGGCAGGAACCGGTGCCACAGCAGTCGCAGCAGCCGCTGCAAAAGAAACGCCAGCCCCAGGATTCCGACAGACACGGGAATCATCCGGGCCACGTAGGCGGGCTGACGCTGGGCCCGTCCACGGGCGATGGCCGACGCGATGGTTCGGCGCCACAGTTCGGCCTGTTGCCCGACGGCCATGCTCTCGGGAGTGTCCCGGCGGGTGACCGTGAGGATCACCTCGCCATCGAGGGTGATCACGGGCAGGTTGTTCAGCTCCCGCACGCCGATCTTTCCCGGCTGCGTCGAGGCCACCACGTCCTGCAGCAGCCGGTTGGCCCGCTCCACCCGTTGTCCGGCCGAGTAGTCCTTCGAGGCGGTGACCTCGAACAGCCGGTGGCCATCCAGCTCCAGAAACGCCGGGATCTCGGGCCGGGCCTGGGCCCAGGCGCCGTGGAAGGGTGCCACCGCCAGCAGGACGGCCAGGACCGCCAGGACCACCAGGCGACCCCGGGGGAGAGGACCGAGGCTGCGTCGGATCCCTCGGCGCGACGGCAGGGTGGGCTGGATGGCCATGGGGGCGGGGGTTGGGACCAGCTTGACGCCGATCCGTTCAGCCGTCGTGCCGGGTGGCGGCCTGCCCGTCGGGCGGGCGGTAGGCCATCAGGTGAGGGCCGGCTGGGAGCTCTGGCCGACCGGACGGGGCACCAGGATCTTGCGAAGGCCCGCACGCCCCGTCCCGTCGGCGAACTCTCCCCAGGCCTCCAGGCCGGCCCCGTTCCGCTCCAGGGTCATGCCTCCGCCATCCTGCCCATCGTCCTGGGGTTCGAGCAGGTCGAGCACGGCCTGGCGCACCCCCGAGAGGCGCCGCTCCAGCTTCTGGCGCGCCCGCTGTTCCTGCTCCAGGTCCTGCAGCAGCTCCAGACGCTGCCGTTCGGCGGCCTCCTGGAGCTCGGCTTCCCGGGCAGCAGCGGCCTGGGCCACCTCCTGCAGGCGCCGTTCCATCGCTTCCTGATGCAGGCGCTCGCGCTCCCGCTCGGCCTCCTCCAGCGCCGCCTGCTCCGCTTCGGCGATGGCCAGCTGCTGGCGCACGGCCTCGTGGAAGCGCTCCACCTCCGCCTCGGCCTGGCGCCGGCCCTCGAG
>JAYKJA010000099.1:0-12550 GCA_035285905.1 Synechococcaceae cyanobacterium
GAGGCGCGCAGGGCTTCGCGTTGCGGAAGCCGATCACGGACGCTGCAGCGCGCTACCCGCTCGGCGATCGCCCTGCGGCGGCGGGTGATCACCACGGCCTGACCAGTTCCCTCCCGCAGGCTGGCGATCTGGGTCCTGGGTTCTGGCTTCTGGGACCGCCACCGCCACCGTCACAGTCACCGTCACCGTCACCGTTGATCACCTGGATGACCAGCTTTGAGGAGGGCTTTCTGTCCTGCAACAGGAGGCAAGGCTTCTTCGTCGAGGAACGTGGTGTTCGCTGCATTCAGTCGGGTGGCATCGTGAGCAGCCGGAGGCCCTTCCCTGTCCTGAGGAGCCCTGCCATGGGCACCCCGTAGAACCACTTCCAGGGCGTTTCGCTGAGGGCGCCACTGCGGATCCTGTGCTGGCGCTACTGGCCGATCAGGGCAGCCGGTCGATCCGGATTGGTCGGCTGGGTGTCCGTCGGGGTCCACAGGACGGGAAGTGGAGCGCTGGCCTGCGGTCGTGCGGGCTGGGTGGCCAGGGCATCGGTCAGACCCTGGCCTCAGCCCTGGCCGCACCCTGCTCCGCGATAGCCAGATCAGGTGGACCTCCTGCGGCACAACCTTGGGGACCGTCACCATGTTTTCGGGCATGGCTTGGAGTGGATCTGACTCTCAGCGGTAAGCCAAGAGCGGATGTCAGCGATGACGATCCCCTCCTCGAACCTTGAACTGACACCCAGCCGGCCCCCTGAAAAGCGACATCGTTACAGTCGCCTCTGCAGCCCTTTGGCCCAGGTCCCGCAGGAGGCGGCCTCGGAGTGGAACCTTCCCTTCCGGGAGCGCTGGCCTGGGAGAGGGCCCTGCTCACCGCTTGGCACGGGGGAGCCGCAGCCGAGCCGAGTCTTCCAAGCCCTGTCAGCCCGAAAGCCTGTTGAGCAAGGCTTCTTGGCTGAAAAATCGGGCTCTGACTGAAACGCCCCCTGCAGGATTCGAACCTGCGACCGGCTGCTTAGAAGGCAGCTGCTCTATCCAGCTGAGCTAAGGGAGCAGGATCCTGGAGGCCAGGGTTCCTGAAGCAGCAGGGCAGTGGTTGCCCGCTGTAGCGGCGTCATCATGGCGATGGTTGCGCTGGATTGACGAGCGAAGGGAGCACTGGCCGGTTTCAGGCGCCGCAACGCGCGATTGCGAACGTTTGGGGGACTGCCGCTGGCCCCAGCCGTAGCATGAATGGCCTTGTCCGCTCCATCCCATGGCTGCCTCCCGCCTCAGCGATGGCCAGAAGGCGGAGATCGTCGAGCGCTACCGCCAGGGGGCCGGCAGTGTTGAGCTGGCCGACACCTACGGCTGCAGTCCCAACACCGTCAGCCGCGTGCTGAAGGCGGGGCTGGACCCTGCGGAGTATGAGCGTCTGAAACGGCGTCGTGTGGGCCGTCCGGGCTCGGTTGCTGCAGCGGATCTCACGCTGCCTCCCGTGAGTCACCCCGTTGCGGTTGCCACTCCAGCCCCTGAGGCATCCGGTGATGGGGACCTGGCGCCACCGCTGCTTCCGCCGGAGTCAGGGGGGGCATCCCCCGATGTGGATCCATCCTCCGGGATGCCCGATCCCCGGCCCGAGGATCTCTCCGCGGTACAGGAGCAGGTGGAGCTTCCCCTGTCCACCGTTCCCGCGCTCTCCCTTGAGCCCCAGGCTCGCGGCTCGCGGCTGGTGGGGCGCTCCAGGCCGGAGGAGGAGGACGAGGAGCCCGGGCTCCTGGCGATCGAGGACGCGGAGGATTTCGGCGAGGACGACGAGGACGACGACGAGCTGATGGACGACGGGGACGACCCTCCCGAGAGCCCCACCCTGGTCACCCCCCTGCCTCTCGCCCCGGGCCTTGATCCGCTCTCAGCGGCCGTCCCCCTGCCCTGGGGGACTCCTTCCCTGCCCGACAGCGCTTACCTGCTGGTGGAGAAGGTCGTCGAGCTGCAGCCACAGCAGCTGCAGGAACTGACCGAGCTCGGGCCACTGCCGGAGGGGGAGCGACAGCGCAAGGCTCTGGTGCTCTACGTGAACCCGCGTCAGGCCAAGCGTCAGTGCGGCCGCAACCAGCGCGTGATCCGCATCCCCGATACGGGGATCATCGGCCTCACAGCCGGCAAGCTGCTCGCCCAGGGGATTACCCGCGTGGTGGTGGAAGGCTCCCTTTACGCCCTGCCTGGTTCCTGAAGCGGCCCCGAGCCCTGCTCCCCCTGGGGGCTCCCTGCCAGCTCGCAGCACCCCTCAGCCTGCTGCGTTTCAGGCCTTTGCTCAGGGGCGCTCTCGCGGGTCCCTGGCTTCAGGATGCGACGGCCAGCTGAGGGCCACGGCACTGCCGCCGCTGAGCAAGCCGGCCACAAGGGCCAGGCCCACCAGAAAGCCGGAGGGCAGTGGTGCGATGCGGGCGAAGCCGAGGCGGAGGCTGGGGCGATCCTCCAGGTTCTGGGCCCCGAGGCAGAGGCTGAGTAACAGCAGGCTTCCCCCCAGCAGGGTCGTCAGCAGCAGCCTCAGGCGCAGCAGCATGCAGTCAGGGAGGGCACTGAAGTCAGTCTGCCGCCTCCGGGGCGGCGGCATCTGCGCCGGACTCCCGATGCAGCAGGGCATAGAGCTGTCTGCGGGGCAGGCCGCTGAGCTGGGCCAGCTGCCTGGCGGCCTCGCTGCTGTTCAGCCCGGAGCGTCGCAGCTGCAGCAATTCCTCGCGCAGGCGGTCGTCATCCCAGCGGGGGGCCTCCAGCGGGGGCGCTCCTCCGAGCACAACGGTGCACTCTCCCTGGGGTGGGTGTGCCCGGAAGTGGGCGAGGGCGGCGGAGACAGTGGGGCCCACCTGTTCCTCGTGGCGTTTGGTCAGCTCCCGCGCCACCTGCAGGGGGCGATCTCCCAGCAGCTCGAGGATGTCCGAGAGCAGCGCCAGAAGGCGATGGGGAGCCTCATAGAGCACCAGCGTGCGGGGCTCCTGACGGAGCTCCTGCAGGCGTTGGCGACGCTGGGGGGGCCGGGGCGGCAGGAAGCCTTCAAAGCAGAAGCGTCCGCTGGGCAGACCGCTGCTCACCAGGGCGGTGGTGAGCGCGCAGGGGCCGGGAATGCAGACGACTCGATGGCCTGCGGCGCGACAGGCCGCCACGAGGGTTTCACCGGGATCGGAGATGCCGGGCAGGCCGGCGTCGCTGATCAGGGCCAGCGATTCCCCGGCCGCCAGGCCCAGCAGCAGCGTTTCCAACCTCTGCTGCTGGTTGTGCTCATGGAAGCTGAGCAGCGTGGCGCGGATCCCGAGCCGATGCAGCAGCAGGCCACTGTGCCGGGTGTCTTCGCAGGCGACGCGGTGCACCCCGGCCAGCACCCGGAGGGCCCGCGGGGAGAGGTCCTCCAGGTTGCCGATGGGGGTGCCGACCAGGTAGAGCACACCCCCCTGCGGTTCCCCCACGGAGGAGGTGATCTCCATCCGCTCGCTCGAGGAGGGCGTGGCAGGCCGCTCCGCATGCTCAGCGTTGGCAGGGAGCTCGCGCTCTGGCTCCGCGGGATCGGGGTCAGGGGAGGCGCTGAATGACGGAACGTTCAAGGTGAGAGGGGTTTGGGCTGGATGCTGCCGCAGGGGACCGGAGCCGTCAGCCCGGGCCGTCGCCCGTCTGGCGTGTCCCCTCGATCCGCGGAGGCCCTGACCAGGCCTGGGATCTGAAGGCACCGACACCGGTGCGGATGATGAGCCCGGCCTGCACCGCTTCGCGTCAAGTTTGGCAACACTTTGCAAAGGTTGTCCCGTTCCCTGGGCGAAGGCCCTGTCTGAGATGTCGATGAGATGTAGCTGGGCTATGATGCGGGCATCTGACAGGTCTGATAGAGGGTCGAGCCATGAACCTGACCGGGTTGCTGGTGGGCGCGATGATGATGACCATGGGGTCGGCGGCGGCCATGATGTATCTCGCCGAACCACCAGTCGCATTGTCTCGCCTCAGTGCTCAGGCTGAGGCTGATTCGGTGGTTGAGATCCTGCAGATGGCGATCCGGCGGGGCAAGAAGGTCACGACCCAGGCCAACGGTGCCGGCCAGCTGGAGGCCTACATCGATGGGGTCAAGGTTGACACGGGATCCTGCACCATCCATTCCCAGCATCTTGGACAGACGGGAATCTTTGTCAAATGTCGTGGCTCAGGACACCTGACGGATTCCAAAACAGATACCGCCCGCCACGGAATTGCAGCTCTCGTCGGTGGAGACCCCTGTGGATCTGATCTGTTCCCTGTCGGCGCTCCCAAGGTCACCGGTCAGTATTACCTCTGTCAGGAGAGCGACAATCCGCCGCCTCAGCCTCCACCGGCTGCCTCTCAGGATCCCATGAACGACGGTCATTATGATCTTGACTCCTATACTTCTTACAACACCAAGGGCAGTCATATCCACGCATTTGACGACAAGTTTAATATTGGCTCTTTCGATTTGATGATTTCCGGCGATAACATGGGTTGTGTTGCTACCAACACGCCTACCAATGTCACTTGTGGGCCTCTGGGTTCTCCGCGATCTCTGAACGAAACGATCACTGATTCTGGTCAGCAATTCAGGATTCTTGCGGTCAATCCCAATTTGTCCCCCATGATTTCCGTCACAGTGAAATATGGGCCTGGTGCCAACCCCACCACTGTGACCTGCTCGATCAAGGCGGGTGGCGCCACAGGGTTCAATGCCTGTTTTGGAACCGCGAGCAGCCCGCGAGTCTTTGATCAGGACACGGATGAAACCGATGGTGGAACCCAGCTCAGGGCTCTGATCGTGGGCTTTACCGATCCCAATGCACATCAGCTTGGCGGCATTATTCCCACTTCCACTGGCATGGTGAACGGATCCAGAAGTCGGCCTGGCAAAGGTTGTGAGTATCGCAATGGGGCCTTTGTGCTCCAGGCAGTGGCAGGCACCGGTGCATTTACAGGACTGAATCCCAACACGCCGAATAACGTCGCCAATTACACGGCTTGCAACGGCTACGTCAGCAATGGCGGCCACGGTCTGGCTACCAATGGTGTGATCTATGAACTGTCTCAATTCTGGCATGCCCCTGGTGCCATCTACAACTCGGCTTCCCCTTACGTCGCCTCCAATGCGCCGTCGGTCTGTCTCTACCTGAACCGCCTGCGGGCTCCCAAGCACCCTAACTGCTGATTCGTTTTATTCCCGCGAAACATTATTCCCGCGAAAATCAGAGCGTAGTCCTCTCGATAGGTCATGCCAGCCCTCCTTCCAGGGCCACTGAACTATAGAGATGGCCTTTCCTTTCACGCATTCCCAGTCTTGCGGGTGTGCTCGATTTCCGATGCTCAGCCCTTGAGCATCTTTCGCGTCAGTGTTTATTTGATTTTGCGAGGCCTGTTCGGAATCCTCTGATCAGTTTCAGATCAAGTCGACAGTGAGAAACCGTCAATGTCTTGATGGACTTCCGGCAACTCTGCAGGTCAAAGCAGCGAAATAGTGCTGTTGCAGAAACCATCTTTCATGACGGTACAGCATTCTTGTTGGGGATGAATTCAGCCAGCTGGAAGGATGTCTCCGTCCGGGAAGTTCAGCCGGAATGTCGTGAGGTGCGGCGCGGAGCCGTGGATGATCATCCGGGGTTACCAGTCGGGCTTCCGGCTGATCATGGTTATTGGGCCTGTCTCCGCATCGGCGCAGGGATGGCGCCCCCGCTCACTCGGGACAGGCGATCGCGGCCTGGTCGTAGCAGGTCAGCCCTCCAAGGGCCTGGCTGATCGAACTCTCCAGCACCTTGCTGCGCAGCAGCGCCACCGCCAGTGAGGCAGAGATCTGTCCCGACAGAGCACGCACGCTGGTTTCGCTGAACAGCGCCGACTCTCCGTAGATCTGCACCAGCGCCTCGGCGGTCAGCCGCCCGATGTCGGCCACGAAATCATCATGGTTGACCAGGGCGTCAACAACGATGTTGTCGATCCGGGCTGTGGAGGGAAGTCCTTGTGGCAGGGCCGGCAGTTTGTGAACAATTCGGTAATTTCCGGGGCACTGATCCGGGCTTTCGTAGAGCAGAGCCAGGCTTTTCTCATCGAGAATCATCGGAACACAGGCCGTGCTTCCGCCATGGTGCCCGCCTCACTGGGGGCTGTCAAAGGCTGTGGCGATTGTCTGCATCCTCAATCACTCCACGGATCCTGGCGCCGGAGCCCCAGGTCGGCGCGGATCCTGTTTCAGGGCAGGCGCTCCAGCAGCTCCAGCAATCCCTCCCGCAAGGGTTCCTGCTCCAGCAACGGCGGCAGCAGCTGCTGGCTCCGCGGCAGGGGAAGGCGGTCCAGGGTCTCGCTCAGGCGGTTGCTGGCCAGGGTCAGCGGCAGCAGCAGGCGGTCGTCTCCCGGCAGCGGCCAGAACTCCGGAGTCGCCTGAAACGCCGTCTCCAGACGCTGTCCTGCCAGCCTGCGCTCCAGCAGCTGCAGGTGGCGACTCGCCAGCTCACCCTGCAGCGGGTGGTGCAGCCAGGTCAGGGGGCGTCCCTCGGCTCTTCGGCTCAGCTCCCGCTCCAGCAGCCGTTGCCAGGCCGGCCAGGCCCCCAGGAACGGCAGTCTGTGGAGCTCCGCCTCCGTCCCGGATCCGGCCAGCCTCTGCCGCCACTGCAGCGCCACCCGCGGGCAATCCAGCCGCACATGACTGCCCGCCAGCAGCAGCAGCGGCACCAGGGTCAGCCGGCGCGAGCGATGCAGCGCCCGGCACCAGGAGGCCTCCAGCGGCGGCGCCTCCCCCGTCAACGCCTGCAGCCGCACCGCTGCCCCGCGGCGTCGTTCCAGCTCCTGGGCCAGCTCCTGCAGGGCGGGAGGGATCTCCCCCCCCTGCCGTCCATGCACCAGCAGCAGCAGCGCTGAAGCCGGCAGCCTGCGCCGCAGCCTCTGGCTCACCTGCGGATCGAGGGCCTGGCGCGACAGCTGCCGCAGCGCTCCCGTCGCCTCGGGCAGCCTGGCCAGCAGATCCACGGCCGTGGCCGCCAATAACGGCGAGAGGTCGGCGGCCAGGTGCTTGAGAGCGCTGATCAGGGGGCGGCGGGGCCAGGCCGACAGGCCCAGCGCCACCCCCTCCAGCGCCGCCTGTCGGACGGCCAGGGGGCCGGGTCGGCAGGCCAGCAGCAGCAGCAGCTCCCCGTCCTCCGGTTGGCGCTGCAGGCCCAGCAACGGCAGCAGCGCCTGCAGGGCCTGCTCCCTGCACTCCCGGCCGCCGGGGTCCTCTCCCCCCTGGCCGTCGCCGGGCCCTGGGGCGGTCCCGGGGGGCCTGATCCGTGCCAGGCCTCGCCGCAGCCTCTCGGCCACCCGGGGATCCCGGAACTGTCCCAGCAGGATCAGCCAGGGCCAGAGTTCCTCCTCCTGCAGGGCCCACGCTGTCCCCCTCGCGGGCAGCGGCCGAGCTGATCCCTCCGGCTCCGATGCCCGCAGCAAGGGAGGCCGAGCCGGATCCGGGCCGGCGGCGGCCGGCTCCTGCCGTGGTGCCTCCGGAGGGGATGTCCTCTGCGAGGGCGACCATGCCGGCTGGGGTCGTGGCTGCGGTGTTGCCCTTCCGGCCGTTGCGCCGGGGCCTGCGGCCGGAGGCGCGGCCTGCAGGGCCCGCTCCAGGTCGTCATGGCGGGCGAGCAGCGGTGCCAGCCAGGCCTGACGCACCTCCTCCCGGCCCGCCAGGGCGGGCAGTTCCTGCTGCCCGGCGCTGAGCAGGGCGCGGGGATCGTCGCAGAGCGGACCGGCCAGCAGCCGCTCCACCGCCGGCTGATCGAGTCGGCCGAACAGGGCCGCGAGCAGATCGCTCCGCCCGGGCTCCCTCCCTGCGGTGAGCGCCTCCAGCCAGGGCTCGATCTCCGTGCCGCCGCTCCTCAGCCGCTGCAGTTGCCTCCATCGCCGTTCACTGCCCTCCTCTGCCAGCGGAGGCAGCAGGGGACCTGGGCTGGGAAGCTCCACCGGCGGCGCTTCGACAAGGAACTTCACCATGACAGGCGCGAGGGTTGGGTGGGGGTGCCGGGCGGGTGTATCAAGGGAGACACTCCCATGCGTGATCAGGAGGATGGAGGTCATGGCAGCCACACGGCAGTGCAGAGGACCCCTGGGGTCGGTGCCCGGCAGCGGTTCCCCTTACCCCTCCAGCAACAAGGAGGAACAACTGCTGTTCCTGCTGGTCAGCCAGCTGGCCTCGGCCCAGTTCGACCTGGCCAACGGGCCGATGACCCAGCGGCTGTGGGACGAGGTGGCCGCCCTGGAGCTCGATCCCGAGCGGGTCACCGCGCTGCTCTACGGCGGTCAGGACCCCCATGACCGCGAGGCCCTGCGCCAGCTGGATTCCGCCTGGTGCAGCCGGCCGGAGCCGACGCGCCGCGGTTGGTTCAGGCGTCTGCGCTCCGGCGGCGGGCGCCGAAGCGTTCCACCAGCAGCCCTTCGAGCGCATCCGTCAGCTCGCTGAGCGGAACGCCTTTGTCGTGCAGGGCCGCCAGCTGCGGCTCGGCCCCCATCGAACCGCCCAGGAACAGCTTGGCGGCTTCCACCATCTGTCCCTGATGGCGGGCCTTGGCCCCCATCAGGCCGATCTCCCCCATGTACGGCTGCCCACAGGCGTTGGGGCAGCCCGTCCAGTGGGTGCGCACCGGATGGGGAAGCTCGAGGCGTCGCTCCAGCTCCTCCACCACCGCCTGGGCCGTGGTCTTGGTGGGGATGAGCGCAAAGCTGCAGTAGCGGTTGCCGGTGCAGCTCACCGCCTCGGCCATCAGCGGGCCTGGATCGGGTCGCAGGCGTTGCAGCAGCGATTCCGCCAGCAGCTCCTCCAGCCGTTGCTCGGGGACGTCGACGATCAGGGCGTTCTGGGCTTCGGTCAGGCGCAGTTCCCCGCTGCCGTAGTGCTCGGCCAGGTCGGCCAGCTCCAGCATGGCGGCGGCATCGAGCCGGCCCATCGGCACATTCAGACCGACCCAGACCAGCCCCTCCTGTTTCTGGTGGTTCACCCCCAGGGCGGATCGGGGCGCCCGCACCACCCGATGCTGTCCGTCGTGGGGGACGGCCTCCTCTCCGAGGGAGCGAAAGGCTTCGAGCACCTGCTCGCGATAGGCGTCCAGGCCCAGCTCCTCGACCAGATACATCAGCCGGCTCCTGTTGCGGGCCTGGCGGTTGCCGTGCACGGCGAAATGATGAAGGGTGGCCAGGCTGAAGGCCGGCAGCTGCTCTCCCCGCAGCCACAGGCCGAGGGGGATGGCCAGTTCATTGCGCTGGGCGGAGAAGAACCCCCCCACCATCACGGTGAACCCCTCCTCTCCGTTGTGCTCCGCCGGCAGGAAGGCCAGGTCGTTGTGCAGCAGGAAGCTGTCGGGAGCGCCTCCCACGGCGATGTTGAACTTGCGGGGCAGGTTGCGGGGACCATCCGGCGCCAGCAGGCGTTCCTGGATCGCCGCCACCAGGGGCCGGGTGTCGACGAACTCCTCCGGGTCGATGCCGGCCAGGGGATTGCCGGTGATGTTGCGCGGGTTGTCGTGGCCGGACTGACGGCTGGTCATGCCGTGCTGCTCCAGTCCCTGCAGCAGTGGCGCCATGTCCTCGAGCAGCAGGCCGCGCAGCTGCAGGTTCTGGCGGGTGGTGATGTCGGCGCTGCCATGCTCGCCGCAGCGGTCGATCACCTCGGCGAGAAAGGCCAGCTGGGGCGCCCGGATCACCCCGTTCGGCAGCCGCAGCCGCACCATGAAGCGCCCCGGGGTGACCGGCCGGAAGAAGATGCCCAGCCACTTGAGCCGGATGGTGAGCGTGGCCTCATCCAGGTTCTCCCAGCCTGTGCTGGCCAGCTGCTCCAGACGGTCGGCCAGCTCCAGGCCACACGCCTCGGCCTTGGCCTGCTCCACTTTGCTCAGGGGCTTGGCGGCTGCTTCTCCGGGGCCGGCCGGGCCGTCGGCGGACGGGTGCATGGGCGCGGGGACCCGCTCAGGGGGGAGGGACATGACTGGAGCGTGGGAAGGACATCAAGACGCCCCCGGCCGGCGATGCCGACAAGGTCTGATGAACCGCTTGCTCTCTGCACAAGAATGGCACCATCCCGTGAGGCCGTCCTCTGTTGCAACCGCTACAGAAATCCGTTCCCATGGATCCTGATGTGCGCTACCGGCTGGGGAACGAGCCCGGAGATTCCCCCCGGGCCCGCTTCCGCAACCTGATCGGCAAGGTCGGCAGCGGCGAGCACACCAGCACCGGCATGACGCGCGATGAAGCCCGCGACGCGCTCGAGCTGATGCTGCGCGGCGAGGTGGATGCGGCCCAGATGGGGGCCTTCCTGATCGCCCATCGCATCCGCCGCCCCGCTCCCCTGGAGCTGTCCGGCATGCTCGACGCCTATCGCGGCATGGGCCCGGTCCTCTCCACTCCAGGCCGCCGTCCCCTCTGCTTCGGCGTCCCTTACGACGGCCGCAGTCGCACCGCGCCGCTGCTGCCGCTGCTGGCGCTCACCCTGGCGGCCGACGGGGTGCCGGTGGTGCTGCACGGCGGCGCTCCGATGCCGGTGAAGTACGGCATCACCCTGGCGGAGCTGTTCGCGGCCCTGGGGCTCGACTGGCGTGGTCAGAGCCTGGCCGAGGTGCAGGGTCGCCTCGATCGCCACGGCCTCGCCCTCACCCACCAGCCCGATCACTTCCCCGCCGCCGAGCGGCTGGTGCCGGTGCGCGACGCCATCGGCAAACGCCCCCCCGTGGCCAGCCTCGAGCTGCTGTGGACCCCCCACCGGGGCGAGCATCTGCTGGTCAGCGGATTCGTGCATCCCCCCACCGAAACCCGCGCCTGGGAGGCTCTGACCGCCGTGGGGGAGAGAGATGTCTTCACGGTCAAGGGTCTGGAGGGGTCCACTGACCTGCCCACCACCCGGGCCGGCATCACGGCACGGGTGCGTCAGGGGGAGGTGGAAAGGATCCTGCTGCACCCCCGGGAGCACGGCATCACGGCTTCCGAGGTGCCCTGGTCCGGGCTGGAGGTCTGGCGGGGGGACGCCCTGGCGGCGCTCCAGGGGGAGGGTCCCCTGGCCGAGGCCCTGCGCTGGAATCTGGCCGCCTACCTCTGGCAGGCCGGGCGCAGTGCCGCGCTGCCGGAGGCGTTGGAGCGGGCCTCGGCGCTCTTGCTGGCTAGAAGTGGAGTGCGTCAGCTTGAGGAGATGGCCCGCTGAACCGCAACGATTCCCCCTGCCCCGCCGTTCCGGACCGGCACTGCCGCGTGTTCGCCTTCGAAGCCGATTTCGGCCTCGACCTGCGTTGCATCCCGATGGCGGTGCGGCGCAAGCTCGATCTGGCCGGGGTCAAGCTCAAGCTGGTCCACTGGCATGGGCTCGAGGCGGGTGAACGCCGGCGGCTGCTTGCCTGGTCGGATGACGCCGCAGCCATTCTTGGCCTGCGCGACTGGCTGCTGGAGCGCAGTGCAGGCCTGCCCCAGGGACCGGCCGGGACCCTGCCCCCCCAGCCGGAGGACTGGCCGGAGGCCTGCGCGCCGCCGCCGGATCTGCTGCAGACCTGCACCGATCTGGGGCTGGATCTTCCCGCAGGGGCCTGGTCGCAGCTCGATGTGCTGCAGCGCTTCGCCCTGGTCAAGCTCGGCCGCAGTGGACATGAACACCGCAATCTGGCGGCGGCCCTGACGGAATTCGGCCTGCGAGCCGAGGGCCGCGCAGCGCCGGCGGACGATTGTTGATTTGGTAGCAACGGAGACCATGCCCAGGGCGGCCGGATGGTGAAATTTTTGCGTTGGTGAGCATCTGCGCCGACATCAGCTGTGAAGACGTCCCGGCTTCAGCTGTGCTGAGCCCGTTCACCAGCTGGCCGCTCGCTCCCTCTGCATTTCCGGCCGGATCCCCCTGCCGAATCCGCCGTTCCCGCGCCCGACCGGCGCTTGATCGTTCAGCCCATTCCCCGATTCACGGTTCCCATGGCCTCCTTTTCGCGTCGGCAATTTCTGATCACAGCGGCGGGTACAGCGGCAGGGTCTGTACTGCTGGCGGCCTGCGGGGGGCGCAAGAGCTCTGATTCCGCCTCCCCGACCGCCGCCCCCGGGGCTGCCGCCACGGACGTTGAGGTGAAGGGAGCCACCCTCCGATTCATCGCCCTCACCGACTCCGCCCCCCTGATCATCGCCAAGGAGAAGGGCTTCTTCGCCAAGCACGGCATGCCCGAGGTGAAGGTGATCAAGCAGACCTCCTGGGCCGTCACCCGCGACAACCTCGAGCTCGGCAGCGACAAGGGCGGCATCGATGGCGCCCATATCCTCTCGCCGATGCCGCTGTTGCTCACCGCCGGCAAGATCACCAAAAGCAAGCAGCCGCTGCCGATGTACACATTGGCGCGGTTGAATCTGCAGGGTCAGGGAATCTCCGTGTCGAAGGAGTTCCTCGACAACAAACTCACCCTCGACAACAAGGCCGGGCTGCTCAAGGCCGTCAACGCCCGGCAGTCCGGTGGCAGGAAGTTCAAGGCGGCGGTGACCTTCCCGGGCGGCACCCACGACCTCTGGATGCGCTACTGGCTCTCGGCCAATGGCATCGATCCCAACAGCCAGGCCGATCTGGTGGTGATTCCGCC
>JAYKJA010000100.1:0-6568 GCA_035285905.1 Synechococcaceae cyanobacterium
GCTTCCGCCACACCGACCCGGAGGTGGCCTGGCTCCCCACCCCGGCGGAGGAAGAAGCGGCGGTGGAGCTGGCGGTCACGGTGACGAACACCGGCACGGTGGAGGCCGCCGAGGTGGTGCAGGTCTATGTTGAGCCGCCCGGGGAGGCCGTGGAGCGGCCGCGGCGCACCCTGGCGGGCTTCAGCCGGGTGAACCTGCGGCCGGGCGGAAGTCAGCGGGTACGGATCCGGATTCCGCTGCGCCGCCTCGCCTGGTTCGACCCGGCCCGGGACGGGTTCATGCTGGAGCGCGGCCGTCACCGGCTGGTGGTGGCCCGTCACGCCGAGGACGATGGGATCGGCGTGGACCTCGAACTGGATGGCCGCCGGGTCAGGACCTGAAGGGTGCGCTGCACCCGCAGGTGGTTGTAACGCTGCAGCCACAGGCAGGGCAGGTTGAACAGGGTCGCGAAGAGCAGGTTGATCAGCACACCGGCCGGCGGCAGCCACAGGGCCGTCACGATCCAGAAGGGCCAGAGCGCCAGATGCACCAGTTCGGCCCGGCGGGTTTCCTCCAGCAGGCGCTGCAGCGTGAGGCGATCCCTGCCCACCAGGCTGTTCTTGGCTACCCCGCCGGGGAAGGCCGTGCCGGCATCGGGCAGCAGGGATTTCCAGAGGCGGATGGCGAGACGCCTCTCGAAGCCATGCCGGCTTTCCGGCCAGGGGCGCCGTCCCGTGAGCCAGGTGTCGTGATCCAGGGCCTGCGGGGGCAGCCGGTGGGCCAGCCAGCCGATCAGCAGCGACCACAGCAGCCAGCCCAGGACACAGACCAGCCCTGCTAACGCGTCGGAAACCGCCTGCCCTTCCATTCGATCGTGCCCCGCTCGAGATTCAGGATCGCCAGAACGAACACCCCCAGGAAGAAGAGCACGGGAATCGGAAAGATCAGGCAGATCCAGCCGAAATCGCCGACCCGGCGGGTGACCACCAGCAGCTGCACGGCAAAGGCGACGTAGAGCAGCAGGTTGGGCAGCACGGCGGGATCCCCCAGCATCGGCCAGCCCAGCAGGGAGGCGGGCAGGCACCAGGCCGCCCAGAACAGACCGGAGAGCCACAGGATCACGCCGAGCATCCAGAGCCAGCGCACCTCCCCGGCGGCGGTGGCGAAGTTCTTGGCGAAACCCACCACCATGTCCTGGAGACCCCCGGGATACATGCGGTAGTCGAGCAGCCCCTGGCCGATGAAGGCGCTCACCGGCAGACCCGCCTGCTCGTAGAGATGGCCGAGGAACCAGTCCTCCACCACCTTGCCGGCCACCGCCGCATGGCCGCCGATGCGCTCGTAGTCGCGGCGGCTGGTCACCATGGCCGGACCGAAGGCCGCCCCGCAGCCCGCGCCCATCGGCACCGCCATCAGCCCCACCAGGTTGAACAGCACCGAGAGCAGCTCGTAGGGCTTCTCGGTGCGGTGGAAGGGTTGCACCGAAACCAGGCCACCCAGCTCCTGCCGGGTGGCCATGAGGTGCTGCAGGAACGCGGGGTGGGGTTCGGTGTCGGCGTCGAGGAAGACCAGGGTCTCCCCCCGGCTGGCGCGGACGCCGTGGTGCAGGGCCCAGGTCTTGCCGCACCAGCCCTCGGCCAGGGGCGGCGGACGCATGACCGTGACCCCGGCGGCGGCGGCGATGGCGCCGGTGCGGTCGTCGGAGTGGTCGTCGATCACGATCACCTCCTGCGGGGCGAAGCTCTGGAGCCGCAGGGCGGCGAGCAGGGTCGGCAGGGTGAGCTCCTCATTGCGGGCCGGGATCAGCACCGACACCGTCGTCTGGCCCTGGACCCGGGAGGCGGGAAGCCGAGGCATGCGCAGGCACAGGGCCCAGCCGACCAGCCAGCGCACCAGCAGCGAGAGGGCCAACAGATCCACGGTCGGCACGCATGCTTGTCTCTCCAGGCTAGGGACGCAGCAGTTCGTCCACCAAAGCCCGCAGGGCGGCCGGGTGGGTCATCAGCTGGTGGTGAAAGCGCACCGGCAGGCAGCGGCCCGGGCCAAGCGGCAGCCTGGCGCGCCACGCGGGCATCACCATCAGATCCGGATGGCAGTAGAAGCTGCAGCACTCCACCGGCTCCAGGGTGGCCAGGTCGGTGTTGAGCCGCGCCAGCAGGGGGCTGTCCGCCTTCAGGTCGGCGATGCCGGCCATCGGCCAGCTGGGCCATGGACCGGCGGTGAGGGTGCCCTGCTGCGGGCTGCCCACGCTGATCAGCCGCCGCGTGCGCCGGTGACCGCCCCGCAGCTGGATCCAGGTGCGGGCGATCACCCCGCCCATCGAAAAACCCAGCAGATCGATGGGCTCCCGCGCACCGAAAGCCGCTTCGATGTGGAGGTCGAGCAAGGCGGCCTGCTCCTCGATCGGGGTCAGCCCGAAGCGGTGGGGCAGATGGGGAATCAGCAGTGGGCCGCGACGCCCCGCCAACTGGCGCTGCAGGGGATCGAACAGACGGGGGGTGTCCCACATCCCGTGGATCAGCACCAGCGGCGGGGCCGCGGCCGCGGGGCCCGGGCCGCCTACCAGACCAGTTCCGGCAGCTCCCGGAACACCTTGCGCACCCCCACGCTCCACTCGGCGCTGAGATCCTTGAAGTAGGCGTCCCCCTCCGAGAAGCGGCGGCGATGGAGGATCTCGAACCGGTCCCGCTCATAGACGAGCAGGTCGATGGGCATCCCCACCGAGAGGTTGCTGCGCATGGTCGAGTCGAACGACACCAGCACGCATTTGGAGGCCTCCGCCAGCGTCGTGTCGGTATGGATGACGCGATCGATGATGGGTTTGCCGTACTTCGCCTCCCCCGTCTGCAGGAACGGCGTGTCTTCTCCCGCCTCGATGAAGTTGCCTTCCGCGTACATACGGAACAGCCGCGGCGCTTCGCCCCGGATCTGGCCGCCCACCAGAAAGGAGGCATTGAAGCTGGAGCCGGAGGCCTTGAGGTAGGGGCCGTCGCGCTGCTCGATCGCCCGCACCGCATCCGACACCAGGACCATCACATCGAACATCGTCCTGGCCGTCCACACCGTGGGCTCCCCGTCACCGGCCTCGGCACGCTGGCGCAGCAGGCCGATCACCGCCTGGGTCCCCGCCAGGCTGCCGGAGCTGAGCAGAACGAGCACCCGGTCACCGCGCCGCTCGAACACGGTCATCTTGCAGAAGCTGGCGAAGTCATCGAGCCCCGCATTGGTGCGGGAATCGGAGGCGAACACCATGCCGCTCTCCAGGAGCACCGCCACGCAGTAGGTCATGCCGCCACCCACACCCGGAATGCCGGGACCGTCGCCAGGGTCCGGCCAGGGCTGTCGCTGGCCATGGGGGTCAGTGGCACCTCGCTCCTGCCGCGATGACCGCTGCAGTATCGCTCCTGTCGGTTGGGTCGATCAGCAGCCGCGAACCGCCGGGACACCTGGGAAAGGCCAGTCCTCGCCGTGGGACAGGCCACGGCCTCAGGGGACGGCGCTGGGGGCACTCCAGCTGGTGATGATCCGGTAACTGTAGGGATCATCGATTCGGGCGTTCGCGATGAAGGCCGTCCAGTGCCCCCGTGGCCCGGACAGCATCGGATGGACGACCGCGTCGGCGTCACTGGATGGTCCGATCAGGTCGACGCGGCTGGCGTGGGGAGCCCAGACACGGAATCGGATGCCGTCCGGACGGGAAGCCGCCCGGGTGACCAGGAAGACCATTGGCTAGGCCATGGTCTTCGTCGCTTCTGCGTTCAGTCTCTCATGGGATATCAGCCTCGGAGATGCACATTCAGGCTGCAGTCATGCAGCACCTCAGATAGCGACATTTCGGGCAGAGAGTGGTGACGTCAAAACACAGCAGAAGAACTGAATTCTGCTGCGGATGACATCATCAAGACCGCAGATCGTGCGCACAAGGGCAAAGGCCCTTGAGACAGCCACCGACCGGACCGGCAGTCTGGAACGCTCAGCGACCCAGCCTCTCCCCAACCTAAAGTCTCCATCGCCATGGAGCATGGATCGCATGCAGTCCCTGGGCATGAAGATCGGCGTGCTCGCCCGCCGCAGCGGCATGAGCGTCAAGACCCTTCGGTTCTACGAGGAACTGGGCCTGCTGCCGGCGATCGGCCGCAGCGACGGCGGCTACCGCCTCTTCGCCGAAGGGAGCCTGCAACGGCTGGAGCTCATCCGCCGCCTCAAGACCCTGGGTCTCAGCCTGGAGGAGATCCGGGGCTGCCTGGCGGTTCACGACGCCGGCGAACTGCCCTGCGGCGACATCCGGATGCAGCTGGAACGCCAGATCGGGCGGGTCGAGGAGCGGATCAGGGAGCTGCGTCAGCTCAGGACGGAGCTGCAGGGACTGCTGGCCGGCTGGCAGAGCGATCCGGCCAAGGAGGATGACGTGATCTGCCCCAATCTCCGGGTCTGAACTGGCGGAGCAGGCCGCGGCCCGGGCGAAGCCATGTCTCTGGACCGCTTCCGGCTGCCGCGGCCATCCCCATGCTGGTGATGGAGAGAAGCCATGGAGGAGAGTCGATGCGCCACTCACGAACCGCCGTCCTCGCCGGGCTTGGGGCACTGCTCCTGGGGCTGGGGACTCCGGCGCGCTCCGGGCCGCCCGCCTCCCCGGCCCCGTCGGGCGGCGGAGCAGCCGTAGGGATGCCTGGACCCTGGCGGAGGGGGGCTCAGGCGATGGACCAGCACTTCATCGTGATGATGATTCCGCACCATGACGGCGCGATCGCCATGGCGGATCTGGCCCTCACCCGGGCCAGGCGGCCCGAGATCAGGGCCCTGGCCCGGAGCATCAGGGACAGCCAGACGCGGGAGAACGCCCAGATGCGCGCCTGGTACCGGCAATGGTTCGGCGGTGACGTGCCCGCCTGGGGGGGCATGGGGATGATGGAGGCAGGAAGCGATGTCGCGTGGCTGAAGACGGCTCCCGACTTCGATCGCGCCTTCATCGAGCAGATGATTCCGCACCACCGCATGGGGGTGATGATGGCCTCCATGGCTCAGACCAACAGCCAGCACCCGCCGCTGAAGGCGCTCCAGCAGGCGATGGTCAGGGTCCAGAGCCGGGAGATCGAACAGATGGAGCAGTGGTATCGGCTCTGGTACGGATCACCCTGACACCCCACCACCCCCTCCCTTGACTCTCCAGCTGGGGGGAGACCATACGGTGGTGGCGTTCTCTTCCCGGTCTCCATGCGCACCAGGACCGTCTCCAACGCCCTGATCGGGATCCTTGCCGCCGCGACGCTGGCGGCGCCCGCTCTGGCGCAGGGGCCGGCCGGAGGGGATCACGACCATCACGATCACACCACGCCGGAGGTCCCCGGCCAGAAGGATGCGGCCGGCCACGCCCACGACGCCCACGACGTGGGCCCTGCCGGCGCCACCTACGACCTGCGCTTCATCGACGGGATGGTGCAGCACCACATCGGCGCCCTGCGCATGAGCGAGTTCGTGTTCGGAATCGGGGCGCCCGGGGTGGGGGCCCTGGCCGCCACGATCTGGCGCGAACAGGCCAGGGAGATCCGGGCCATGGGGCTGTGGCGCAGGGCCTGGTATCCCCAGGCCCCCGTGTACCCCGTGGCGCTGGCACCCGGCGGCGATCCCGACAGTCTCGCCGGCCTCACCCGCATGAACCAGGCCCAGATCGACGGGATGCGGATGATGGGCGAGGCCCCCACCCCGGACAACCGCGTCGTCTGGTTCCTGGAGGGAATGCTCCATCACCACGGCGGGGCGCTGATGATGGCCCACGACGCCCTGGCCAAGAGCACCAATCCAACCCTCCGCCGTTTCGCCCGGGAGGTGATCGTGGCCCAGCGGGCCGAGATCATCGAGCTGCGGCGGATGCTCGCGGTCGAAGGCCTGCGCAAGCCGGAGTACCGCCGCTACGACGCCCTGTTCGCGCTCTGACGCTGCAGGCCCGGTGCCCATGGGCCACCAGATCCGCCTGGGTGTTGCCGCTGTCGCCACTCCTGGGGGTGCTGCTGGGGACCTGCTGTCACTGCCCGCCTGCCGCGCCGGAGCAGCGCGCTCCATGGGACCAGGGCGCGTGACCGATGGCAGCCAGCGTTTCCTGGGCGCTGGACTTCAGCGGTGGCTCCAGGGAAGATGGCCAGACGTCGCGGCGCGGCGACCGGGCGAGGAACCGGTCCAGCCCGCGAGCCATAGATCTGAAAACAATTATCGTTCTCAGTATTGAGCCTCGAACGGGGGCACGTCTCTTTCTGCGGCCGACGTTCAGGCGCCGGCCTGAAGGATTGGCCTGTTCCTTCCCGCCTTCAACGCCTCGACCCCATCGGCCTCCCCGTGCCTCATCGCCTTCCCGTCGTCGCCGCGGCCCTGCTGGCCCCCCTACCCCCGCTCTCGGTGAGCGCCGGGGACCTGAACCTGGAGGCCGTCAACCGTTATGCCAGGTCTTCGGAGGGGCAGAGCCAGGAGCAGGTCACCAGCATCAACCAGTTCTCCGACGTCAAGCCCACCGACTGGGCTTTCCAGGCGCTCTCCAACCTGATCGAGCGTTACGGCTGCGTCGCCGGCTACCCGAACGGCACCTACAAGGGCGGCC
>JAYKJA010000101.1:0-9493 GCA_035285905.1 Synechococcaceae cyanobacterium
CCGCTGAGGGGCACCGGCAGGCGCCGGGCGCGGGAATAGACCGGATCGCCCACGATCGGATGGTTCATGTGGGCGCAGTGCACCCGGATCTGGTGGGTGCGGCCCGTGTCGAGCCGGAAGCGCAGCAGGGCGTGGTCGCCGAGGCGCTCGACCACGCTCCAGTGGGTGCAGGCATGGCGCCCGGAGCCGTCGTGCACCACGGCGTACTTCTTGCGGTCGGCGGGATGGCGGCCGATCGCCCCGACGATGGTGCCGGCGTCGTCGGCGGGCTGGCCATGCACCACCGCCAGGTACTCACGACTGGCGATGCGCTTCTGGATCTGCACCTGCAGCTTCACCAGCGCCTCCTGGCTCTTGGCGACGACGATGCAGCCGGTGGTGTCCTTGTCGAGGCGATGCACGATGCCGGGCCGCATCTCGCCGCCGATGCCCGGCAGATCGGGGCAGTGGTGCAACAGCGCATTGACCAGGGTGCCGTCCTTGTTGCCGGGGGCGGGATGCACCGTGAGACCGGCGGGTTTGTTGAGCACGATCAGGTGGGCGTCCTCGAACAGGACATCCAGGGGGATCGCCTGGGGGATGAGGTAGGGGAGCGGCTCCGGCGGAGGCATCCACAGCTGCACCTCATCGTGCTGCCGCAGGGGGGTCTTGGCCCGGCCGGTGACCCCGTTGACCCGCACGTAGCCGGCATCGATGAATTTCTGGATGCGGGCGCGGCTCTGCTCCGGCCGTTGGCTGACCAGCCAGCGGTCGAGGCGCATCGGCAGGGGTCTGGGGTAGGAGAGGGTCAGCAGCTCCCCTTCTCCCTCTCCGAAGCGGGCGCCACCAGCGGAACCGGTCTGCATGGGTCGAGCGTAGAGGGCGGACGCTGCGGCAAGCGGCGCCGGTACCGGCGGCGCAGCGGCCTCCCGGCGGTGCCCTCCGGGGCGGGGCGACGGGGGAAACCGCAGGGTGAGGCCCACCCGCAGCAGTGCAGCCCAACTACAATGAAGGCACAGGATTAGACCCGTTCATCGAGGGGCTATCACCATGACGAGCGCAACGCCACGGTCGGCAAAAATCAAAATTTTCACCTTCGACGAAGCGGAATTTCGCCGAAGATTGACATCTCCACCCCTCAACCCCGGGTCCGCCGACAGGACCACCCCGCTGAACCGCCCCGAGCAGCAGCCCACCGGCCTGAGCTTCGCCGGCCTCCCCTTCCGGGCCGAACTGCCCACCGCCATCCCCAGCGAAACAGGGCCGGGCTCCAGCAGGCGTCTGAACGCCTCTGCCACCGGAGCCCCAGACCAGTCGGATCCCGCGGCGCCCCCCGCCTCCGGTGCCCCGGGCCTGGCCGAACGGCTGGTGATCCACTGGCACCCCTCCAGCACCGCCGCCGAACGCAGCGCTCTCCACCTCTCTCTGGGCGTGGCTCCCGTCCGGAGCCTCGATGCCGCCAGTGCGACACGCGGCGGTGAGCTGATCGAGGTGGTGGAGCTCCCCGCCGGGCTGAGCGCCGCTGCCGCGATGCGGGCCTATGCCCAGCAGGCCGGAGTGCGCAGCGTGGAACTGGATGCCCTCGCCAGGATCAACGCCATCTCCAATGACCCGTATTACACCAACCCCAATGCACTCTGGGGTATGTATTCCACCGACAGCACCGCCGCCGGGCCCAGCGGCACCACCAACAGCTTCGGCAGCCAGGCGGAGCAGGCCTGGCTGCAGGGATACACCGGCAGCAGCAAGGTGGTTGCGGGGGTGGTGGATACGGGTATCGACTACACCCATCCCGATCTTTATCTCAACATCTGGCTCAATCCCGGCGAGATCCGCACTCTCGATTTCTACAACCAGCTGACCGACAGCGACACGGACGGTCTGATCACCTTCCGCGATCTCAACGACAGCCGCAATGCCTCCTTCGTACAGGATGTGAACGGCAACGCCCGCATCGACGCCGGCGACCTGCTCAACGACAGCCGCTGGGAGGATGGGCTCGACAACGACGGCAATGGCCGTCGCGATGACCTGATCGGCTGGGACTTCTACAACAACTCCAACGATCCCTACCGCCCCAGCGACGGCGACCAGCACGGCACCCACGTGGCCGGCACCATCGGCGGCCTGGGTGGCAACGGCCTCGGTGTGGCGGGCGTGAACTGGAACATCCAGATCATGGCGCTCAAGTTCCTGGGTCCCAATGGCGGCTACACCTCGGATGCCGCGGCGGCCGTGAACTACTACGCCAACATGACAACCCGCCACGACGTCGATTACGGCGGCGTGGCTCAATACGTGGGCACCAACAATTCCTGGGGCGGCGGCGGCTATCTCTCCAGCCTGCACACAGCGATCGTCAACGGCGGCAGGGTCGGCAATCTGTTCGTGGCCGCGGCCGGCAACAGCGCCGCGAGCAACGACGTCACCATGACCTATCCCGCCAACTACAGCACACTCACCGCCCCCAGCGGCACCCAGGCGCTGTCCTATGAAGCGGTGGTTTCGGTGGCCTCGATCACCAGCAGCGGATCCCTCTCCAGTTTTTCCAACTACGGGGCCCAGACCGTCGACATCGGAGCCCCGGGGTCCGCCATCATCTCCACGGTCCCCAACGCCGGCTACGCCAGTTACAGCGGCACCTCGATGGCCAGCCCCCACGTGCTGGGAGGGCTCGCGCTGATGAGCTCGGCCCACCCCACGGCCACCCCGCAACAACTGCTGCAGGCGCTCTACAGCGGCGCCACCCCCACCTCCTCCCTGTCCGGCAGGACCGCCTCCGGAGGCCGGCTCAATCTCGATGCATCCCTCAGCCAGCTGGCCAGCCTGGTGGGGGGTGTCACGCCGCCACCGACGAGCGATCCCCCTCGTCAGATCTGGGGCACCACCGGCAGCGACGTGCTCACCGGCACCAAAGGGGGTGGCAGCGGCGCCGATTCGGTCACGGGCGTGACTGCGAAGGGCACGCGGCCGATCAACCTCGGGCTCAACCAGATCGACAAGGTCACCGGGGGCCTGGGGGCAGACCGATTCCTGACGGCCGATTCCCGCGGGCAGTTCTACAACGATGGCAAATCCAGCTCCAGTGGATTCGCCGACTATCTCTGGATTCTCGACTTCAACCCGGAGGAAGGTGACCAGCTGGTCGTGCGCTCATCCTCCCAATACATCGTCCACAACATCACGATCGACAACACTCCCTTCACCGATATCTATATCGGGAACGGCGACATGACGTTCAGCGCAGCCGACGAACTGATTGCCACCTTCCAGGGCCTGTCCCTGGCTCCAGGCACGGGTCCGATCGCCTTCGCCAGCGCGTCCTGGCTCACCAGGATCTGAGCCAGGGCTGAACGCCTGCCCCGTCGCGCGATCGCGATGCGCTCCGCCCTGGGGCGTCCCTGGCTCGGACGGGCTGCTTCGCGGCGGCTCTCCCGCGTGCCTCACCCGCGCCCCACAGGACGCCTGGACAGCCCCCCGGCGCCGCTCCGACCAACCGCGACCCCGGCCTGCACTTCCATCTCCCGACGGATCAGAGCCGCCCTGCACCAACGGAAGGCCCGACGTGAGCCTGCCTCCCCCACGGAGGAGGGACAGGCCAAAGCGCTCCGCCGGGACCCCACGCAACCAACGGGGGCCGCCGCTTCACCCAAACCCACCAGGTTCCGCGCTGCGATGGTGGCGCTTGCCAATCCCGCCGCTTCCGGCTAGTACAGGCGTATTGACGCCTGCATTCCGTGGCCCGCCTCCCCGTCGCCTGCGCCGCCTCCCCCTACGCCCCCTTCCAGGCCCCGGACTGGGCGAGGCCGGCCCCGGCTCCAGGCCCAGCTCCGGTCGCCGCCCGTCTCCCAGCCTCCGCGGTCGGTCGGGGATCGGGGGGCAGTCACAGGCCCGGAAGCTCCAGCGCCTGGGTTCAGGGTGACCTGTTTGCCGCCGCTGGCCCCGGCTGGAGCCGCGGAGCCGGGAGCTCCCGCCGGCGGCGCCCACGTCCGTCCTGAGCCGCAGGCGAGCCGCGTCGGTCCTGACCTGAGCCGTGCAGTCATCCGCGGCAGCGCCAGCCCGCCAGACTCCGCCGCCCGCCAGACTGACCTCCCGCTTCCCGACCCCCATGGTTCTGCCCCCGTTGCTGCTCCCTCTGCCCCTCCCCGTGCCCTGCCCGCTGACGGCCTTCCGCATCGCCTCCCTGCGGGCCACGGTGGTGCTGCTGCTGATCCTGCTGGTCAAGTCGAACCTGCTGCGGATCAAGATGGCGTCCCTCGGCAGCCTGCTGGGCCTGCTGCTCACCTTCGCCTTCCTCGCCAGCAGCGGCGCCCTGGCGGCCCTGGCGGCCGGTGGCGTGCTGTTCGGGCTGCAGCAGCGTCGCGCCGCCGCCTGAGTTCCCTCCCCCTTCCCCCCGTCATGGCTCCCTGGTTGGTCACGGGCAGCAACCGCGGCATCGGCCTCGCGCTCTGCCGCCAGCTGCGCCATCGCGGCGATGAGGTCATCGCCGTCTGTCGCCGCAGCTCCCCTGAGCTGGAGGCCCTCGGGGTGCAGCTCGAGGCCGGCGTGGAGCTGACCTCTGATAAGGACATCGGGGCTCTGGTCCAAAGGCTGGAGGGCCTGCATCTCGCAGGCGCCATCCTCAACGCCGGCATCCTGGAAGCCGACGACCTGGACCATCTCGACGCCGGGAGTGTGAAGCGGCAGTTCGAAGTCAATGCCCTGGCGCCGCTGCTGCTCGCCCACGCCCTGCTGCCGCTGCTGCCCCCCGGCGCCAAACTGGGTCTGATCACCAGCCGCATGGGCTCGATCGACGACAACGGATCCGGCGGCTACTACGGCTACCGCATGTCGAAGGTGGCGCTCAACATGGCCGGGCGCTCCCTGGCGGTGGACCTGCGGCCCCGAGGCATCGCCGTGGCGATCCTGCACCCGGGCATGGTGGCCACCCGCATGGTGAACTTCTCCGGCATTCCTCCGGAACAGGCGGCCCAGGGGCTGCTGGCCCGTCTCGACTCCCTTGCGCTCGGCAACAGCGGCAGCTTCTGGCACGCCAACGGCGAACCGCTTCCCTGGTGAGCCAGGTCCCGCCCAGCGGCTCCGGCTGGCCTGCAGTGTCGCTTTGTGTCGCTGAGCACGGTCCTGCCTGACACCGCTGCCGCCACCGCCCTAGCAACTGAACAGACCCCCGCCGTCACCGATGGCTCCGTTCCCCTCCTCTCCTCACCGGACAGCCGTGCTGCGGCGACACCTGCCGTTCCTGGCCGCCGGGGTCCTGTCGCTGAGCCTGGCCCCCGCTGCCCACCCGGGCTCCGCCGGCAAGCTTTACTCCCTGGTGACGAACTGCTCGGTCAGGGGAGGTGCTGTGCTCCCCTGCACGGTGGAGGCGATCAACGAAGGCGGAGCCACGCTCTACCGCCACCGCATGGGCCAGAGCATTGAAACGGTGCGCATCACGGACCAGCCTTCCCTGATGAGCCTGTGGGACGCCTCGAGCCGCAGCTGGCAACCCCTGCGCAATGCCAGCGTGCTGTTCTCCTCCAATACGCTCTGCTTCAACGACAAGGACCTCTGCGTCGTCAACCCCAACTACCTCAACAGCCTGCTGCAGGATCGCCCGGATCTGCGCGGCCGGGATCTGGTCAGGGCCCGCTTCGCCAGCAATGGCCGGGTCGAGATCCTCTGCTACGACAGCGGCTGCGACCTGGTCAGCACGGCGATGGAGGGCCGCTGATGAGGGGCCCGCGTGCAACTCTCGGCCTGCTGATGACGGGCCTGCTGTCGCTGCAGGCTCCCGCGGCCCTGGCCTTCGCCACCCCTGATGGCTCCCCCGCCGCTGACGCTGGCTGGCTGGCCCGGGGGGGCGGCTTCGGTGGCGGCCGCGCCGGCGGAGGCGGTGGCTTCGCTGGTGGTCGCGGTGGTGCTGGAGGAGCCGGCCTGAGAGGCGGAGGCGGCTTCGGCGGAGGCATGGCCCGGCCCCAGACCGGCCTCGGCGGCGCCGGCTTCGGCCGCGGCAACCGCCCCCCCAGCGGCGGCTTCATGCAGGGCAACCAGCTGAATCGGGTGGGCACCCCCTCCCTGCGTCCCGGAGGGGGGTGGTCTCCGGGCGGGATGACCCGCCCCGCAGTGCCCGGCGGCCCGGGCCCGGGAGCGGTGGGACGCCCCGGTGGCCCTGGCCCGCTGGGGCCGGTGACCCGTCCTGGAGGAGCGGGAGGCCTCGGCCCCGCAGGCCCCGGTCAGGTCGGCCGACCGGGCTGGCCGGGAGGGCCTGGGGGCCCGGGCGGCCCCGCTGCTCCGGGTGGTCCGGGCTCCATCGGCCGACCGGGGCTGCCGGGTCCCGGCGGGCCCGGGGGCGTGGGCCGTCCCGGCTGGCCCGGAGGGCCTGGAGGTCCGGGCGGACCCGGGGGGCCCGGCTGGCCTGGTGGTCCTGGTGGTCCTGGTGGACCGGGCACGATCGGGCGTCCGGGGGGGCCGGGGGGCGTGGGCCGGCCGGGCTGGCCCGGCAACGGCTCGTTCAACAACAACCTGGTCATCAACCGCAACTGGAACCGCCAGGTCAACATCAACAACGTCAACCTGCGGCCGGGCTGGGCTCGGGTCGGCTGGGGAGCGGCGCGACCCTGGGGCTGGGGCTGGTACGGCGGCTGGAGTCAGCCGCCCTGGGGCTGGTGGGGAGCCAGCGCCGCGCTCTGGGGGATCACCAGCCTCACCACGGCAGCCCTGATCAACAGCGCGGTCAACGACGCCGTCAGCAATGACGTCACTTACATCGTTGTGCCGAACACGGATTACCAGCTGCAGTTCGGCACCGTGCAACCGATCGGCAACGGCTCGGTGAGCTTCGTGGTCAGTGCCAACGGCAGCAGCTATCAGCTCACCGCTGACTGCAACACCGGCCTGATCAACGGCAACCCACCCGGCTCCGCCGCGGAAGCCGAGCTGCTCAACTCCGCCTGCCAGGTGGCCTTCGGCAACGCCACCTGAACCCAGGGCGCGGCCTTCTCCTGACCCACAGGGGCGGCTTCTCCTGAGCCACGGGCGCGGCTTCCCCGCGCCCGCGAGCCGGGCCTCCCCCACCTGGGCCCATCTCCAGCCGGCTTCCGGCCCCTCGGTTCCGGCCCCCCGGGCTCCCTGGCCCCTCCGCCCGGAGAGCGCAGGTCCCCGCGTCCCGAGCCATCAGGCCGCCTGGATCAGCCCGGGGGCGTCAGGGCAGCTCCAGTGCGATCGGACCCAGCACGCCGCGGCGGAAGTCATCCAGCAGACGCTGGGCCATGCGGGCCGGTTCACCGCTGGTGTGGCGATCGGCGGCGGCCTGCAGCCAGGTGGCCGCCTCCAGCTCCCCCATGAGGCTGGCCTGGCCAGCTGCGTCGACCGCTTCCGCAGCGCCCCCATCAGGCCTCTCCCCGCCGGGATGAGGAGGCGACCCGCCCGGCGAGGCCCTCAGCCCCGGGGCAGGCTCACCGACTGCAGAGCGCTGAACCGACACGCCGTAACGGCGCTCCAGCAGCCCCGGGGCCACCCCGGCGGCCGAATCCGCCGCCAGCCGGCCCAGCAGCCGCAGCAGGGCCAGGGCCACCTGCTCGCCGTCGTAGGCGGCCTGGCCGATGTCGTCGCAGAGGGCCAGGCGCAGGGCGGCCTGCTGGTCGTCGAGGCGAGGGGGCAGCACGCCCGGGGCATCCAGCAGATCCAGCTCCTGGCCCAGCCTCACCCAGCGCAGGCTGCGGGTGACCCCCGCCCGGCGACCGCTCTCCACCACCTTCTGGCCCACCAGCCGGTTGATCAGGGCCGACTTGCCCACGTTGGGGAACCCCAGCATCAGCGCCCGCACCGGGCGGGGCCGCATGCCCCGTGACAGTCTCCGGGCGTTGAGGGCCTGGCAGCTGCGGGCGGCGGCCTGCTGCAGCTGCTTCACCCCCGTGCCGGCCCGGGCATCGCACCACCACACCGACTGCTCCCGGCCGCGGAACCAGTCCGTCCAGGCCTGGCGGGCCGCGGGAGTGATCATGTCCAGGCGGTTGAGCACCAGCAGGTGCTGGCGCCCCCGGATCCAGCGCTGCAGCCGCGGGTGACCCGTGGCCAGGGGGATGCGGGCATCCCTCACCTCAAGCACCAGATCCACCCGCTCCAGCTGTTGCGCCAGGGACTTCTCCGCCTTGGCGATGTGCCCGGGGTACCACTGAATGGCCGGAGCGGCGGAGCTCAGGGCGATGGGCTGAGACTCCCGGCCGGCAGCAGACTCGACCCCCTCCAAGAGCTCTGCCCCCTCCAGTGCTGAAGGGGAGGGATCGCGCCGCGCCCCCCCCATCAGGGCACCACCAGCACGGGGCAGGGCGCCAGCTGGATCACCCGGGCGGCCGTGCTGTGCTGGTCCTCCTCCAGGGTGATGCCGCGGGTGCCCATCACGATCAGGTCGGCGTTGACCTCATCGGCCACATCGCCGATGACGAAGGCCGGCTTGCCCTCCCGTTCAATCACCTGCGCCTCCACCCCGGCCTGGGCGAAGCGGTCACGGGCCTGCTCCAGCAGCCGGGCCACGGCTTCGGGATCGTGCATCGCCCCGGAGTCTTCCGGCTCGATCACCGAGAGCAGAACCATGCGGCTGCCGTGCTGCTGAGCCAGCTGCAGAGCAACGGCGGCCGTCTCGAGCGTCTGGCGGCTCTGATCGATGGGAAACAGGACGGTGTCGAACATGGATCCGGCGGTGTCCCCCACGTCCTAGCGCCATCCCGGCCCGACGCCAGCGCGGTCCGCGGGGAGGGAAGACCGGCGGGGGCCCGGCGGGCCGCAGGCTATGCTCCGGCCCGTTTTCTCTCCCCTCTCACGATGGCGAAGCGCACCCTGGCCAGCCTTGGCGCCGCAGACCTGCGCGGTAAGCGCGTCCTCGTGCGGGTGGATTTCAACGTACCCCAGGACGACAGCGGCGCCATCACCGATGACACCCGCATCCGCGCCGCCCTGCCCACCATCGCCCACCTGCGCGACAACGGCGCCAAGGTGATCCTCGCGGCCCACTTCGGCCGTCCCAAGGGTCAGGTGAACGAAGGCATGCGCCTCACCCAGGTGGCCGCCCGCCTCAGCGACCTGCTGGGCGTGCCCGTGTCCAAGACCGACAGCTGCATCGGTCCCGACGCCGAAGCCAAGGTGGCAGCGCTGGAGGAAGGCGGCGTGGTGCTGCTGGAGAACGTGCGCTTCTTCGCTGAGGAGGAGAAGAACGATGCCGCCTTCGCCGAGAAGCTGGCCTCGCTCGCCGAGGTGTATGTCAACGATGCCTTCGGTGCCGCCCACCGTGCCCACGCCTCCACCGAAGGGGTGACCAAGTTCCTCAACCCCAGCGTCGCCGGCCACCTGATGGAGAAGGAGCTGGCCTACCTGCAGGGCGCCATCGATGAACCCAAGCGTCCCCTCGCCGCGATCGTGGGCGGCTCCAAGGTGAGCAGCAAGATCGGCGTGCTCGAGGCCCTGATCGACAAGTGCGACAAGATCCTGATCGGCGGCGGCATGATCTTCACCTTCTACAAGGCCCGCGGTCTGTCCG
>JAYKJA010000102.1:0-5696 GCA_035285905.1 Synechococcaceae cyanobacterium
GTCTCTTCGGTCACGCCTTTGATGGCGGTGCCCATCTTGGTGTACCAGCCCGGGCTGCTCTTCAGCTTCTTGGCGATCGCCTCGAATAGCACGGTCTCTTCTTCATTGGTCGGCTTGGAGATCACCGACGGGTCCTTCTCGGCCTGCATGCCCAGGTGGATCAGCAGGGTGGCGTCGCCGCCGTCGTCCAGGATCATGTTCGGGGTGCCGCCATCGGCCCACTCGAAGATCTTGTGGGTGTAGTCCCAGTATTCTTCCAGGCTCTCGCCCTTCACAGCGAAGACAGGGATGCCGGCCTTGGCGATGGCCGCGGCGGCATGATCCTGGGTGGAGAAGATGTTGCAGCTGGCCCAACGCACCTCGGCGCCGAGGGCCACCAGGGTCTCGATCAGAACGGCGGTCTGGATCGTCATGTGCAGGGAACCTGCAATGCGGGCACCCTTCAGCGGCTGCTCGGCGCCGTAGCGGCGGCGCAGCGCCATCAGACCGGGCATCTCGGTCTCGGCGATGGCGATCTCCTTGCGACCGAAGTCGGCCTGGCCGATGTCGGCGATCACGTAGCTGCTTGTGGCCTGAAGACCACTGAACGAAGCCGTGCTGGTAGGGGTGGCCACCATGGATGAATCTCTCTCCCCGCGGGAGGGCGATGGTTGGTTACGAAAAAGCTGCGGAGTGGCCGAGGCTTCGGGCTCGCATGCTGGAATCTACCTTGGGATCCTTCTGGATCGAGGCGGGCTGCCTTGACTGAGCCACCCATCCGCCTGGAGGACCCCGCCGCCACGGTCGCCCTCGGACGCCGTCTGGCCCTGCGTCTGCTGCCCCTCTGCGCTCCTGGCCAGGCGCCGTTGCTGCTGCTGCAGGGGGATCTCGGGGCCGGCAAGACCTGTCTGGTGCAGGGCCTGGCCGCTGGGCTCGGCATCGATGAGCCGATCACCAGCCCCAGCTTCGCCCTCGCCCATCACTACAGCGGCCGTTGCCAGGGCCGCGACACCCATCTCGTGCACCTCGATCTCTACCGGCTCGAGGATCCCGCCGCCGCCGATGAACTGCTGGCCCAGGAGGAGGAGGAGGCCCTGGGGCTCGGTGCCGTGCTGGCGGTGGAGTGGCCCGGGCGGTTGCGAGTGCTGCCGGAGCCGGCCTGGCGCTTGCGGCTGGCCTGGCTGGAGGAGGGGGATCCGCAGGCCGGGCGGCTGGCCTGGGTCTCCCCGCCGGCGGGCTGAGCGGGCCGGCCTCAGGCGGTCCGCTCGCCGTGCCCTCCGGCTCGCCAGCTTCCCCCCGATGTCGTTCGGGCTCGTGCCGGCTGCCGGGCGCCCCAGGTCAGCTGAGGCTCAGCACCGTGCCCTGCAGACGCGGGTTGTGCTGCCCCGCGAAGGCGAACAGATGGTCCAGGCTCTCCATGCCGCAGTGGAGATAGGCCAGGGTCAGCGGCCCCGACGGCTGGAGGAGCGTTCCCGCATAGAGCCCGCTGGCGCCGGGATTGGCCTCAAGGCGATGCCGCACCGTCTGCAGGAAATCCGCGGCGTCGGCAGGTTCGGGCAACCAGCTGACCTGGTCATTGACCCCACCTCGCAGCAGCTCCACCCCATCGTCGCTGGTGCCGGGATCCGCCACGGCGATCGTCGTCAGCGCGTCAAGCCGGCCGCCATTGGCGGCCACCTGCCGGAAACGGTCACGCCCCAGCCCGGAGTGGATCGTCTGACGGGTTCCCCCGAACACGATCGCGTCATCGCCGTCGCCGCTGAACACGCTGAGGGGGCCGTCCTGTGCGCCGGGGACCCAGTCGAACTCCACGCCGCCCGGCCCGCCCAGGACTGTGGCTCCGGGCGCGAGCGAATCGGCGGCAATGCGGAGGCGCAGCGGACCGGCAACCGCGCTGGCATCGAGCCGCTGCAGGCTGCCCTGGCCGTTGCCGGCGCTGACCGTGCCCAGATCGCTCTGCCCCAGGGAGGGATTGCGCAGCACCACCTCCTGCAGTCGGTCTCCGGCAAGGCCGGCCAGGGTCCAGGGGCCCTCGCGACCGATCACGGCGGAGGGATCCAGCTGCAGGCGTTCGACGCCGTCCAGGCGCAATGGGTCGGCATGGCTGAGGCCGCTGCCGTCCCTCAGACGGATGTCGCGGTTTCCGTAGTTCACTTGCACCCTGTCTGCGGGGCCGGGCAAGGTCTGCAGACCGCTGATCACCAGTCCCGGAAAATCCTGGCTGTCGCCGGTGCCGCTGCCGATGAACAGAATCGAGCGCAGGCCAGGCAGGTTGAGCAGGGTGCTGAACAGGCGCCCCTCGCCGGGCCGGGAGCCCAGCCGCTGCACCTCCACGCTGTGGATGCCGGCCGTGGCCTGCAGATCCAGGTTGCCCTGGGAGCCCCTCTGCAGAATCAGCGTCTGGACTTGCTCCAGCTCCAGAACCGCTGGCGCTCCCGTCACCTGCAGGCCCAGCTGCGTCACGGCTGTGGAGGCGATCCCCCCTTGGAATCGGATGCCATGGGTGTAGTTTCTGCCGACGAAGACGGCTGTGGTTCCGGTGGTTTCGCGTGCATCAATCCGCAGTGTTTCGCTCCCGCCGATCAGCGGCTTGAAGTCGAAGTCCAGGTAGTTGGTTCCCTCGCCGCGGATCCTGATCCGGCTCAGGGCGCTGGTCATGTTGATGTCGACATGGCTCTTGGGGCCGCAAGTGAGGATGTCAACGCTTGTCAGCAGCGGATCCTCCGCCCGGATGATGGCCTCATCCACCGTGCCCCCTGAAGCGCCCAGCAGCAGTCGCAATCTGCCGTCATTCAGGCGGGGGTTGAGATGAACGATCAGCTGGGCCGGAGTTGGCGTCAGGATGCCGAAGCGGCTGCGGCTGTTGGCATTCCGCAGGGTCAGGGTCTGGCGCCTGTCGGGGGCGGAGGCCGTGATGATGTGCTGGCCGGGTCTGGCCTTCCGCCCGAGGTCAACGCTGACGTCGCCGCTCAGGTTGTAGTGCGTGGTGGACCCTCTCGACCTGCGCTGCATCGGGGCGATGAGGAGTCATGGTCTGCAGTCTGACTCCAGCTGTGCCGCAGTCCCACAGCTGGCGGGGGCTGATCGGCAGTGCCCTCTCAGCGGCAGGGGATCGCCGCGTGGGGGGATGCTGCGCAGCGGTCATGGCCTCCCAGCCAGGGCGAGCCGCTGCCGCAACGCGGTGATGATGCGGGCATTGGCGGCAGGGAAGGGATAGGCATCCAGCTCGGAGGGAGGGACCCAGCGCACCTGCTGGCTCGCCAGGGGCTGGGGCTCCCCCTCCAGCCAGCGGCAGAGATGCACGATGAAGCGCAGCCGTTTGTGGCTGTAGGCGTGCTCCAGCACGATCAGCTCCTCCCCCACCTCGGCCTCGATCGCCAGTTCCTCGCGCAGCTCGCGCACGATCGTGGCGGAGATCGCTTCGCCGGGCTCCTGCTTGCCCCCCGGGAACTCCCACAGTCCGCCCAGAAGACCTTCCGGCAGCCGCTGGTCGATCAGCACCTCGCCGGCAGCATTCAGCACCACGCCCACACCGATCACCTGGAATGGCACGGAACGGGGGGCCTCCTTCACGGGGTAACGGGCGGGGTCGCCGGCAGCGTAGGCAGCGCAGAGCCCCCGCCAGGGGCAGGCAGCGCAGCTTGGCCGGCGCGGGGTGCAGAGCGTGGCGCCCAGATCCATCAGCGCCTGGTTGAAATCGCGGGGGCGTCGCCGATCCAGCAGAGCCTCGCTGATCCGCCACATCGCCGCGGTGTCACGGGCGGGCGGCAACGGGCGCGCCAGCAGGCGGGCCAGCACGCGGCGCACGTTGCCATCGAGGATCGGGAAAGGCCGATCGAAGGCGCTGGCCAGGATGCTGCCGGCGGTGCTGCGGCCGATGCCCGGCAGCGCCAGCCAGCCCTCCAGATCGCGGGGCCAGGGATCGTCGCGGCCGTGCGTCGCCGCCGGTGCCGGGGCGGGGTCTTCCCTCGTCGCTGCAGCCGACGGTTCTGCCAGCAGCAGCCGGGCGCTCTGGTGCAGGCGCCTGGCTCGGGAGTAGTACCCGAGTCCCTGCCAGAGCAGCAGCACCCGGCCCTCCTCGGCCGCCGCCAGCGCGGCCAGCGAGGGCAGGGCCGCCATCCAGCGCTGCCAGTAGGGCAGCACCACCGCCAGCTGGGTCTGCTGCAGCATCACCTCGGCCACGACCACGCCGTAGGGATCGAGCGCTTCGCCATCGGCGGGGCGGCTGCCATCGGGGCGCAGCTTCCAGGGGATGGTGTGGCGGCCGTGCAGGTCCCACCAGGCCAGGAGCCCCTGGCGCAGCTCGGGCACGTCCTCGGGCAGGCAGGCGCGCGACTCGCCTGGTTCCCCGTTCAGGGCAGACGTGCGGGGGAGAGCGATGTCAGCAGCGCGCTTCCGGACGATGGTGATTGCCGCAGCGCGGGGGAGTCTGGCGTGAGGGGCGACAACGACGGGGCTCCACTGCAGGAGCAGGCCCCAGGCCACCCCACTAGCCTTACCAGGTAAGGCCGCACGAGGACAATCGTGGACGCCCCCGCCTCCTTCCCGATCACCAGCAAGGGGCAGGTCACCATTCCCAAGGCGCTGCGCCAGCAGCTGGGGGGTTGGGCAGGGGCAGTCGGGTGAGCTTTGCGCTGGTCGGCGATCACATCGAGCTGCGGCCCTGCCGCCCCAGCCCCGGCCATGATCTCCCGACAGGTGGCTTCGGCCTGCTCAGCAGTTCCCGTCCTCCGGTGCCGGTGGATTTCGATCCCGCCAGTTGATCGAATCCGGCCAGGCCCTGTTTCTGCCAAAAACCGTGGCGCTGGAGCTGGAGTGGGTGTTGCGGGGCTACTACGGCTTTGCTGTCGATCAGGTCCTGCAGGTGCTCGACCAGCTCCTGAACCATCCCTGCCTCACGGCCGAGGATCGCCCCGGCCTCGAGCAGGCCGATGCGGGACTGCGCTCCGGCCTTGACTTCGCCGATGCGCTGCATCACGCCAGCTGCCGCGATTGCGCGACGATGGCTTCATTCGATGACCGTGGCTTTGCCAGGCGGATCCGCCATCTGAACCTGCCGCCTCGCGTCGTTGTGCCGACGCCGCCCTGAAGCAGGGCCCCCAAGCGAGGCCCCAACGGGAAGGCAGGCCCCCTCCTCGTGTCGCATCCAGGAGGCTGGCGAAGGGTATTCCGCGCACGACACACGACCAACGTCAGCCAGTCATGGAACAGCTGTGCTGTCTGGCTGCTCGCATCACCTCGGTCACGACCACGCCGTAGGGATCAAGCGGCTCGCCATCGTGGTGATGTGCATGCCAACCAGAAGTCGGATCCAGGACGCGACGGCGTCGATCACCGGCTCAACCCCTGGCTGGCCGGGGGAGCATCACAACCCTCAGTCCTCGGCAGCGATCAGCGACGCCACAGGCTCGACGAGCTCCTCGGCACGCTGCAGCCAGTGACCGCGATCCAACCCCATCGGCTCGGGATCGGCGTCGTAGCGGAATTGCACCGCGAAATCGGTGAACCTTGCCAGGTCACGGTGGGCATCGACATCGGCCCCGGCCAGCAACAGACGCTTGAACAGCACCACCAGATCGTGGGTGAAAGGAGGGGAATCACCCAGCTGAAACAGCCAGGCCTTGAGTGCCTTCTCCACCACCTGCTGGACCTGGAAACCCCCAGCTGGCCTCGGCGATGGAAGCGTCCTGCAGGATCCAGGCCGCCTTCAGGTCGCG
>JAYKJA010000103.1:0-6983 GCA_035285905.1 Synechococcaceae cyanobacterium
ATCCCCGCTGGATTCGGGCGATGGGCAGCCATGGCTACAAGGGCGGCTTCGAGATGGCCGCCAGCCTCGATTACCTGTTCGCCTATGACGCCAGCACCGGGCGGGTGCCCGACTGGAGCTACGGCGCCATCGCCGATCGCTGGCTGGCGGAGGAGTCGGTGCTTGGGTTCCTGCGCCGCAGCAACCCCTGGGCCCTGCGGGATATGGCCGAGCGGCTGCTGGAGGCCCACCACCGCGGGCTGTGGGAGTCGGCCGGGGAGGAGCAGCTGGCGCGTCTGCGGGCGCTGGTGCAGGACAGCGACGCCCTGACGGAGCAGCTCTGAATCGGCAGAGCCGGAACCGCCCAGCAGAAACCCCCACCGACTGGGTCCCACGGGGCAGTCGGCAGGGGATGGGGTCTGCAGCAGCAGCGGCAGCACCGAGAGCCACCCTGGCCTTGAGCACAGGAGGCGGCGGCGCCGCAGCAGCGCTCAGCTGTTGATGTCGCGGGCCATGGCCTTGAACGGGTCGATCGAGCCCGGCCGGCCGGCCTGGGGGGTGCTGCCCGGCTTGGCCTCGTCCTCCTCGGCCTTGATCTTGCGGGCCGGACCGGCGGTGGCACCGGGAGCGTTGACCGCGACCGCGGATCCCTTCATCCGCTGCTCGAGCTCGGCGGAGGACATCGTCTGGGCGAAGGTCTTCTTCACGGGCTTGGGGACGCCACCGGTGAGGTTGACGTCGAGACCGTCGGACTCACTGGTGCCGCCGAGGCCAGGAGTGGCCTTCTCCACACGGGCTTCCATCGAGGCCACCTCAGCCACCAGCTCCTTTTCACCGGGGCTGTCAGCGTTGCCGGGGAAGGTGCGCCGGATCGTGTTGGAACGGCGCATGAAATTCACGTCCCCGAGGGTGCTGGACGCATCGGCATCAAGGAAGAAGGTTTTCTGCTCCTCCTGCGGTTTGCTGCTGGCCTGGCCGGCGACTTTGACATTGGAGGAAGGCTTGCCGAGGAGGCGATCGAACAGTCCCATCGGGAGAGACGAGGAATCCGTCAGCAAACCCTAGCGGGGCAGGCGCTAACGAGCGTGAAGCTTGAAACCATGGGAATCAGTGCCGCAGCTGCTGAGCAGTCCCCGGCGGTCGAGATCGGCGGCGATCTCCTCGCAGATGAGGGGGGTGGGCGACCACTGCCCCTGCATCCCGTAGTCGTACCAGGCCTCGGCCCCATCGAAGCCCAGCGCCGCCGCCGCGGCGATCAGGCGCGGGTGGGGCAGGCGGTAGCGGGCGGGATGGGCCAGCAGGGCGAGGCCCCGACTCGCCTGGATCGCCTCCACCACCGCCGCCGCCTGAAGGGCGGGGCCCGTCACGGCCTGGCCCTGCAGATAGGGCAGCAGCGGCTCGTGCTGGGCACTGAATCCCAGCGCCAGGACGTGCACCAGGCACCCCTCGAGCAGACAGCTGATCTCCACACCGCGCCAGAGCGTCGGCACAACCTCTCCTCGGGCCCGCCGCTCGGCGAGCCGCTCGGCCGCAGGCCCATGGGCGGAGAAGCCGTGGTGATCGGTCACCGCGAAGTGCTCCAGCGCCAGCTCGCAGGCCTGGTCGGCCAGGGCCTGGGGAGCCAGGCTGCCGTCGCTGCACAGGGAGTGGCAGTGAAAGTTGAGCCGCCCGGGGCAGCTGTCGGACCCCACGGTGCGGAGCACGGCGGTGAGGGGATGGCGCTCGGCCGCGTCGCGCAGGGCCACGGTCAGGGCACCACCCCGGCGGTCTGCCGCTCGGCCCGCAGCCGACGCCAGCGGGCATAGAACTGAATCGAGGCCGCCATCAAGACCACCAGGGCCACGAGAAACCAGGTGGCGGAGCTGGTGGGGAACTGGGCCTTGAACACCACCAGCATCACGATCAGCACCAGCAGCAGCGTGGGGAGTTCATTGAGGGCCCGCAGCTGACGACCACTCCACTGACAGGTGCCCTGCTGCAGTCGACCCATCAGCCGATAGCAGAACAGGTGGTAGGCCAGCAGGGCGGCGACGAATCCGAGCTTGGCGTGCATCCAGCCCTGCTTCAACCAGGAGGGTTCAACCACCAGCAGGCCGATCGCCATGGCCACCGCCACCAGCATCCCGGGAGTGGTGATGATGTTGGCCAGGCGCCGCTCCATCAGGGCGTATTGCTGCTGGAAGGCGTGCTTGAGCGGTGGCTCGAGCTCCTCAGCCTCCCGGTGATAGATGAATAACCGCACCAGATAGAAAAGGCCCGCGAACCAGACCACCACCCCGACGATGTGAAGGGTCTTGAACCAGAGATAAGCCGTCGGGGGCAGGGCAAGAGCAAGGCTGAATGGAAGCGCCATCGGGCTGACGGATCGGGCTGCAGGCTACGGGGCCGCTGTGCGATCGGGCGGCCTGAGACCGGAGTTGCAATGCCGGGGGCGCGGTTGGGCCGGACACCGTGGCCTGTCGGATTCAGCTGAGACGACAGGCCCTTCGGGCCACGGCCCCGCCATAGCCGCGTTCGACGGGACCGTCCGCCGGGCTGAGCTGCCCGTCACGGCAGTCGATCACGACCCGCTCATGCTGGCCGCGCTGGTCACTGAGCCGCAGGCGACGCTGCCAGGGATAGGTGCTGCTGCGCTCGATCTGATCAGCACAGATCGGTCCGACGCAGAGCCCCGGGGCGGCGGCGGCGCTGGGAGGCAGCCACAGGCCCAGGGACACCAGCAGGGGTCCCAGCCAGGCAAGCAGCGGAGCGAGGCGCAGTCCGGGGCCGGCGCTCAAGGCTGCCTCTGCAGCAGGGGCGCCGCGGCGGCCGCAGGCTGTGGGAATGGGGCGGCAGGGTGGGCGGATGGGACCTCGTCCGGGTCGGGCAGGGAATCCGGATCGGGATGAAAGTAATCCCACACCTGCCGGGCCAGGGCCGGGCCGACCCCCGGCACCTCGGCGATCCGCTCCGGGCTGGCGAGCTGAATGGCATCGATGGAGCGGAAGTGAGCCAGCAGATCCCGCACCCGCTTCGGCCCGAGGCCGGGGATGTCGGAGAGGCGGGAGCGCTTCATCCGCTCGCTGCGCTGCTGGCGGTGGTAGCTGACGGCAAACCGATGGGCCTCATCCCGCAGCCGTCGCAGCAGCTGGACCCCGAGCTGGTCGGGGTCGCTCTCGAGGGGCCGGCGGGCCCCGGGCAGGAACACCTCCTCCCGCTGCTTGGCGAGGGAGCAGACCACCAGCTCCTCATGCAGATTGAGCTCCCGCAGCGCCTCCATCACGGCGGACAGCTGGCCTTTGCCCCCGTCGATCATCACCACATCGGGCCAGTCGCTGAGGCCGCTGGTCTGCAGGGCCGTGGAGGCCTGGCGGCGCAGCATCCGCAGATCGCCGCCCTCCGCCTTGGCCTGGGACCAGCGGCGGAAGCGCCGCCGCATGATCTCGGCCATAGCCATGAAGTCATCCGAGTGGCCTGAGCGGATCGAGCTGCTGCGGATGCGGAAGCGTCGGTAGTGCTGCCGTGCCGGCAGGCCATCGATGAACACCACCATCGAGGCCACCGCATCGCTGCCCTGGATGTGGCTGATGTCGAATCCCTCCACCCAGCGGGGCGGCTGGGGCAGTTCCAGCAGCTGGGCCAGATCCTCTCCGGCGAGCAGCTGCTGCTCGGCGCTGCGCTGGCTGCGCTGCAGCTCATAGGCCGCGTTGCGCTCCACGAGTTCGATCAGTTCGGCCTTCTGCTGCCTCTGGGGAACCGCCAGCCTGACGCGGCGACCGCGCCGTTCGTGCAGCCATTCCTCGATCAGGGGCTGCTGGGGCAGAGGGTGCTGCAGCAGCAGCTCGGGAGGGATCTCGACGGCATCGACCTGGCTGTAGTGCTCCTCGACGACCCGCTGCAGGATGCGACCGGGTTCGAGCGGCTGAGCGTCGGCGCCGAGGGCATCGGCGGTGAAGCCGAGCCGGCCGACCAGCTTGCCGGCCCGCATCTGGAACACCTGCACGGCGGCGATGCGGTCGTCGCAGGCCAGGGCGAGGACATCGCGGCTGATCCCGCTGTCCCCCACGCTCATCTTCTGATCCGCCGTCAGCGATTCCAGCCCCTGCAACTGGTCGCGCAACCTGGCAGCGGCCTCGAACTGCAGCCGCTCCGCCTGGGCCTGCATCTGCTGGTGCAGCAGGGAGACGAGCTCCTCGTTGCGACCCTGGAACACCATCGCCACCTGGCGCAGGGTGTCGTGGTAGTTCTCTGAGCTGATTTTCTGCTGGCAGACCCCGGGACAGCGACCGATGTCGTAGTTGAGACAGGTGCGGTCGCGATGCAGGGGGAGGGGACGCTGGCGCAGCGGGAAGACCCGCTTGACCAGGGCCAGGGTGCGCCGCAGCAGACCGACATCGACATAAGGTCCGTAGAAGCGGTCCAGCGGTGAGCGATTGCGGCGTCGCCGGGTGATGAAGATGCGCGGATAAGCCTCGCTCCAGGTGATGCAGAGATAGGGATATTTTTTGTCGTCTTTCAGCAGAACATTGAAGTGGGGCTGGTTCTGCTTGATCAGATTGGATTCCAGCGCCAGCGCCTCGGCCTCGCTGTCGGTGACGATGACCTCGATTTCACAGATCTGACGCACCATCAGCGAGATGCGGGGGCTGTGTCCATGCCCTCGCCCACTCTGGAAATAGCTGCGGACTCGCTGCCGCAGCACCTTGGCCTTGCCGATGTAGAGGATGCGATCTTCCGAATCGCGCATCAGGTAACAACCCGGCTCGCCGGGGATGTCCCGCAGGCGCGCCTGCAGGCGCGCCGGGTCCAGGATCAGCGGCGAGGGTCCTGGCGGAGACGCCGCAGGCTCCTGCTCAGATCTCATCCGCCGTAGTTCCAGCCCGTGGAGGAGAGCTCCAGGGCGTCGGCATCGCGGTGCAGCAGGGCACTGCGGACCTCGGCCACGAACACGGTGTGATCCCCATGGGCCACCTGACCCACCACCTGGCATTCGAGCCCGCCGAGGCCGTCATCGAGGATCGGCAGACCAAGGGGGCCGGGCTTGTAGGGAGCGGCCTCGAACCGTCCGCCCACCCCGTTCTGCGGCTTGAAGAACACGGCCGCCAGATCCTTCTGATCGGCCGCCAGGACATTGAGGGAGAAGAGACCCGTGCGCTGAATCATGCCGTTGCTGGTGGAATCGGCCCTGACCGCGACCACCACCAGGGGGGGCTCGAAGGATCCCTGGGTGACCCAGCTGGCCGTGAAGCCGTTCACCACATCGCCTTCGGCGACGCCACAGATGAACAGGCCGTGGGGGATCTTGCGCAGCAGGGTCTTCTTGGCGGCGGCATCCAGTCCGGAGTCGGCCGGGGAGGCGGTCATGGCAACGAGGGGCGGCAGAGGAGGGGACGCGTGGGCATCCGCCCTGCGGTCCAGCAAAACTCTAGGCAGGCTGACGGGCTGGTCTGCCCGAGACCCGAGGGCGGGTCTCCGCTGACTACGCTCGGTGGCAACCTCCTCGGGTCGATGCGCGCCCTCTACCCCGGCAGCTTCGATCCGCTCACCCTGGGCCACCTCGATCTGATCGAGCGGGCCAGCCGTCTGTTCGACGGGGTTGTCGTGGCCGTGCTGCAGAACCCCGGCAAACAGCCCAGTTTCCCCCTGGAGGTGCGACTGCAGCAGATCCGCTCCGCCACAGACCATCTTGATCGGATCGAGGTGGGCAGCTTCGATGGCCTCACGGTGGACTACGCGCGCCAGTGCGGTGCCGCCGTGATCCTGAGGGGCCTGCGGGCCCTGAGCGATTTCGAGTTCGAGCTGCAGATCGCCCACACCAACACCAGCCTGGCGCCCCGCGTCGAGACCCTGTTCCTGGCCACGGCCGTGCAGCACAGCTTCCTGAGCAGCTCGGTGGTCAAGGAGGTGGCCCGCTTCGGCGGTGACGTGTCCCACATGGTGCCCGGGGGAGTGGCGGCCGACCTGCGGAGGCTCTTTAATCGGCAGATCCCCTTGGGCTGACATGTCAGAGACTCGCATCACCGTCCTCGACCGCCTCGACCAGCTTGAGGACATCGTTCTGGAGGGCAGCCGGATTCCGTTCAGCGGCGGCCGGCTGGTGAATGAGCAGGACGCCATCGAGATGATGGACGCGTTGCGTGAATCGATACCCGTTCAGATCACCGAAGCCGAGAAGCTGCTGCGCCAGAGGGAAGCTCTGATTGAAAAGTCGCGTCTCCAGTCCGAGGAGATCGTCAATCAGGCTCGCCGGGAGCGGGAGCAGCTGATCAACGCCGCCGCCATCCGCCACGAGGCGGAGCGCCAGGTGGGCGAGCTGCGGGAGCAGGCCCGCCAGCAGTGCGAATCGATGATCCTGCAGGCCCGCCAGCAGGTGGCCCAGACCGAGCAGGAGCACCAGGCCCGCATGGCCCAGATGGAACAGCAGTTCGCCGCACGCCGGCAGCAGCTCGAACAGGAGGCCCAGACCCGTCGCCAGCAACTGGAGCAGGAGGCCTCCGAACGCAACCGTCAGCTGGTGGAGCAGCACGAGCGCAACCGCCAGCAGGCGATGCAGGAGCTCGAGACCATCCGCCAGGAAGGTCAGCGTCTTCAGCGCGAGAGTCAGGCCGAAGCCGAGCGTCTGCATAACGACGCCCTGCAGTTCCGTCAGCAGACCCAGCAGCAGTGCGAGGCTCTGCTCAGCCGCAGCCGTCAGGAAGCCGCATCCGTCGAGGAAGGGGCCAATCGCTATGCCGAGCAGGTGCTCGGTGAGCTGGAGGTTCGCCTCAAGGAACTCAGCCAGGTGGTCCTCGGCGGCCGCCGGGAACTGGTCCGTCTGCAGAATCCCGAGTCAGCCGTCCGGATGTCGGGGGGGGAAACGGGGAATGTTGAGGAGATCGCCCCGGTGACTCGCGCCCGTCGTGCCGCCGGCCGCCTGCGCCGGGCTGCCAGCCGCGGGCTGGCCAGCTGAATCGGACCAAGGTTCCGCTGCAATCCCCGGGTGTGCCGGGAAATGAAAGCACAGAGTGACCTGCCGGATGAATCCT
>JAYKJA010000104.1:0-3364 GCA_035285905.1 Synechococcaceae cyanobacterium
CCCGATGCCGCCCGCCTGTTCAACGGCAACGGCAGCGCTCCGTTCAGCTCCGGCCTGGCCACCCGCCAGGAGTTCTACGCAGCGATGCAGCGCTCCCCGGTGCGCTGGGCCCTGCGCCGTCAGATGGAGGCCCTCTGCCGTCTGCGCTCGCCGCGCAGCGATTTCGTCTGGACAGAACCGCCGCGGCACCCCTCCCAGTTCCGGCCCACCCCCCTGGCCTCGCTCGAGGAGCAGCACCTGCTCAGCGATCCCAAGGCGATCCAGCGGGCCGAACAGCAGCTGCTCGGGCGCCCCGCCGACTGGGGCGGCGAGACCGAGCGGGAGCACGGTGCCACGCCTCCGTCACGGCCGGGCCGCCGTCCCTGAAGCGGCGGGGGTCTCGCCGCACCTGGGCTGGCGCGCCTTCAGCCGCTCGGCCCTGCGCCCCCCTCCCCCTGCTCCGCCCGGGCCAGGGCCTGCTCCAGCGCCTCGGCCAGGGCTGGGATCCGCGGCGGGCTGATGAAATCCTCGTGGTCGCTGAACATCGGGTGGAGCCGCACCCCGTCGCGCCCGTAAAACCGCCACAGCTGGCGCAGCGTGCTGATGTGCTCCCGCGGCGCGAACAGATCGACCGCCAGCGGCAGACGCGGCGGACGGTACCCCTCACGCACCAGCCTCACGTAGGGATCCTGGCTGGGCGGCGGCAGCGTGGACTCCCCCAGCAGCGTCTGCAGCGACGCAGCCGCGGGGGCCCGCAGGCGCAGGAACTGGGCCAGGTGCGATTCCACCGCCCGCAGCCGACCCCGCAGGTAACCGCGCCGCCGCTGGCCTGCGGGCGGCAGCAGCAGCACCCTCAGGTGCGGCGCCAGCCGCGGCAGCAGCCTGTGCATCACCAGCCACAGCCCCAGGCGCCGGTGGATGCGGGCCGTGGCGTGGGTGTCGAGCACCGCGAACAGGCCGAGGCGGCCCCCCCGCTGCAGCAGCGCCGCCGCCACCGCATGGGCATACCAGCCCCCGGCCGAATACCCCAGCAGATGGATCGGGCCTCCGTCATGGCGGGCCAGGATCTGTTCGGCGTAGCGGGCCGCCGCAGCGGTCACCGACTCCTGCGGCTCCCCCTCGCCGCCGGCCTGCAGCCCCAGCACCGGCCGCCGGGGCGCCAACGCCCGGGCCAGGTCGATGTAGCCGCCCAGGGTGCCGCCCCAACCGTGGATCACATAGAGCGGCGGTCGCTCCCCCCGGGGCTGCAGCGTGACCAGGTTGGGCCCTGCCTCGGGCTGGTGGCGCCGGCGCAGCCAGTCGACCTGCTGCGCGAGCGTGGGATGGCGGAAGATCGTCAGCATCGGCATCGGCTCCCCCCAGAGGCGCTCCACCGCGGCCGACAGCCGCAGCGCCGTGAGGGAATGGCCCCCGACCAGGAAGAAGCTGTCGTCGGGGCCGAAGTCCCGATGGCCGAGCACCTCGGCCCACAGCTGCTGCAACTGCTGCTGCCAGGGGTCATCTGGGGGCTTTCCCTCCGCCGGATCCCCCGCCGCCGGCGGTGCCGGCAGGGCCCGCAGGTCGAGCTTGCCGTTGGCGGTCAGCGGCAGGGCCTCGAGGGTCACATAGGCCGAGGGCAGCATGAAGTCCGGCAGGCGATCGGCGAGGAAGCTGCGCAGCTCCTGCGGCCCGGCGGCCGCCTCCGCCCGGGACTCCCCGGCGGCGTGCTGCCGCAGCCAGTAGGCCACCAGCCGCGGCTCGGCGGCCCCATCGCGGCGCAGCACCACCACGGCCCGCGACACCGCCGGATGCTCCTGCAGCCGGGCGGCGATCTCGGCCGGTTCGATCCGGAATCCGCGCAGCTTGATCTGCTGATCCAGTCGGCCGTGGAAGGCCAGGGTGCCGTCGGCATTCCAGCTCGCCAGGTCGCCGGAGCGGTAGAGCCGGGCGTCCGGCTCGGCGGCGCGGGGATCGGCCGGGAACCGCTCGGCCGTCAGCTCCGGCCTGTGCAGATAGCCCCGCGCCAGCCCGACCCCGCCGATCACCAGCTCCCCCGGCACCCCGATCGGGCAGGGCTGTCCGGCAGGCTCCAGCACCCGCACCTCCGTCATCGCGATCGGGCGCCCGATCGGCACCGCCTCCCCCGATGGCGACTGCCCCGCCTCCATCCGGTGGCAGCAGGTGAAGGTGGTGTTCTCGGTGGGGCCGTAGCCGTTGATCAGGCCGTGACCGGCGGGGAAGGCCGCCAGCAGACGCTCCACGGCCTGCGGCGACAGCACATCACCGCCGGCCAGCACCTGCTGCACCCCGGCCAGGGCCGGCAGCTCGTGGTCCACCATCGCGTGGAACAGGCCGGCGGTGAGCCAGAGCGTGGTGATGCGCTGGTGCCTCAGCAGGTCCGCCAGCTCCGATAGCAGCAGCGGTCCCGGCGGGGCGAGCACCAGGGTGCCGCCGCGCAGCAGCGGACCCCAGATCTCCAGGGTGGCCGCATCGAAGGCCGCCGGCGCCAGCTGCAGCACCCGGTGGCCGGCGCTGAGCGCGAAGCCGTTGGCGGCATCCACCAGCCGCACGATCGCCGGATGGGTGACGGCCACCCCCTTGGGTGTGCCGGTGGAGCCCGAGGTGAAGCAGACGTAGGCCAGCGGCGCTCCCGGGGCAGGGTCAGCGGCCGCGGGGGGGCTCTCGACGATCACCCCCTCGGCCTCGATCCGCACGCTGCAGCCCGCTTCGGCGCAGAGCTGGCGCCGCCGTTCCGGCGGCCAGGCCGGATCGAGCGGCAGGTAGGCCCCACCGGCCTTGAGCACGGCCAGCAGCGCCACGATCAGGCCGATCGAGCGCTCGAGGCCGACGGCCACGATGACCTCGGCTCCGACCCCCGCGGCACGGAGCTGGCCGGCGAGCCGGTCGGCGTCGGCCTCGAGCTCGGCATAGCTGAGCTGCCGCCCCTCACCGATCAGGGCGACGGCCGCGGGCGTGCGCTGCACCTGCCGGGCGAACAGGGCCTCCACGCGCTGATCCAGCCCGCCGATCCGCGGACCCTGCTGCCAGGCTTCGATCCGGGCCCGCTCCGCCTGCGGCAGCAGCGACAGCGTCCCCACGGCAGCCTGCGGCGACTCCAGCACGGCGTGCAGCAGGGTGAGCCAGTGCTGCAGCATCCGCTCGATGCGATCCGCATCGAACAGATCGGTGGCGTAGGTGACCACGCCCTCCAGTCCCCGGTCGTCGCAGCGCTGGAACACGACGGACAGATCCAGCTTGGCGGTCCCGTGGGCGAGAGGCAGCAGCTCGGCCTGCAGCCCCTCCAGACCCTCCAGCGACGGCTCCGACAGTTCGCTCACCTGCAGCATCACCTGCACCAGCGGGTTCCGGCTCGCATCCCGCCGCAGCTCCAGCACCTCCACCATCT
>JAYKJA010000105.1:0-3751 GCA_035285905.1 Synechococcaceae cyanobacterium
CGAGAAGTTCGACCCCACCCGCGGCTACAAGTTCTCCACCTACGCCTACTGGTGGATCCGCCAGGGCATCACCCGCGCCATCGCCGAGAAGAGCCGCACCATCCGCCTGCCGATCCACATCACCGAATCGCTCAACAAGCTCAAGCGCGGGCAGCGCGAGCTCAGCCAGCAGCTCGGTCGTACCCCCACCGTCACCGAACTGGCGATCGCGGTGGAGCTGCCGGAGGACGAGGTCAAGGACCTGCTCTGCCGCGCCCGTCAGCCCGTCAGCCTCGAGACCAAGGTGGGGGACGGCGATGACACCGAACTGCTCGACCTGCTGGCCGGCGATGGGATCGGTCCCGAGGAGCAGCTCACGATCGAATGCCTCAAGGGCGATCTGCAGGCCCTGCTGGAGCGTCTGCCCGAACCCCAGGGCAATGTGCTGCGCATGCGCTACGGCCTCACCGGCGAAGAACCGATGAGCCTCACCGGCATCGGCCGGATCATGGGCATCAGCCGTGATCGCGTGCGCAATCTCGAGCGCGACGGGCTCGCCGGCCTGCGCCGCCTGAGCGAGGCCGTCGAGGCCTATGTCGCCAGCTGAGAGGCAGCTCAATCGCGACCTTGCCGCTGATAGCGGATATTGACGCGGGGATTGAGGTCACTGGCCTTCGGTCGTTCCTCGAGCCGGTGCTCCACCCGACCGGCCGGTGGGCGGATCGGTTTCAGTCCAAACAGGCTCTTCCAGGCCACGATGCCCAGCACCCCGGCCAGCAACAGCAGCGTCCAGCGGGACTGAAGCCGCAGCATGGAATCCCTGCTCTCAGGTGAAAGTCCAGTCTGCCCGGGTGGCCAGGGGGTTGCGGAAGTGCCGATGCCGCATTTGGCTGCTCACGGCGTGCGACAGGAGCCTGGCCATCTTCTACGGGGAGCCTGTCTCTCCGGGACGGCCCGAGCTGCGCCTGAATCCGGGAGTGGTCTTGCCTCCCCCTGACAGTGTTCGCCGGCCAACGGCGCCCGGAGCAGGATTGGATCCGGGGCCTGATCGAGGAAGCGGTCTGCTGACCACCTCTGGAATGCCCCAAGGAATGCACCCAGCTGCTCGGAGTGACCGTCTGAAGACCCTGCGGTTCCGAAGCCATCAGGCGCGCAGAAGTTCACCGCTCGAATCGGGAGAACTCCTGCCGTTCCGGGACTGATCCGGGCCTTGATCAGCGGCGGGACGGGTGGTCGGCGAACTCCTCGGCTGGACCGCCAACAGAAAGGGCCTGCTGTGGCAGGCCCCTGGAGCGGCTTCAGTCGCCGCCTGGACGCGGGGTCAGAACCACTCGGGGATCGCAGCCTCGCGGGTGTTGACGTTGGCGCTGGGGGTGGTGCGCTTGAAATCGAGGGTGATCGAGCGCTTCTGCTCCCCGTCGGCGGCGACCGCCTGGATCGGGTAGTTCTGATCCCCATCCGGGAACGGCACCTGGAAGTGGAACGTGCCGTCGACGGACAGGGGAACCTCTTCGCTGCCGACGGTCAGCCGGGCCGAAGGCTCAGTGGCTCCATAGACGATCAGCTCCGCATCCGCGACCAGCCAGAAGCTGCGCTGACGGGCCGTCACACCGCCCCGGCCCGATTCGCTCAGACCGCTGGCCCAGCGACCGGCACCGGAATCCTGACCGCCGGCTCCGGCTCCACCCCCCTGCTCCTGAAACTCCTCGGAGCCGAGACCCAGCCGGCGACGGCCCAGGGATGCCACCTGATACGTGCGCTCATGCAGTCCGGCCGGGGCCGCGGGGATGAAGTCCCCTGCATCGGCGGGCAGCAGCTCAAGGCTGAAGGGACGCACCGGATCGAGACCGAAATCCGCCGCTGCCTCCGCCGGCATGAACGCCGGGCTGGAGAAGGTGAGCGAATACCAGCCGGTCTCCCCCTTCAGGCGATAGCCGAGCTCAGCCCGATAGACCCGTCCGGCCAGCGGCACCGGCAGGTACCACTCTCCGGCGGCTCCATCGACGACGGTCTCCAGAAAGGCATGGGGATGGGCATCCCCTTCCGCCAGACCGGTGACATCCGCCAGACGCAGGCAGAGGGATCCGGCTCCGGCGGCGAGGGCCGCCTGGCGCTGCTCCGGATTGATCTCCCAGCGGCAGTAGGCCCACTGGCTGTCCTGGGGCAGGAACTGCAGGAAGGTGGTGATCGCCGGGGGCGCCGCGACGGGCTGGGGTGCGCCGGTGGCGGGAGCGTCCTGCGGAGCGTCCCCGGCAATGGCGGCCTCCTCGGGCAGGCCCGGGGATTTGGAGGCGATCGCCTGCACCAGACCGTCGCGGGCCTGGGCGCTGTAGCGGGGAATGCCCAGCACCCGAGCCAGCTCCCGCAACCTCCTCAGGGGCAGGCTGGTGAGTTTGCCAAGGAAGTCGGGCTGCGGAGCCATCGCGCACGTGTTGCGAAAAGTCACGCCATCGTCCCCCGGAAGGCCCTGCAACGGACGTTGCGGTCAGCACCTGCCCACGCAATCCGCTCCCGCCGTTGCCCCGGCGCGGCCCTGCCGCCGCCGCTGACTACCGTTCCAGCGGCGTCCCGTGCAGTCCTCCCGATGGCCAGGGCCACCGATCCACCCGATCCCGACACCCTGCTGCTCCTCTCCGAGCAGGTCATGGAGCTCCTGGGGGATCACCGGATCCTCATCTGCACCGGCATCGACCCCTACGCCCGCATCCTGCAGCTGCTGCTGCATCAGGCCCGCAGCCGCGGCGCCCGCTTCGAGCTGCTCGGCATCTGCACCACCGCCGCCGACGCCCTCTCCCTGCTGCCCGACGACGGCGACCGCCTGCTCGTCATGACCAGCGACCAGCTCGCCGACGGCTCCAGCCTGCCCCTGGTGCGCACCCTGCGCAGCCGCCCCCGCCCTCCCCGCGTGCTGGTGGCCCTCGGCACCCCCCATCGCACCGTGGTGCAGGCCCTGCTGGAAGCGGGTGCCCAGGCCCTCGTCGCCCAGGAGAACTTCGGGCACGGTGAGCTGGTGGCGGCGCTGCAGGCCCTGCGGGCCGACCGGACCCCATTCCTCGACCCCAGCTGCCTCGCCCTGCTCACCGACTCCCAGAAGAGCAGCGACGAGCTCACCGCCCGGGAACTGGCGGTGCTGGAACTGGTGGCCGCCGGCCGCAGCAACCGGGCGATCGCGGCTGAACTCGGCATCGCCGAAGCCACCGCCCGCGACCATGTCGCCCACATCCTGCTGAAGCTGCAGGTGTCCGACCGCACCGCCGCCGCCGTCGCCGGCATCCGCCTCGGCTACCTCTCCTGACCCTGCGGCCCGCAGCCACTGCGGCCGTCCAGGCCACCCCGTCCGGCCTCGAAAACAGGCAGGATCAGCCGGCTGCAGCCCATCCGGCTTTGCCCCCGTCCCCTCTCGCGCCGTCCTGTCCGCCGCCGCTCCTCCTCCGCCGGCGCTGGCTGCCCCTGGCGGCGCTGCTGCTGCTGGTCAGCGCCGGCTGCGAGCCGGCCCACCGCCGCGCCAGCTGGCGCCTGCTGCCCCTCCCCCGCCTCCAGCCCCATGACGGCCTGGCGGTGGTCAGCCAGCCCGATGGCTACGGACTGCACATCTGGCTCGAGACCGACACCAGCCGCGAAGGCGTCTGCAGGCCGCGCTGGAACCCCGATGCCGCCCGCCTGTTCAACGGCAACGGCAGCGCTCCGTTCAGCTCCGGCCTGGCCACCCGCCAGGAGTTCTACGCAGCGATGCAGCGCTCCCCGGTGCGCTGGGCCCTGCGCCGTCAGATGG
>JAYKJA010000106.1:0-30094 GCA_035285905.1 Synechococcaceae cyanobacterium
GGCTGCCCAGCAGCATGTACGGCTTCTGCGGAATGAACAGCAGCTCTCCCGGCTCCGGGCTCGACACCTCACCCCGCGCCGCAGGCCACAGACCGCTCACCAGCCGCAGGAAGGAGGTCTTGCCGCAACCCGAGGGGCCCACCACCAGCAGCCGCTGCCGCGCCGACACCTCCAGGCTCAGGTCGTGCAGCAGCCGGCGCTCGCTGCCGGGAGGCACCAGGTCAACGTGCCGCAGCAGGATCGAAGTGGGGGAGGCCGAAGCGGAGGGCATCAGCGGGCGAGGCGTGCCGTCCGAGCGCAATGCTGGGGCCTCCCGGTCCTCGATGGTGGAGAGCTCTCCCGACGGGGCGAGCCCCATGGCGACCTGGCCCTGGCTGATGCGGTCCACCTTCGCCTGGAAGCCCTCCAGACGACTGATCGAGGCGGAGAAGGCCGCCAGGCGGTCGATGTTGTTGACGATGTAACTGACCGAGAACAACACCTGGGAGAAGGCGATGCTGGCCTGGCCGAAGACCCCGAAATCAACCTGTTTGGCGAAGTAGATCGGTGCGATCACCAGCCAGGGGAGGAAGCGGGAGAAGTAGTCGTAAGAGCGTTGGATCACCGTGATCAACGCCTCCCAGATGATCAACCTGTTGTAGTTGACGATGGCATTGTCGAGACGACGATCAGCCTCTTTCTCCTCCTGTTGCTCTCCGCGATAGAAGGCGATCGACTCGGCGTTATCGCGGATGTGCACCAGGCCGTAGCGGAAATCGGCCTCCAGCTTCAGCTGCTGATAATTCAGTGCCACCAGCTTGCGACTGGCAAAGATGATCAGGGCCGTGCCACCAACGGAATAGGCCAGCAGCCACAGAGCAAGCTTGGAGCTGATGCTCCACAGCACCAGGATGAAACTGAAGAAGGTGAGCAGGGCCGAGATCACCTCCACCGCCACGGTCAGGCTGGTGCCGGTGAAACTGGCAGCATCCTGCGAGATCCGCTGGTCAGGGTTGTCGATCTCCTCCTGGGTTTCGTCGTTGGGATTGAGGATGTAGTAGGCGCGGTTGGTGAGGTAGCGCCCCAGCAGACGGCCGCTCAGCCAGCGCCTCCACAACAGTCCCAGTTTGGGGATGAGATAGCTCTGCAGGGCGCGGATCGGCAGGGCCAGGACCAGGCAGAAGGCATAGATGGCAACGATCTTCCAGAACTCGTCCTGCTTATATCCGACGAGCGCATTCTCGATGTTGCGGGCGACAAAACTGATGCCCACATTGATGCCGTTGATCACCAGGATCAGCAGCATGATCACCCCCAGCAGCACCCAGGGCAACCAGCGCCCCTCGCGCAGGCGCCTGCGGAAGGCACCGAAGGCCAGCAGGCCCGCCACGCCCAGCCCGCTGATCACCAGCCCCACCGGACTGCGCCAGATCGCCTCCACCTGGGCGGGCACCCCCGGCAGGAAGCGATCCCGCAGCTCGGGGATCAGGGCTCCGCTGATCGCCACGCTGCCGGTCAGCAGCAGCAGCGTGCCGGCCACCACCACCGCCAGCAGGGCCACCAGCAGCAGCAGGAAACCCAGGCCGCTGCTGCCGCTCTCCAGGGGAAGGAAATAGGGCTGAGCCAGACGTTGCAGCTTGCCCAGCTGGTCGGTCAGACCCCGGATCGGCTTCAGCACCTTGGCAAATGGAGCAGGGGTCGACGTCATGGGCCTTGGGGACTGCGGGCATTGTGCCCGCTGGTCGGCGGCCTCCGCCGTGCCCGGCGACAGCAACGGGCCTGGCGCCCGGGCCGCCCCCGCTGCAGCGACGCCCCCCGGGGGAGCGCAATCAACCCGGCGGCCAGCCCAGCGGACGGCCTCCGATCACGTGCAGGTGCAGGTGGAACACCGTCTGGCCGGCCTCGGCACCGCTGTTGATCACCGTTCTCCAGGACTCCAGACCCTCCTGCCGCGCCACCCTGGCCGCCACCAGCAGCAGGTGTCCCAGCAGCGACTCGTGCTCCTCTCCCGCCTCCCCCAGCTGGGCGATGGGATCCCGCGGGATGACCAGCACGTGCACCGGGGCCTGGGGGGCCACATCGCGGAAGGCCAGGCAGCGCTCGTCGCTGTAGACGGCATCGCAGGGGATCTCTCCCCGCAGGATGCGACCGAAGATCGTGTCTTGGCTGGCCATGGCGACAACGGGTCCGGGCGGGGGAAGGTCCGCTGCCACGGCCCCTGTGACAAGGGGTGGCATTGATCAGCAGTGGACTCTGTCGTGATGTTGGCACGCTGCAGCAGCGCGGCCCTCTGGGGCCTCGAGGCCCTGGAGGTGAACGTCGAGGTGGACATCGCTCCGGGACTGCCCGGGCTGCAGCTGGTCGGTCTGCCCGATGCCGCCGTGCAGGAGGCCCGCGAACGGGTGCGCAGCGCCCTGCGCAACAGCGGCCTCAAGGTTCCCCTGACGCGGGTCGTCGTCAGCCTGGCCCCCGCCGATCTGCGCAAGGCGGGACCCGGCTTCGACCTGCCGATCGCCCTTGGGCTGCTCACGGCCAGCGGCCAGCTCCCGGCCGAGAGGCTGGCCGGGGTATGGAGCGCGGCCGAACTCGGCCTCGACGGTCGCCTGCGGCCGGTCCGAGGCGTGCTGGCGCTGGCGCTGGCGGCCCAGCAGGCGGGGGCCCGGGCCCTGCTGGTGCCCAGCGACAACGCGGCTGAGGCGGCCCTGGTGGAGGGTCTGGAGGTCTGGGGGGCCGCCGATCTGGCCGAAGCCATCCAGCTGTTGCAGGACCCGGAACAGGCCCGGCGGGCCGGGGGCCGCCTGCGCCCGCCGGCCGCAGTCGCCGGGGCGGCTCCGGAGAGGGCTGCGGCCCCGGATCTGGCGGAGGTGCGCGGCCAGCAGCACGGCAGGCGCGCCCTGGAGATCGCGGCAGCGGGGGGGCATCACCTGCTCCTGGTCGGCCCTCCAGGCAGCGGCAAGACGATGCTGGCGCGCCGGCTTCCCAGCCTGCTGCCGCCGCTGAGCCGGCGGGAGGCCCTGGAGCTGACGCGGCTGCAGTCGGTGGCGGGGCTGCTTCCCTCGGGGAGCGGTCTGGTGCAGCAGCGTCCGTTCCGCAGCCCCCACCACAGCTGTTCCGCCGCAGCCCTGATCGGCGGAGGGCCGCTGCCCCGTCCCGGAGAGCTGAGCCTGGCCCATCACGGGGTGCTGTTTCTCGATGAGCTGGTGGAATTCCGCAGGGAGGTGCTCGAGCAGCTGCGGCAGCCCCTGGAGGAGCGTGAGATCTGGATCAGCCGCGCCCGCCAGCGCTGCCGCTTCCCCTGCCGCGTCACCCTGGTGGCCTCCTGCAATCCCTGCCCCTGCGGCTGGACCGGAGATCCGCAGCGCGCCTGCGTCTGCGGGGAGGGGCGCCGCAGCCGCTACTGGGCGCGCCTGTCCGGTCCGCTGCTGGACCGCATCGATCTGCAGGTGGTGATGCGACGGGCCCAGGCCCATGAACTGGCCGGGCTCTACCGCGACCTGCCCCACGTCACTCCCTGCCGGAGCGGCAGCGACAGCGCCGAGGACCAGGGGAGGGGCATGGCCGGCCCCCGGTCCTCCGGGGAGAGTGCAGCGGCGGGCCGGAGTGAGTGCTCCGCCAGCGTGGCCTCCCGGGTGGAGCAGGCCCGCGACCGCATGCGGCAACGCAACCCCGACGGCTGCGTCAATGCCGACCTCTCCGCCGGCAGGCTGGCGGCGGTGCTGGACCTGGAGGAGCCGGCCCTGGCCCTGTGGGAGCGGGCCCTCGGGGGGCGCCGCCTCACCGCCCGCGGCGGGGAACGGCTGCTGAGAGTGGCGCGCACCATCAGCGACCTGGCCGGAAGGCCCCGGGTGGATGCGGTCGCGGTGGCGGAGGCCCTCAGCTTCCGCAGCTTCGACCTCGTGGCCGATCCCCTGGCCTTGGACAAGGACCTCGGGCCGGACCGCAGCGACGGAGCGGGGGCTGCGCCCGGGGCGGCGGCGACCGGCGAGGGTCCTGGGAGATGCCGGGCGGGCTGAACCGGGGGGCAAGGCTGCGCCCTGGGAGGGACTGCCGGCGGGGATCCGGGAAGATGCCGGGGGCCTGCACCAGGGGGCTGCACCGGGCGGCTGCACCGGGGGGCTGATCCTGCAGGCGACCCTGTGCCCGGCCGGGACAGCCGGGGGCCGGATGCAGGAGCCTGGCTCTGCTGCGCCGGCAGATCAGCGGAAGCTCCGCCAGCGGACCATCGCCGGAGCAGCTGGAACCTGTCCCGGTGCTGCGGCCGCACCCGGACCAACGCTTCGTCCCTCGGAACCATCAAGGGGGCGCTGGGAGTGTCAGACAGAGAAAACTGAGCCAGGAGGGAGTGTCAGGCCCCGGTCCCCGAGGCCGCCGCATCAGGAGTGTTCTGAACAACACCCAGGCCTCCGCTCGACGTCCGCAGACGTCGCTTTAAGAGTTCGCTGAACAACACCCAGGCCCCTGGCTCGAAGTCTGCAAAAAACGCCGAAAGGCGGGATTTCATCCCGAGCAGAGCGGCGGGCCTCGTCGAGCTCCGACGGCCAGAACCGCGGGGGATTTCGGCGTTCACGCCGACAGCTGAGGCGCATAAAGCGTTTTTCAGCAAACTCTTCAAGGCAGGATTTCATCCCGAGACGATCAAGCTTTTTGCACCTCGACGGTCAGGACCGAGGGAAGCTCCGGGGTTCACGCCGACAGCCGAGGGACGCACTGATTTTTTTAGCAGACTCTTAGGGATAGGGAGCCTCTGGACAACCCTGCTGTTCGGCCGGCCTGGGTGCCATGCCCCCTCCTGCTGCTTCCAGGGTGAACCTATCCCGCCGAACGGTTTTCCAGAGCTTTCTTAGTGGGTCGTCCCAGAAATTACCGGCAAACACCAGCACTTTTGTTATTTTATCTGCTCCCAAAGCCGTGACCGGAGGATCCCCTGAAGAACCTCAATCACCAGCTGCTATTCAATGATTGTCTGGCGAACCTGCAGGACACCGCATTGGCCGGCTCAGCAGATCCCTGCCCTCTGGTCATGCAGCAGGAGCAACCGCAAATGGCAGCCAACCTCAGACTCCAGGGGATTCCACGTGGATATTCCACAAAACAAGCCAGCAGGCCAGTCCGCCGCGACATTCGGCGGCAGTACCAGGCCCTGGGTGTCCAGACGGACGGGCCACGTGGGCTCCAGTTGCGGCTCGCGGTGATGGCGGAGGTCAGACCCGGTCGCATCCCCGGAAGGCCGGACCGTCTGCCGGACTCAGGGGACACCGGGTCCAGAACCGAAGCCGCGTCGGGCCGGCGGCGATGCCGTTGCACCGACCCATGACCGGGAGGCGAAGCCGATCCAGCACTCGAATGGACCGTTCAAGGGCCCTTGGCCCAGACCGCTGGGAGCCCCGGTACCCACGACACACATCCGAAGAAGATGTTCAACCGGGCTGTCGGGATGAGCTGTCCGGCCTGGCTGCCATTGCCAGCAACCAGAAATCCTTCAGACGGCTGGGACCTTCAGTCCATGCGGCGGTCGCGGCGGCGACGGGGGCGGCTGGTGTAGGGCTGAACTCCCACAGCTGGCGGCTGATGGGCAGCCTCCTCGCGAGGGTTGCCGAAGGCGTGGTTCAGCATCTCGGCCAGCCAGGGGCCGAAACCCTGTTCAGAGGACTGGCGCTGGTGGCGAGCGGCAAGGGAGGCATCCATGACCCTGGGGGCGGAGACCTGTTCAGCATGGGTCTGCCGGCCGCCGCAGCCAACAGGTAGATGCACCGATCTTGCAAGCTGCGGGCGACCGGAGCCGGCGGCTTCAGGGAGACTCCCGAGAAGGGAGGCGTCCGGCCGGAGCGGATCAGCGGCGGCGGCGGCGCTGCTGGGCCTTGCGCTTGTACTTCTCGGTGGGGGTCTCGTGGTGCCTCAGGCGCTTGAGGTCGGCGAAGATGCCTGCCTTGGAGACCTGACGCTTGAAGCGCCGCAGGGCGGATTCGATCCCTTCGTTCTCGCCGACGGTGACCTGGGTCATGAATGGTTGCGCCTGGGCAGTCAAACAGCTTTCCAGCCTAGCAAGCGTGCCTCACGGGGTCGGCCTGGCTCCGGTGGCGGGCAGGGCCGGAGGCAGCACCGGCGGACCTCCGTGGGTGGTGGTGGTCGGAACGGCCGGGGCCTGCCCCGTCGTCCCCACCGCCGCGGTGGCCCCGGGCCAGTCCGGGCTGTACAGATACACGTGGCCCAGCTGCCGACCGCGGAACGCCCTGCGCATCAGGGTCCAGCCCGGCTCCAGTTCGAACTTGAGGAAGCCTCCCCCCGCTCCCTGGGTGCGGGCCACGATCATCTCCGGCCCGGCCCCGGCGCGGGTGGGGATGGCCAGCAGCAGGGTGTCCTGGCTGTTGCGGCTCACCATCAGCCGATAGCTCGTGGCCAGATCGGTGCCCCCCACCCGCACCGAAAAGCCGTTGGCGTCGATGTAGCGGCCGCAGATGCCGGTGAAATCGAAGCTGGCCAGCAGCGGATTGACCACCGAGGGCTTGCCCTCGCCGATGCTGAAGCAGGCCCTCCGCGGGTGGACCTGCTCATAGATGTTCAGCTGGGCCCGTTCTCCGCTGCTGCCGATCGGCGCCGCCACCAGCACGAAACGCTGCAGGTCGAGCGGGGCGGCCTCGAACAGGGAGCCGGAGCTGGCCCCGGCTCCCTGCGGCCAGGCAGTCAGAAGCCCACAGCTGAGGGCGGCGGAGAGGGCGGCCACGGTCTTGTGGCCGGCCGATCGGACGTCCGATGGGAACACGGGGATCGCGCTGGGGTGGAGATGCTATTCAGGCCCCTCCAGGGGTGGCTTTGCACCCCCGAGGCGGCCGGCCACTCAGGCGTCCGGCTGTCCGCCGGTTCAGGCGGGTCGGTTGATGCGGATCGCCAGCACCAGAGCCAGCACCGTGCCCGGCAGGCTCAGGGCCAGGATCCAGCCGGTGGCGGTGGCTCCGAGGTCCGGATCCCCGTAGGCCAGTTCGAACACAGAGCCGGTGGCGGCGATACCCAGCACACAGGCGAGGGCGAGGAACAGCCCCGCCAGCGGTTTCATCGGCATGGCTTCAGCGGATCGGCTGGACGTGGTCCCGCTGGAAGCCCTGCTGGCGCAGCTCCTCGTTCAGGCTCAGCTCATCGGTGACCCGATCGACGAACAGCACCCCGTTGAGATGGTCCAGCTCATGCTGGATACAGCGTGCCAACAGCCCGTCGGCCTTGAGGCGACGCGGCCGGCCCATGTCGTCGCGGTAGCTGACCTCCACCACCGAAGGCCTGACCACATTGAGGTACACCCCAGGGATGCTCAGGCAGCCCTCCTCGTAGGTGTTGAACGACGCCCCGGCCGCCGTGATCTCCGGATTGATCAGCACGATGGGCGGCGTGGCCGCCTCCTCCAGGTCGAGGTCGATCACCAGCAGCTGGCGCTGCACCCCCACCTGGGGCGCCGCCAGGCCGATGCCCCGGGCGGCGTACATGCTGCGCAGCATGTCGCGGGCCAGGTCCCGCACGGATTCATCCACCTTGCTGATGCGGCGCGCGTTCTGGCGCAGATCCCTCGACCCCAGCCGGCGGATGTCCAGCGGGGACTCCTGCTCGGATGTCTTGTCGATCAGCAGCGTGTTGGTGCTCCGTTCGGCGGCGCGGGCCAACTGGGCAAAGTTGCGGGCCAAGGCACCATCCGAACGATCATCAAGCATTGTAGAGATGCCTAGACGGTGGACGGCGTGACGGCGCATGCGGGGACCGCCGGGGGAAATCCGGCCGTGGCGGTCGTCTCGGAACCCCTGCAGGCGGGGGTGGCCCTGGCCGCGTCAGTCCAGTGGCGGGAACCCTGTCTGCACGACGGCTGGCTCCACTGGCTGGAGCAGCGCCCCGACGAGCAGGGACGCACCACCCTGCTGCGCCGTCCGGCCGGAGACGCTGCCACCCCTCCCGAGGAGCTGACCCCCGCCCCCCGCAACCTGCGCTCCCGCGTGCACGCCTACGGCGGAGGCTCCTACGCCCTGGCCGGCTCCCAGCTCGTCTTCATCGACGACAGCGACCGCTGCCTGTGGTGGCAGGCCCTCCCCGGCGCCCCCGGCGTTGACGCCCCAGCCGCCAGGCGGCTCACCGAGCCCCCCGACTCCTCCCGCCCGCGGGCCTTCGCCGATGGCCTGATCGATGCCGGCCGCGACCGCTGGATCGGCGTGATGGAGCAGGACGGCCGCGATCAGCTCGTGGCGGTGCCCCTGCAGGGGGGGGAGCCGGTCTGCCTGCACTCCCCCCGCGACTTCTGCGGCTACGCCGTGCTCAGCCCCGATGGCCGGCGGCTCGCCTGGGTGGAGTGGCAGCAGCCCTTCATGCCCTGGCAGCGCAGCCAGCTCTGGCTGGCCCGCCTCGATGCCGACGGACTGCTGCGGGATGCCCGCGTCATCGCCGGCTCCGATGGCGCCTCTCCCTCCTCCATCTCCGTGTTCCAGCCCCTCTGGGCCGGCGATGACCTGGTGGTCTCCCAGGACCGCAGCGGCTGGTGGAACCTGGAGTGCCTCAGGGGCGCCTCCTCCCTCCCCCCCGACTCCCCCGCCGACTGGATCCCACTGCTGCCGATGCAGGCCGAGTTCGGCCAGCCCCAGTGGGTCTACGGCCTGCGCACCACCGCCTGGGATGGCCGGCAGCTGCTGGCCGCCGCCTGCCTGGAGGGACGCTGGCAGCTCGGTCGCCTTCAGCCCTCCGGCCCCCTCTGTCACTGGCAGCCCTTCTCCCTGCCCTTCGACGAGATCTCCGGCCTCACCGCCTCCCCGGGCCGGCTCGCGGCGATCGCCTCCTCCCCCGAGCGGCTGCCGGGGTTGCTGGAGCTGTCCCTGCCGCAGGGCTCCTGGCAGCACACCCCCGTCTCCGAGCCGCCTCTGCCAGCTCAGGCCATCAGCCGGCCGCAGGCCCTCTGGTTCCCCGGCCACGGCCAGCAGCCCACCCACGCCTGGTATTACCCCCCCGCGACTCCAGGCGGAGGCCCTGCACCGCTGCTGGTGCGCGGCCACAGCGGACCCACCGGCATGTGCCGCACCGGGCTCAACCCCTCCCTGCAGTTCTGGACCAGCCGCGGCTGGGGCGTGGTGGAGGTCAACTACGGCGGCTCCACCGGCTTCGGCCGCGCCTACCGCGAACGGCTCGATGGGCAGTGGGGCGTGGTCGACGTGGACGACTGCCTCGCGGCGGCCCGGGCCCTGGTGGCCGCCGGCCGCGCCGATCCGCGCCGGCTGGCGATGGAAGGGGGCAGCGCCGCCGGCTTCACGGTGCTCGAGGCCCTCGCCCGCGACCGCACCCTCTCGGCCGGCTGCTGCCGTTACCCCGTCTGCGATCTCTCCTCCCTCGCCACCGCCGGCGATCACCGCTTCGAGGCCCGCTACTTCGACTCGCTCGTGGGTCCCTGGCCCCAGGCCCGCCCGCTCTATGAGGCCCGCTCCCCCCTGGCCCACCCCGAACGCATCCAGGCCCCCGTGATCTTCCTGCACGGACTCGAGGATCCCGTCGTGCCGGCCGAGCAGAGCGAACGCATGGCCGCCGCCCTGCGGCAGCAGGGGGTGCCGGTGGAACTGCACCTGTTTGAGGGCGAGGGCCACGGCTTCCGCTCCCGGACCGTCCAGATCCAGGTGCTCGAGGCGATGGAGTCCTTCCTGCGCCGCCAGTTCGGCCTCTGAATGTCCCCCCCTCCGCTCCCCCTTCTCCCCTCCGACTGGTCCGCCGACCTCGGTCTCTGGGCCCTGGCCTTCGCCCTGCTCGCCGGCCTGCTGCTGATCGGCACCGCCGCCGGACGGCGCCTCGGCCTGCATCAATGGGGCATCCCCGAAGCCCTGATCGCCGGCAGCGTCGGCCTGGCCCTGGCCCCCGACGGCCTGCTGCCGCTGCTGCCTCCAGCCGTGATCCAGCGCTGGGACTCCCTGCCGCTGGCCCTGCTGACCCTCGTGTTCGGCACCCTGCTGCTGGGCAAGCCCCTGCCCCGGCTCGGGGGTCTCTGGCGGCCCCTCTCCGCCCAGGTGCTGATGGCCCTCACCCTGGCCTTCGGCCAGTACCTCGTGGCCGGCCTGGCCCTGCTGCTCGTGCTGCAGCCGCTGCTGGGGGTCGCCCCCGCCATGGCCTGCCTGATCGAGGTGGCCTTCGAAGGCGGCCACGGCTCCGCCGCCGCCATGGGCCCCGTCTACGAGCAGCTCGGCGTGGAGGGCGGCACGGCCCTCGGGCTGGCCATGGCCACGGTCGGCCTGCTGGCCTCCACGGTGGTCGGTGGGGTGGTGGTGGTGCTGGCCCGTCGGTTCGGCTGGCTGACCCCATCCCCCGCCGCGACTCCCTCCGGGCCCCGCCCCGAAGCGGAGCCGGCGTTGCAGGCCTGCCCTCCCGCCGGCTCCACACCGGCAGCCGCGGCCGAGCCCAGCGTCGCCCCCCCGCCGGCCGCGGCCTCCCCCCTGTCCTCCCGGCTGGCGGCCTGGGCCGTCAACCTCGCCCTGGTGGGCATCGCCGTGGGCATCGGCTGCCTGCTGCTCTGGCTGCTGCGGCTGGCGGCTCCCCGGCTCGGCTCCGGAGCGGTGATGGTGATCGAGGCTCTGCCGGTGTTCCCCCTGGCCCTGATCGGCTCCCTGCTGGTGCGCCTCTGGCTCGAACGCACCCAGCGCCAGGACCTCGTCTCGGCGCCGCTGCAGACGCGCATCGGCACCCTCTCCGCCGATCTGCTCATCGCCGCCGCCACCGCCTGCCTGGATCTCTCCCTGCTGGCCCGCGACTGGTTGCCGCTGCTGGTGCTGGCGCTGGCGGGCCTGGGCTGGAACCTGGCGGTGCTGCTGCTGCTGGCTCCCCGCCTGCTGCCGGCCCCCTGGTTCTCCCGCGGCATCATCGAGTTCGGCCAGGCCACCGGCGTCGCCGCCAGCGGCCTGCTGCTGCTCAACATGGCCGACCCCCAGGACAGCGGCGATGCCCTCACCCCCTTCTCGATCAAACAGCTGCTGCTGCAGCCCCTGCTCGCCGGCGGTGTGATCACCGTGGTGGCACCTCTGGCCGTCAACGGCTGGGGGCTGCCCGCCTGGACCGGACTCTCCCTGGTGGTGGTGCTGCTGGCCTCCGGGCTCGGGCTCTGGCTCGCCCGCCAGGCGCGGCCGGCGGGCTGAGCACTCCCCGTTCTCAGCGCACCATCGCCGCCACATTGCCCCCGTCGACCGTGAGCAGGGCGCCGCTGGTGCGCTCCATCATCGCCAGGGCCACGAAGGCCTCCGCCACGTCGCTGGCCCGCACCTCCGCCCCCAGCAGATTGCCCGCCATGTAGGCCTCCTCGCTGGTGCCCCTCGCCGCCGCCCTCTCGCGGATCATCGCCTCGTTGAGCAGGCCCGAGCGGATGCGATCGGCGTTCAGGCCGTTGACCCGGATGCCCTGCCCCCCCAGCTCCAGCGCGTACTGCCGCATCAGGGCCAGCAGCGCCGCCTTGCTGGTGCCGTAGGCCCCGAAGTCAGCTCCGGGATTGAGGGCCTGCTTGCTGATGTTGAACAGCAGCTGGCCCCCCAGCCCCTGGGCCTGGAACACCGCCACCGCCGCCTGGGCCACGCTCTGGTGGGCGAAGAAGTTGAGCTCGAAGCAGGCCCGCAGCTCCGCCTCCGGCAGCGTCGCGATCGGGCCGCTCCAGGCCGCCCCCGCATTGCTGACCACGATGTCCAGGCCTCCGAAGCGCTCGCACAGCCGCGCCATCGCCTGTCGCACCTGGCCGGGATCGGTCACGTCGCAGGCCAGCGCCAGGGCCCGGCCCCCGCAGGCCCGGGCCGTCTCCTGGGCGCTGGCCTCATCGCGGTCGAGCACCACCAGGTCGGCCCCCCGGGCCGCGAACGCCTGCGCCGTGGCGCGGCCGATGGCGCCGCCTCCGCCGGTGACCAGCACCACCCGGCGCGCCAGGGGCTTCTCCCGGGCCTTTCCGAGCTTGGCCTGCTCCAGGCTCCAGTACTCCATGTCGAAGGTGTCGTCCTCGTTCACCGGCTCGAAGCGGCCGATGCTCTCGGCCGCCAGCAGCGTCCGGGCCCAGGTCTCGCCGATGTCGGCGGTGACGGCCGCCTCAGCGGCGGAGCGGCCGATCCCGATCAGCCCCAGCCCCGGCAGGGCCAGCAGCCTGGGCAGCGGGTCGAGCATCCGCTTGTGGCCTCCCACCCGCCGGTTCTGGCGCTCGAACATGGCGCGATAGGCCTGCAGATACTGCTCCAGGGCCCCGGCGACCTCCTGCTGCCAGGTCTCCAGTGCCGTCGCGTCAGCGCTGGCGGGGCAGGGCGGCAGCACCAGCGGCTGCGCCTTGGTGCGGATCACATGGTCGGGTGTGGCGACGCCGCGGAGGGCCCACTCGCCCAGCCGGGCATCGTTGACCACCGCCAGCGCATCGGCGCCGCGGCGCAGATCCAGCTGCCAGTGGCGAGGCGCGCCGCAGGACGCCGCCGCCCGGCCCAGGGCCCCGCGCAGCCGCGGCAGCAGCACCGCCGCCGGCAGCGGCCTCGGCGGCAGCGCCACCGTCTGCACCAGCAGGCGACCCCGGGCCAGGTGCCGCTCCGCCCGCTGCACCAGCTCGATCATGCGCCCGTAGCTCTCCTCGGCGCTGGCCCCGAAGGAGAACAGCCCGTGCCGGAGCAGCACCATGCCCTGCAGCGGGCTGTCGGCTCCCGCTCCGTCGGCGGCAGCCTCGAAGCGGTCGGCGCAGGCCCTGGCCAGGGCGAAGCCCGGCATCACGTAGGGCACCAGCACCACCTGATCGCCATACACCTCACGGCAGAGCGCCTCGGCCTCGGGCTGATCCGCCAGCGCCAGCAGCGCCGTGGCGTGGGTGTGATCGATGAAGCGGTGGGGCAGGAAGGCATGCAGCAGCGCCTCCACCGACGGATTCGGGGCGGACGGATCGATCAGGTTCTGACGCTGGGCCGCCACCATGTCCTCATCGCTGAGGCTCTCCAGGGCCCGCAGCGCCTGCAGCGGCTCCAGCCGCACCGCCGGATGCCCCGGAGGTTCGATGCTGCCCAGGTCCCAGCCCGATCCCTTGACGCAGAGCACGGGGATCTCCTCCCCCAGCAGCCCGCGGACCCGGGTCTTGACCGAGGTGTTGCCGCCGCCGTGCAGCACCAGCTCCGGATCCGCCCCCAGCAGCCGGGCCGAATAGGTGCGCAGGGCCAGATCCTCCGCCACCCCCTGCTCGGCGTAACGGGCGACCGCGGCGCGGGCCTCGGCCTCCGACCAGCGATGGGCGACGGGCATGGCGGCAGGCGGCCGGAGCGGCCGGTGTGGCGGCAGGGCGAGGGTAGGAGCAGCGCTGCCGCGGCCCTGGGCACAGCCGCTGACGGGATGGCTGGGGCAGGATCGGAACACCGGCCCTACAAGCATGCGCGCCGTCCTGGCTGTCCCCGCCACCCCTGACCATCCCCGGGGTCAGCTGCTGGATGGGGACGTTCCCTGGCCGGAGCCCGGCCCCGAGGACCTGCTGGTGCGCATCCAGGCGGTGGCGGTGAACCCGGTGGATCTCAAGGTGCACGCCTCCCTGGCCGCCGGCTCCGAACCGCGGCTGCTGGGCTGGGATGCCGCCGGCGTGGTGGAGGCGGTGGGGGCGTCCGTGACCCGCTTCCGGCCCGGGGACGCGGTGTGGTTCGCCGGCGACATCGGCCGGCCCGGTTGCTACGCCGCCGCCACCCTCGTCGATCACCGGCTGGCCGGCCACTGCCCCTCCAACCTGTCCTGGGCCGAAGCCGCCGCCCTGCCCCTGACCACCCTCACGGCCTGGGAGGCCCTGTTCGAACAGCTGCGGCTCGATCCCGACGGCGGCGATCGCGGCCGCAGCCTGCTGATCATCGGCGGCGCCGGCGGCGTGGGCTCGATCGCGATCCAGCTGGCGCGGCAGGCGGGCCTGCGGGTGCTGGCCACCGCGTCCCGTCCCGAAAGCCGCGCCTGGGTGCGGCAGCTGGGGGCGGAAGCGGTGCTGGACCACAGCCAGCCGCTGCCCCCCCAGCTGGCCTCCCTCGGCCTGACGAGCGTCGACCGCATCGCCAACTTCGCCGACACCGACGCCTACTGGCAGACCATGGCCGAGCTGATCAGCCCGCGGGGGGCGATCGTGGCGATCGTCGGCAGCCGCCAGCCCCTGGATCTGGAGCCGCTCAAGGCCAAGAGCGCCAGCTTCCACTGGGAGTTCATGTTCACCCGCCCCCGCTTCCGCACGGCGGACATGGACGAACAGGGACGCATCCTCGAGCGCCTGGCCGCCCGCATCGAATCCGGCGCCCTGCGCAGCACCATGACCCGCTGCTTCGAGCCGATCTGCGCCGCCACCCTGCAGCAGGCCCACGACCAGCTCCGCCGCGGCCGCACCCTGGGCAAGGTCGTGCTGCTCGGCTGGGAGCCTCCCGGCGGCGGCTGACTGACGGGCTCAGCGCCGCGGTGCCGGCAGTCGGCAGCGGCTGCGCAGGGCGCTGATCAACATCGGGATGGCCTGGGGCTGGCCCTGCATCGCGAAGGCCTCCTGCTCCACAGCCCGGTTGCCGTGGTGATAGCTGTTGGTGAGGATGCCTCCGATCTGCTGGCGCACCACCGGCTGCAGCGGCAGGCGCCAGCCCACCGGCGCCAGCACGCCGTGGGGGCAGCTCTGCACCGCATGCACCGCCTCATGCAGGAAGGTCTGGGGGCCGATGCCCAGATCGAAGGCGATCGGCGCCACCCAGAGGCTGCGGCTGGAGGGCACGAACTGGCCGTAGGCCCCGCGCTGAGGCGGCGGCGCCAGGTGCAGGCGGAAGCCGTGGCGCTGCAGTTCCTGCAGCAGCGGACGGTGCGCAGCCGGCAGCAGGCTGATCAGCGCTGGAGGTGGCGCGCTGGCGCTGGACATGGCGACGGCCGGGCGGCGGAGGCGGCAGCGCCGCCGGATGCTGTCAGCATGGTCGGGCAGCGCAACGGGCGGCAAGGCTTGGCGGAGGCTCCAGGGCGCCGGGGGATCGACAGCGCCGACGGCGTCGCCGCCGCCCGGTCCGCCGCCGCGGCGGCCCGCTGATGGGGCAGGTCGCGCTGGGGGACCTCGTGGGCTGCGGCCTGCTGCTGCTGGTGCCCCTGATCCTGCTGCTGGTCGCCTTCTGGCCCTTCGTGCTGGCCGGCGCCGCGCTGCTGCTGGCGGTGTCGATCGCCCGGCAGCAGCTGCAGCGGCAGCGCTTCGAGCAGCTGCGGACGCTGACCAGGACCGCCGAGCGCTGGCTGGTGGGGGATGTCTGTCTGATGGAGGGCCGCCATGGCCGGATCGAGGCCCTGGCCCTGGAAGGGCCCCTGTCCCGTCCGCTGCTGCGGCTGGAGCTGGCCTGCCTGGCACCGGAGGGCAGCGAGGGGATACCGCGCCAGCGGGAGCGGATCCCATTGACACCCCCGGCGTCCCTGACGGCGCTGGGCAGCCATGCCGGCTTCCGCCGCTTTCTGGCCTCCCAGGGCATCCGCGGCATCAACGACCTGGCGGTGGAGGCCAGGGCCCTGCGCACGGCGCTGGACTGCGAGGCGGAACTGGAGTGGAGCGGCCAGGCACTGCAGCGCCTCGACGCCATGCTGGCGGCCGTGGAGCAGAGCCTGGCCAGGGCGGAGGGCAATGAGCTGCTGGAGGGCGCGGTGCCGGCGATGCAGCGGGCCCGCAGGACGTTCACGCGGGAGCAGACGGCGCTGCGGCAGCACTGGCAGGAGGCGGCGACGCTGCTGCGCAAGCTGCGGGACTTCCTGGCGGTGCCCGAAGCCCTGCGCCCGGTGCTCAGCGACGACCTCGACAACCTGATCGATCCCCAGCGGCGCCAGGACCTGCAGCGCTCCTTCCAGGAGGTGGTGGCCCTCAATGACGCCTACCGGGAACTGGCGGGTGGACTGGAGCCTCCTCCTGCTCCGCCCCGGCCCTCCGCTGGCGACTCCGCCTGAGGTCCCGCCGCGGGCGAGCGCCGCTGCGGAGGCGAGGAGGCCTGCGGACCTCCCCGGCGACGCCCCGCCCAAAGGGTTCTGCGTATTCCGATGCACAAACCGTGCTTTAGGCTTGTTCCACCTGCACCCACCTCCCTGTGACCGTCGACACGACGCGCACCTTGCTCGAGGTGGCGTCCACCGCCCCCGGCCTGATCACCCTCGCGGTGTTCGCCGGCTCGATCCTGCTGTTCGTCACCAACTGGCTGGCTCCCGAGGTGGTGGGGCTCCTGGCCGCCGCCCTGCTGGTCAGCTTCGGCGTGCTCAAACCCGATGAGGCCGTGCAGGGCTTCGGCAGCCCGGCCCTGATCACCCTTCTGGGCCTGTTCGCCGTGTCGGCCGGACTGTTCCGCAGCGGCGGCCTCGATCGCCTGCGGGCCCTGATCGGCTCCGACGGCATCCGCACCCCCCGCCGCATGATCGCCCTGCTGGTGGGGGTCGTCGGCCCGGTGTCCGGCTTCATCCCCAACACCCCGATCGTCGCCACCCTGCTGCCGGTGCTCGAGGGCTGGTGCCACCGCCGCCGCATCTCCCCCTCCAAGGTGCTGCTGCCCCTCTCCTTCGCCACCGTGCTGGGGGGCACCATCTCCCTGCTGGGCACCTCCACCAACCTGCTGGCCAGCGACGTCAGCCGTCAGCTGGGCTTCGGCTCCCTCGAGCTGTTCAGCTTCACCGCCATCGGCATTCCGGTCTGGCTGCTGGGAAGCCTCTACATGCTGCTCGTCAGCGACCGCCTGCTGCCCGACCGCGGCCTCGACGGCAACGACCTGCTCGGCGGCCTGGCGCGCGAGGGTTACCTCACCGAAGTGCTGATCCCCCAGGGCTCCGAACTGATCGGCCAGACCCTGCACAGCAGCCGTCTGCAGCGCCGCTTCGACGTGGACGTGCTGGAACTGCAGCGCGGCAGCGAGATCTTCGGAGCGCCCCTGGCCGAGCGGGTGCTGCAGGGGGGCGACCGGCTGGTGCTGCGCTGCAACCGCGAGACCCTGCTGCGCCTGCAGCAGGAGCACACCGTCGTGCTCTCCCCCGCCGGGGACCAGCAGGAGGCGATCGAGGAGCTCTCCCGACCGGAGGTCACCACCCAGCGGATCGTCGAGGTGCTGCTGCCCAACGGCTCCACCCTGGCCGGCGCCAGCCCCCGCGACCTGCGTTTCCGCCAGCGCTACAACGCCACGTTGATGGCGGTGCGCCGCGGCAACCAGGTGCTGCGCGAACGGCTCGGCCGCGTCGTGCTGCAGGCCGGCGACGTGCTGCTGCTGCAGGCCCCGGTGGACGCCATCCGCGGCATGCAGGCCAACAACGACCTGGTGCTGCTGGACGAGCTGGAGAAGGACCTGCCCACCACCAACCGCAAATGGGTGGCGGTGATCGTGGCGGCGCTGGTGATCCTGCTGCCGCTGTTCAAGCTGCTGCCCCTGCTGGCGGCCGTCCTGCTGGCCGTGGTGATCATGGTGGCCACGGGCTGCCTGCGGCCGGGCGAGCTGCAGCGCGCCGTGCGCTGGGACGTGATCCTGCTGCTCGGCTCCCTCTCCTGCTTCAGCGTGGCGATGCACAAGACGGGGCTGGCCGCGGCCCTGGCCGGCGATCTGCTCCAGTCCCTGGCCGGCTGGCCCGCCTACGGCGTGCTGCTGGTGGTGTTCGTGCTGGCCCAGCTGTTCACCGAAGCCCTCAGCAACGGCACCACCGTCGTGCTGCTGATGCCGATCGCCACGGAGCTGGCCAAGGGCCTGGGCCTGCCGCCGATGGCCTTCATCTACGCCATCCTGTTCGCCGCGAGCCAGAGCTTCCTCACCCCGATCGGCTATCAGACGAACCTGATGGTGTTCGGCCCCGGCCGCTACCGCTTCCTGGACATGACCCGCTACGGCGCCCCGCTGACCCTCGGCCTGGCCGTGGTCGTCCCCTGGCTGATCTGCCGCCGCTTCGGGCTGTGAGCCGCGGCGGCCCCTCCGCCGCCTGCAGGCCGACGTCGCCAGGATGGCTCTCCGCCGGGGCCTCGCAGCAGCGCGGGCCCCTCCTGCTGCTGTGGAGATGTCCCCCGGAACCGGGCCCACCCCCCGACGCCACATCCTGATCACCGGGGCCAGCTCCGGCATCGGCTTCCAGGCCGCCCTGCTGCTGGCCCGCGCCGGCCACCGCCTCACCCTTCCCTGCCGCGATGCGGCGACGGGGGATCGCCTGCGCGAGCGCCTGCCGACACCGGTGCACACCCCCTGCTGCGACCTGGCGGACTGGAGCGAGGTGCGCTCCTGCGCCGCAGGGCTGCTGCAGGACGGAGCGCCGCTCGACACCCTGGTCCTCAATGCCGGGCTGCAGGACAGCGGCGCCCCGGCTCCGCGCTGGTCCGCCCAGGGTTTCGAGCTCACCGTGGCGGTCAACCATCTGGCTCAGCAGGGGCTGCTGCAGCTGCTGCTGCCCTTGCTGCAGCGCAGCGCCGCGCCGCGGCTGGTGATCACCGCCTCCGAAGTGCATGACCCCGCCACCCCCGGAGGCCGGGTCGGCCCCCCGGCGGGACTGGGGGACCTGGCCGGGCTGCGCCGGGGCCCCGGGGCGCCGATGCTCGATGGCAGCCCGGTGTTTCAGGCCGAGAAGGCCTACAAGGACAGCAAGCTGGCCACGGTGCTGCTGGGACGCGAACTGGAGCGCCGCCTGCGCGAGCGGGGCCTGTTCTGGCCCGTGCTGGTCTGGAGCCCGGGGCTGGTGATCCCCCGCGAGCCGGAGGGCTTCTTCCGCTACAGCCGCCGCCACAACCCCCTGGGCCAGCAGTTGTTTGCCCTGCTGGCCCGCGATCTGCTGCGGCTGACGGAAACCCCCGAGAAGGCGGGGGCCCTGCTGGCGGGCCTGGCCGCCGATCCCCTCGATGAGCCCGCGGGCTTTCAGTACTGGAGCAACCGGGTGCTGGGCCCGGGACGGCACGGTTTCGCCCGTCAGCAGCCCAGCGAGGAGGCCCGCAGGGACGACCTGGCCAGGGAGCTGTGGCGGCTCAGCGCCGCTCAGCTGGGACTCGCTGAGGACTGCGGCTTCAGCCCTGTCGCAGGGTCGGCGGCAACGGGCGGCACAGGGGCTGGATGACGTTGGAGGCGGCCGCCCCCCGCAGGATCCGCACGCGGTAGGTGGCATGGGAGGGTCCGAGCTGGGCGATCAGGGCCTCCCGCGCCTCATGGTGCAGCTCCTCCAGCGAGGCGGCGGCGATGCGGAAGCGGCGATCGTCGGAGCAGGCCTCCAGCCGACCGGGGCGTTCCTCCAGCAGGCGAAAGACGATCTCGCGCATTGCGGAGAGGGAGCGACGGGGAGCGGTTCCATCCTTGGCCTGCGGCGGCGTCGCTGCAGGTGCCGCGGAAGACGGGAAACCGCCATCCCGGGCACATCACGCCAGCGCGGCCCGGGCCGGGGAGCCAACCGCAGCGGGAGGGCCGGGCCGCTGCGGGCAACGGGTCTATCGTCGCGGGCACTGAAATGCCCGGCCGCGTTCATGGACCAGCGCTCCTCCAGCGCCATTCTCGGAATCATGCAACGCATCGCCGTGGTCGACGGCGACCTTGCGCCTGAAGAGGAGAATCTGCTGCAATCCCTCAGTGATCGCTACAGCCTCCAACCCCAGACTTCGCTACCGGCCGACCCGATTCCGCAGGGCAGCGACCCCGCCGCAACGATCGGCTCCCTGGCGGCCATGGTGGCCCCGGAACATCGATCCCTGCTGATGAAAGCGGCCTTCATGGTGGCGGGAATCACCCGGGGGAAACGGGAGGACGCCTACATCTGTCCAGGCGAGGAAGCAGCCCTGGCGGAGCTGTCCCAGGCCCTTGAGCTCTCCAGCGAGGCGGTGACGGCCGCCAGGGAGGAGGCGCTGGAGGAGCTCTCCCACCAGCCCTCTCTCTGGCAGATCCTCTACGGGTGTTTCGGGACCCACTCCCCGCTGCCCCTGTTCCACTGAGGCGGACCCACGCCACAGCCGATGCGGTGCGGGCCGCAGCCGCAGCCCCGCAACAGTCCGCAGGGCGCGATCAGTAGGGCAGGGTGAAACCCGACTGGATGTTGCGCACATCCAGCATCACCCAGGTGACCCAGATCAGCAGGGCGATCACCCCGGACACGGCCGCAAATTTCGCCGCGAAACGCAACATCCACTCCAGGGGGGTGATCTCTTTCATGGCAGCGAGCGGCGAAGCGGCCCCCCATCCTGCCCTGATGCCCCCGGCGGCCGCGGCCCTACTCCCCGGAGCTCGGGCTGACCGCGGCCAGGGCCTCCAGGCCCCGCCGGTGGAGCTCCTCCGCATAGCCGGTCCAGGTGCCCTGGCCCCAGTAGCGGAAGCAGCTGGTCTCCAGCAGCAGCAGCGGCAGCAGGGCGCGCTGGTACTCCGGGCTGCGGCTGCAGGCGGGATCCTGCGCCAGCAGGGGATCGAAGCGGGCGTGGAAAGCGGCGCTGAGGGCGGCCATCGGCTCGAGCACGTTGGCGTAGCCCTCCACCCAGCTGAGGTTGTTGGTCCACGACGCCCCCGCCATCGAGAAACCGCTGTCGCGGGCCTGCAGCCTGCCGATGGCCTCCTGCACGGCCTGGGGTCCCGAGGCCTGGCCCAGCTCCTGCCAGAGACGCTGCTGCTGCACCGCCTGAATCGGCGGGAAGTCCGCCGTGGTGAGGCCTGCCGCCTCGAGCAGTTCGAGATATTCGGTGCCGTTGATCGCCACGGTGGGGGCCCCGGCCCCGCCTTCGCCGGCCAGGCGCTGGTGGGCCTGGATGAAGGCCGAGGGGAACTCATTCATCATCACCCCACCGTTCTCCCCATCGGCGATCTGACTCACCAGGGGGGGGACGGTCCGATCGCCCAGCGGCAGCCGGCGGTATCCCAGGGCTTCGTAACAGGGCTGCATCTGCCCCACCAGCTTGGTGTCGGAGCCCTGGGTCTTGATCAGGGCGGTGATGCTGACCAGCTCACCCCTGCTGTTGCGGGCCTGCAGCAGGTTGGGCAGAAAGCGCTGCGCCGGGCTCAGGGGTGAGCCATCCGGATTCTCGACGCTGTGCTCCTGCACCAGCAGCCAGCGGTAGCCGCAGTCGCGCAGGGCCTGCACCAGCGCATGCAGCGTGTCGGGATGGTTGGGGAGGGCCATCTCCGGCAGCGAGAAGCCGCGCACCCGCTGCAGCGCGGCATCGCCGAACAGGGCGGCGAAATGCTGCTGCCAGGCCAGGATCTGCAGCTTCAGATCCGGGATTGGGGTGGAGGGAGCCACGGCGTGACTCCAGAACGTGCCGAGCCATTCCACATGGGGCTGCAGGGCCGGATCACAGGCCAGACGCCGCAGGGAGTCGAGGATGTCGCGGCGCCCCATCTGCTCGATTCCCCACAGCAGATTGCCGGAATAATCGAGCATGATCCGCGGCCGACAGCCCGCCTCGATCAGCTGGGGAATGATCTCCGCCAGGCGGCGATAGCACTGGGCGAAGGGCTCGGCGTTGTGATGATCGTGCCCTTCAGGATGCTCGAACATGAACTGCAGGTGGGAGATCAGCCCGCCATCGGCACCGGCCGGAATGGTGGGCTGATGCATGTGCAGCGCGCAGGCGAAGGCCGATTCGATCGTCTCCAGCCGCAGGTCGCTGCCCGGCAGGAACACCGGCTCGCGGTGGTGCATCAGGGCCAGGATCTCCGCCTCCCGTCCGGCGATCGGCGGCAGGCTGGTGGTCGTCATCGGGGCTCCCCCCGGGGGTCGGCCCCAGCCTGCTCCAGCCGCTGCCGGGACAGCAGCGTCCAGGCCCGCAGCACCTCGGCCACGGACCAGGCCTGGGCGATGCAGCCCCGCGGCGCATGGGGAGGGTCGCCGTCGAAGATCTCGCTGAGGGAGCCGATGCCACCGCTGAGCAGCTGCGCGGCGATCGCCTCCAGCCAGCGCAGGGCCGGCTGCGGATCGCCGTGCAGGCGGGCGTGGGCCACGGCCCAGGGCCCCAGCCACCAGGCCCAGACCGTGCCCTGGTGGTAGGCGCCATCGCGCTCCAGCGGGCCACCGCCGTAGCGGCCGCGGTAGCGGGGGTCAGCCGGATCGAGACTGCGCAACCCCATCGGGGTGAGCAGGCGCCGGCCGCACACCGCCAGCAGGCGCCGCGACTGCTGCGGGCTGAGCAGCTGGTCGCTGAGGGAGACCGCCAGCAGCTGATTGGGGCGCACGGAGGCGTCGGGCCGGCCCTCGGGCCCGTCGAGTCCATCGAAACAGCAGCCGGACGCCTCGTTCCAGAAGCGCTGAAAGCCGTGGCGGGCCTGCTCGGCCAGGGCGCCATAGGCCTCCGCCGGTTCGCCGCAGAGCTCGCAGAAGCGGGCCAGGCTGTGCAGGGCGCAGAACCACAGGGCGTTGACCTCCACCGGCTTGCCGCGGCGGGGGGTGATCACCACCCCGTTGACCTTGGCATCCATCCAGGTGAGCTGCACCCCTTCGGCGCCGGCCTGCAGCAGGCCATCCACCGGGTCGCGGCGAATGCCGTGGCGGGTGCCGCGGCAATGGGCGGCGATGATCCCGCGCAGCTGGGGCAGCAGGGCGCGGATCAGCTCCAGGTCGCCGGTGGCCTGGAGATACTCCCGCAGCGCCTCGAACAGCCAGAGGGTGGCGTCGACGGTGTTGTAGTCGTGCTCCCCCAGGGGCTCGCCGCCGTCGGGGAAGCGGTTGGGCAGCATGCCGGCGCTGAGGTGCCGCACCGCCGTGCGCAGGATCCGGGCGGCGATGGCGCTGCGGCCGGTGGCGAGGGTGAGACCGGCGAGAGAGATCATCGTGTCGCGCCCCCAGTCGCCGAACCAGGGGTATCCGGCCAGCAGGGTGCGGCCGTCGCCGTCGCTGTGGCCATCGGGGCCGCCGCCGCCGCCGCGGGCGACCACAAACTGATCAGCCGCGAGCACCAGGGAGCGCACCCAGGCGGGGGCCTGGGCCGCCAATCCCGGCTGGGCCCGCTGCCACTGCCGCAGCAGGGAGTGCTCATGCCGGCGCCGCTCCTGCAGGCACCACTCCCCATCCAGCGGAGGATCGGCTTCGGTGCTGCACACGACCGTCAGGGTGGGGCTGAGCGGCGACAGCTCCGCGGTGATGCGACCAGCCCGCAGCAGGTCGTCGCGATCCGGCAGTCCCCGGTCCCGCTCGGCGCTGAGCTCAAGGCCGCAGAGCCAGTCGCAGGGGGGAGCGGCTGCCGCGAGGCCACGGTCGCTGAGCAGCAGCAGATCCGGCACACCCGGAACCGCTGCGGAGACCCGCAGACCGCGGGGGTGGGACTGGATGCTGAAGGAGGGATGGCCGCCGCCGCCGTGGTGGCAGCGGGCGTGGACCAAGGGCTCGAGCTGCAGCCGAAGCGGCTGGCTGCCCTGCAGCAGGCGGTAGTGGATGCAGGTGGTGTGGGCGCCGGGCCGCATCCACAGCCGCTTCTCCAGCAGGGAGTCGCCGATGGCGAAACGCCAGGTGGGCACGCTGCCCTCGAGCGAGAAGGCCACGGTCGCGCCGCAGGCCGGCAAGGAACCGTCGTCCGGCCCGGCAGGGAGGCCGAGGGCCGTGGTGAGCGGACCAGCGGGACCGGCCCGCAGCACCCGCTCCTGCAGACCCGCCACCAGCAGGGTGCGGCGGCAGGGGTCGGAGGGGGCCCCGAGGGCGGCCACCAGCAGGCCGTGGTAACTGCGGCTGCGACCTCCGGCCAGCGTGCCGCTGCCATAGCTGCCGAGCCCGTTGGTGATCAGCCACTCCCGGGACCCGGCGATGACGGGATCGCTGCAGAGATCGGGGCCGAGGCGCAGGGTCGCGTCGGCTGGAAGCGGGAGGAAATCCGTGGCAGCGGCCGGCGGGTCCCCCCATGATCCGGCCGGCCGGCCATGGCTGCAGCCCCGCGATGACCGCAGCCGCGCAGAGGCAGATTGTCGGTGTCCGCCGTGACCGGAAGCGGTCGGGGTTAGCACGGAGAGGCGTGCCGGGGCACACAAAAGCCGGGCGTTAATCACGATTTGAAGGGCCCTTAACGTCGGCCTAACCTGACGATCGAAACAGCCAGCGAAGTTAGGGGCAAAGCGTTTGCCTCACATCACTGATGTTGCCCTCCACCACCAAGGCCTGGTACGCGCTCCTGGAGGAGACCGCCGCCCGCAGGTCAGCGACGCTGCAGCCCCTGAAGGCATCGATCAATCTCTCCACCACCATTCCCCAGACCACACCCCCGACCGAGAACTTCCAGAGCGAGATCTCCACGTTGGTGTCGGTCAATGGCCAGATCTACACCTATTCATCGGGTGGCGGACCGACGCTCCAGATCACGCGCTCCAGCAATCCCGGCGTGAGTCCCCTGCAGCTGCTGCAACGCCTCAGCTACGGAGCGGCCCCCACCGCATTCTCCCCCAGCCAGAGCAACTGGGTGTCCCAGTCGGTGGCCAGCTACGGCACGCTGCTGGCCGTGGCCCTCTCCCCAGCCGACTACAGCACCCAGGGCGGTCTGGGCATCGTTCGCTTCTACCGCGTCGGAGCCAACGGCCTGCTGACGTTCCTGAATGATGTGACGGTGGGCTATCTTCCCGATGGCATCGCCTTCAACAGCACAGGCACCCAGCTGGTGGTGGCCAACGAGGGTGAACCCACGGTCGATTACAAGATCAACGGTGTGGATGTGGATCGTCCCGGCACGATCGGGATCATCACGATCACCAACCCGGCCACCACGCCCAGCTTCAGCTATACCGAGCTTGGCTTCGCCGGGCTGACACTGCCGGCGGGAGTCCGGGTCGGCGGCAAGGCCGGCGTCTCCACCCAGGCCACCGATCTCGAGCCGGAGTTCGTCAGCATCAACGGCCTCTACGCCTACGTGACGCTGCAGGAGAACAACGCGGTCGCCAAGGTCAACCTGCGCACCCGCACGATCGAGCGGATCTTCGCCCTCGGTTCGGTTGATTTCTCCAGGATGCTGGTGGACATCAACGACCGCGACAACGCCGCCGGCAACGGCCCGTTGATCAAGCCGGTGATCGGCAACAACGTGCAGGGCCAGCGCATGGCCGACGGCATCGCGGCCTTCACCCTGACCGCTCCAGGCAGCTTCGCCCGCGGCACGGACTACTTCCTGACCAGCAACGAAGGAGATGGCCGTGACTACGGCAGCTACAACGATGAGGTGCGTCGCAACACCGGCCTGAGCAGCCGGCTCAAGACGCTGGCGGATGTGACCACAACGCCCTACGCAGCCTTCGGCAGCCGCAGCATCAGCCTGTTCGAGGCCAACAACGGTTCGCTGGTGTGGGACAGCGGCAACAGCTTCCAGACCCTGGCGATTGCCGCCGGTGTCTACGACGACCTGCGCAGCGACGACAAGGGGACCGAACCGGAGAGCGTGGCGGTGGCCCGAGTCGAGGGGCGCACCTATGCGATCGCAGCCCTCGAGCGCACCACCACGAGCATGCTGGTGGTGTTCGACATCACCAATCCTGCCGCGGTGGCCTTTGTCACCAGTCGCACGCTCCCCGGCAGCGTGTCCCCCGAGGGTCTGGCGGTGCTGGAGGCCAACCGCAGCCCCAACGGACGGCCGATGCTGACGGTGTCCAACGAGCTCTCCAACACACTCGACTATCTCGATCTCGCCGATCTTGTGCGCAGTGTGGGGGTGGCAAGCGCCGGAGCCTTCACACCGACGATGCTCAAGGATGTGGTGGGAGGAGACACCCTGCAGATCAGCAGCCTGATCACCATGGGTGAGGTGACCAACGGCCTGACTCCCGGCAGTCCCGTGTATGCCCCGCCGGGCATCCCTGACGGTCAGGGGGCCTACGACAACGGTGACGGCACCTACACCCTCCTGGTCAACCACGAACTGGGCGCTGCCAACGGCTACGGCTACGTCCTCCCGAATGTGAGCGGCGGCTTCACCGGCGCGCGCGTCTCCAGCCTGATCATCTCCAAGGATGTGGACCGCAACGCTGCCAACGGGCTCCAGAGCCGGGTGCTGGCCGCAGGGCTCGCCTACGACGCGATCTACCTGGACGGATCCACGACTCCGATCGATGAGGTGAGCGATCTGGGAGCCGCCGGATTCAAGCGCTTCTGCGCAGCGAACCTGGTGGAAGCCAACAGCTTCGGAGTCGGGCGTGGATTCGCCGATCGCACCTACCTGGTGGGCGAGGAGGAATTCGCCGGCGATGGCGGCTCATTCTTTGCGCTGGATGTGAACAACCGAGCCATCCATGAGGTGGTCGGCTTCGGCAAGGGCACCTGGGAATCGGCCACCAGCATCGACACCGGCAGCAGCAACACCGTGGCGGTCCTACTGTTCGACGACGCCAAGGCTCCCCTGTACCTGTGGCTAGGCAGCAAGAGCACAGCCCCAGGAGCCTCGTATCTCGAACGCAACGGCATGGCGGCAAATCAGGGAAGCCTGTATGCCTTTGTTCCCACGGCTCTGGCGGAGAACGGGGTGAGCCCTGGCCCGGACTCCTCTGATCTCAATGCCTTCACCCAGCTCAATGGGCTCAACGTGGGCATCTCCGGCAGCTGGGTCAACCTGGCGAGCCTGAATCCGAACTACACCCAGCTGGGTGCCCCGGCCCTGCGCCAGCTGGCGGTGAATGCCGGTGCGCTGCAACTGAGCCGTATTGAAGACGGCGAAGTGAATCCGCTCAACGGCAAGCAGGCTGTGTTCGTCTCCACAGGGACGACGGATTTCAGCAATGGCGACCTGTACGGCAACGTCTACACGCTCGATTTCAGCAGTGCCTTCACCGCCGCAGGGCAACTCTCCTCCACCGGCAACACGGTGCTGAAGGTGGTCTACGACGCCGACCAGCTCGCCGATCCGACCACAGGGTTGCGCAACCCTGACAACATGACCATCAGCGCCAACGGCTTCGCCTATATCCAGGAAGACCGTGCCAACGGCGGCGGCACCAACATCAGCAGCGGCCAGTTCGGCACGGCAGAGGCTTCGATCTGGAAGCTGGAGATTGATGAGGTCACTGGCTCAGCGATCGGAGGCCCCACGCGCTGGGCCCAGATCGACCGCAACTCCGTGCCCACGGTCTATGGCCAGACCGATGCCAATCCGGTGACGAGCCCCACCGATACCGATATCGGCAACTGGGAATCCTCCGGCATCATCGATGTTTCGGCCATTTACAGCGCCCCTGCAGGCTCCTATTTCCTGGCCAATATTCAGGCCCACAGCATCAAGGACGGCAACATCATCGGCAGCCACTACCTCGCGGAGAGTGGCCAGATCGACCTGATCCGCGTCCTCCCCTGATCGCCCCTTGATCGCCATGCTCTGGCGAATTGCATTCCGCTTCGGCCCCATCCATCCAACCGTTCGATCATGCCGTTCCGCGTCCACGCCCTGACCCTGACCGCCTGCACCCTGCTGGGCGGCACCCTGCTGCTCGCCCCGAGCAGCAGCCATGCCTTGGTCATCACCCAGGCGGTGATTAACACCACGGGGGGAACCCTGGGGGGAGATCCCGGCTTCAGCGGCTCCCTGGGTTACAACTTCAGCCTCAGCAGTCCATTCCGCATCTCCTCCCTCGGCTTCTATGACGCAGGCGAAGATGGCCTGCTCTCCCCCCATGAGGTGGGAGTCTTCGATGCCACCAGCCAGGGATTGCTGGCCAAGGCCCTGATTCCGGCCGGCAACACGGCCTCCCTGATTGGTGGCTACCGCTGGGTGGGCCTGTCCAGCAGCATTACACTCCAGCCTGGCAATTACGTTCTGGCCGCCACGACTTCCGGAGATCCGGCCCTGTTCGATCCCTTCCTCTTCCTGGCGGATGATGTGGAGGAAATGGCCGGATTCGTGATCGGGGACGCCTCCCTCAGCGGCCTTGGCAGCGGCTCAACTGTGGTGTTTCCCAGCACCGATGAGGGTGTTCCCTACGGCTTCATCGGCCCGAACTTCGCCTCGGCGCCGGGGCCCCTGCCGGTCCTTGGAGCAGGAGCTGCCCTGGGCTGGAGCCGGCGGCTGCGCCGTCGCCTGGGCAAGGCGGGCCGGACACCGCGCGCCTGAGGCGGGATGGATCAGCGATCGGTGAGAGTCTTCAGAAAACTGACCAGATCGCGCTGTTCCTCAGGGCTGAGCCCCAGATTACCCAGTTCGCTGCGGTTGACCGTGGCCGGCACTTCCGGTTCAGGCCAGCAGCCCTGCTGCTCGGCCTGATCGGCGCTGAGGAATCGCTCCTGGCAACGCGGCTTGGTGTCTCTGGAGTTGTAGAAGTCGACCACCTGCTCGAGCGAGCGGAAATAGCCGTTGTGCATGTAGGAGCGGACGAAATCAGCCCGGGGGCGACGGTCCACATTGCGCAGGGTCGGCACCTTGAATTTGCCCATGTTTGGGTTGATCTGATCGCGCAGACTGTCCTGATGCTGGAGGAAGCCACCCAGGCCGAGGTCCACCCAGTCGCGACCGTCCGGATTGATCAGGGGGAATCGGTAGATGGGATTGTCAGGGTTGCGGGGCAGGCCGAGGTTGTCGTAGGTGAAATCGGTGAACAGGGCGCCGGGCAGCCCCTCGGCGGTGGTGCTGACATGGCAGCCAGCGCACTTGGCCTTGCCGTTGAACAGGGCCAGCCCGCGTTGCTCGGCAGCGTTGAGCCGGGCCCTGCCCTGGCTGTAGGCGTCGAAGCGGGAGTTGAACGGCACCACCTGGCTCGAGTGCTGATAGGCCCACAGGGCCATGGAGAGGTTGCTGTAGGCCCGCTGCACCCGGCCGTCATCCTGGGAGCGCGGCATGTCCACGACGCTGTCCGACTGGCGGCAGAGGCGCTCGAGATCCTCGGGCCACTGCACCGTGGCCAGTCCGGTCCCGAACAGCGAGGCATAAGTGATCGGATAGGGATTCCGATGGTCCCGCTGCACCACGCGGGCCACCACGCAGGCCGGAGAGGGCAGGGCCTGCTCCAGGGTGCCGAGGGGGGGCACCGTGGCCTGCTCCTGGGTGGGGCGACCGGTGAGGAAACCGAGGGCGCGACCATCCCAGAAGTTGCCTCCCACCATCTGCACACTGCCGTCGGAGGCGCGGGAGCGATGCAACGGCGGAGAGAACACCGCATAGGTATTGGTCTGAATGTTGCGCCAGGCGAAGGTGTTCTCGGCCGAAGGCGGCTGCTCATAGGACTGGAAGGCCGAGCCGGGATGCAGTCCCAGCCGCCGGTTGGAGAGGTCATCCGCGGCGGTGCCGCCACTGCGCAGGCTGTGGCAGGTGGCACAGGACATGTTCCGTCCGACCGACAGGGTCTCGTCGTTGTAGAGCTGGCGGCCGAAGGCCTCCAGCCGGGCCCGCACCGGGGAGCCCGCCGCCCCGGGCAGCGCCGTTGCGGGCGGGAGCGGACCGGCGGATGCGGCGAAGGCGCCGGGGAGAGCGCGGGGCAGCAGCGGCAGGGCCAGCAGGACCGCCAACAGGCCGATCGCCAGGGCCGGCAGCAGCGCACTGCGACGGGAGAGGCTGCGGCGGACCAGGGCCGGCAGACCGGCACACCAGCAGAGGCCGCGGCGGGTCGCGGAGGACAGAACAGAGCCCATCAGGTGCGCGATCCGAGGGGAAACCGGGGCCCACGATCCCCGAGGAGCTCACAGTAGGCAGGGGGTCGGCAGCGGGCCGACGGCCCCGCTCAGCAGGGGAACCCGCAGACGCAGCAGGCGACCGTGCCGCTCAGGATCACAATGGGGTATCAGGTGTCGTCCGAGAGATCGAGACGGCGCAGGACTTCGCCGCGCTCGGCCGGAGCCTCGATCTGCAGGGCCAGGTCATCGCGACGGCAGCGCCAGAGCATCAGGGAGAGGGCCCCGAGCATCAGCGAATCGGAGACCACATCGATCTCATCGATGAACGTGAGATAGGGCAGCCGGGGCATTTCGGCGCTGTAGCTCTGCTGCAGGAACACCAGGGTCAGCAGCACGGTCACCGGCAGGGTCAGGCGCGCCTCACCGTGGGCCGGATCCATCCTGGTGGCACCGACGACCATCGCCATCACGATCATCAGCGGAATCAGCCGTTTCCAGAATGCCGACCAGGCCGACGACTGATAGCCCAGCTGATACACCTGCTGACTGAATGCGGAGGCTTCCTCGCCGAAACCGAAGTCCCTGGCCTCACAATGTCGGCATTCCGCCATCGACCAGCCCTGGCTGACCCAGCCATGATTGACGCCGATGCATTCACCGATGCCGCTGCCATCGAGATCGGGCAGCAGAC
>JAYKJA010000107.1:0-6736 GCA_035285905.1 Synechococcaceae cyanobacterium
GTGATCCTGCCCAGCGGCAATCGCATCCTGCTGCTGGCCGAGGGCCGTCTGGTGAACCTGGGCTGCGCCACCGGCCACCCCAGCTTCGTGATGAGCAACTCGTTCACCAACCAGGTGCTGGCCCAGATCGAGCTGTTCACCAAGGGCAATCAGTACGCCAACGAGGTGTACGTGCTGCCCAAGCATCTCGATGAGATGGTGGCCCGTCTGCACCTCGAGAAGATCGGCGCCCGGCTGACCGAGCTCACCCCCGAGCAGGCCGCCTACATCAACGTGCCCGTCGAGGGTCCCTACAAGCTCGAGCACTACCGCTACTGAGCTCCCGGCGGGGGCTGCCGCGTCAGCTCCCGCCCCGGCCGATCACTCCGAGCCGCGACCCAAGGGTCCTGCGCTCCCCTGGCGTGCTGTCAGCGGGGCGTCAGGACCTTTTCTCTATGGCGTCGGTCCTTGCGGCGGGCTGCCCCCCGGTGCCCTCTTCGGGATCACCACGGCTGCAAGCCCATGGGGCGGCGGCGTCGGCGCGAGCTCCAACGGCGCGGCGACCCGGCGGCTGCGCCCCACCCGCAGCGACGCAGGCGTGACCGTCCAGCGGGTCGCGCCGACGCCTGTCAGGACCGGAACAGACCTGAGACCATCGCTGCTGCCTACGCTCCGCCCCAGTCCCCATCCGCGCCGGACCTGCCGAGATGTCCCTGTTCAGCTCCCTCAACACCGTCGTCGAGCAGCTCGTGGAGCGCTGGGGCTACGTCGGGGTGTTCTCGGCGATGGTGCTGGAGAACGTGATCCCACCGATCCCCTCCGAGGTGATCATGCCCCTGGCCGGCTTTTACGTGGGCCAGGGCAAGCTCAATTTCTTCCTGGTGGTGCTGGCCGGTCTGCTGGGAACGGTGGTGGGGGCCCTGCCCTGGTACGGCATCGGCCGGCTGGTGAACGAGGAGCGGCTCAAGCGCTGGCTGGATCGCCACGGCCGCTGGCTGGGGGTGTCACCGGATGAGCTGGATCACTCGCGCGAATGGTTCGTGCGCCACGGGGCCGCCGTGGTGTTCTGGGGCCGGCTGATCCCCGCCATCCGCACCTTGATCTCGGTGCCGGCGGGGATCGAGATGATGCCGTTCGGGCCGTTCCTGTTCTGGACCACCGCCGGCAGCCTGATCTGGAACCTGGCCCTGACCAGCGCCGGCTGGCTGCTGGGCAGCCGCTGGCAGCAGGTGCTCGGCTTCATCAAGCCGGTGGAGGGGATCGTCAACAAGCTGCTGGCGGCGCTGGTGCTGCTGGTGCTGGTGTGGCTGGGAATGCGCATCTGGAAGCGCCGCGGCCGGGCCTGAACACACGGGCCCAGACAGCAAAAAAGGCGCCGGTGTCGGCGCCTCCGGGGGCTTCGTGACGCTTGATAGCCCGGCTGCGTCACTGGCACAAGGGGCAGCGCCCTGCCGATCGCCGCGCCGCCCCGGACGGAACCCCGCCCCGCTCGCTCAGAAGGGCACCTCGTCCACGGAGCCGCCGCCGCCGAAGCCTCCACCGCCGTCGCCGCCGAAGCTGCCGCCGCCCCCAGCGAAGCCGCCGCCGCCTTCGCCGTCGCCGCGCTTGCTGCCCAGCAGCTCCAGGCGATCCACCCGGATCACGGGCTTGCTGCGCTCCTCTCCGCTGCTGCGATCCGTCCAGCGGTCGAGCTTGAACGAGCCGATGATGCCCAGCAGCGAGCCCTTGCGGACGTAGTCGGCGGCGACCTGGGCCTGCTTGCCCCAGATCTCGAGGTTGAACCAGTCGGGCTCGTCGTCGCGGCTGCGGCGGTTGACGGCCAGGGTCAGGTTGGCGACGACGCTGCCGGACTCGAAATAGCGGACCTCGGGATCGCGGCCGGCCCGGCCGACGAGGGTGATGGAATTGACGCCCATGGGAAGGCTCCTCAGACAGTTGGACACATGATGCGGCACCTCCTCGGAGGGCCACGTTCATTCAGTGCCACCCGCTGTCACAGGGCCGGCGCCGCAAGGGTCTGAAGCGGCGGATCGCGCCGTCGGCCGGCCATCGCAGCGGGAGCCGGACTCCACGGCCGGGCGCCTCGCGGGGCCGGAGGCGGCGGGCGACAGGGCGCTCCAGCGCCGCCGCCGCCGGCCGGGAGCCCCCTGGCGGAGCACAGTCCCCGGCAGGGGTCGACCCCTATGATCCGGCTCTGCCAGGCCCCCCGTTCCAGCCTCCGACGCCGTGATCTTCCGCCGCTTCCAGTTCTCCCGCGACATCGGCATCGATCTCGGCACCGCCAACACTTTGATGTACGTGTCCGGCAAGGGGATCGTGCTGCAGGAGCCCTCGGTGGTGGCCATCGACCTGGAGCGCAACGTGCCCCTGGCCGTGGGCGACGCCGCCAAGCTGATGCTCGGGCGCACCCCCGGCAACATCCGCGCCGTGCGGCCGCTGCGCGATGGCGTCATCGCCGACTTCGACGCGGCGGAGCTGATGATCAAGAGCTTCATCCAGAAGGGCAACGAAGGCCGCGGCGTGGTGGCCCCGCGCCTGGTGATCGGCATCCCCAGCGGCGTCACCGGCGTGGAGCGCCGCGCCGTGCGCGAGGCGGGCCTGGCCGGCGCCCGCCAGGTGCACCTGATCGATGAGCCGGTGGCCGCCGCGATCGGAGCGGGCCTGCCCGTGACCGAACCGGTGGGCACGATGATCGTGGACATCGGCGGCGGCACCACCGAGGTGGCGGTGCTCAGCCTGAGCGGCACGGTGCTGAGCGAATCGGTGCGGGTCGCCGGAGACGAGCTCAGCGACGCCATCAGCGTCTACCTCAAGAAGGTGCACAACCTGGTGGTGGGCGAACGCACCGCCGAGGACATCAAGATCCGCATCGGCTCGGCCTTCCCCGACGACGAACACGACCAGATCTCCCTGGACGTGCGCGGTCTGCACCTGCTCTCGGGCCTGCCCCGCACGATCAACATCCGCGCCGGTGACATCCGCGAAGCGATCGCCGAACCGCTGAACGTGATCGTCGAGGCGGTCAAGCGCACGCTGGAGCGCACCCCTCCGGAACTGGCGGCCGACATCGTCGACCGCGGCATCATGCTGGCCGGAGGCGGCGCGCTGGTGCGCGGCATCTGCGACCTGATCAGCCACGAGACCGGCATCCTCACCCACGTGGCCGAGGATCCGCTGCTCTGCGTGGTCAACGGCTGCGGCATGGTCCTGGAGGACTACAAGCGCCTGGAGCGGGTGCTGGACACCCCCGACTTCGCCCGTCAGGCGGTCTGAGCCGTGACCCTGGCCCGCTGGCTGCGGCGGGCGGCCGCGCGCCCGCTGCTGCAGGGCTGGCCCTGGCTGCTGCTGCTGCTGGCGCTCGTGTTGCTGCGCGTCAGTCGCGGCGCCCTGGTGAGCGATGCCTACGCCCTGATCACGCGCCCCTTCTGGCCCGGCACGGCCCAGGCGGAATGGCTGCGCTCCGCCCGCCGCTTCGAGGATCGGGCCCGGCTGGCGGCGCTGGAGGCCGAGAACGCGCGTCTGCGCGAGCTGCTGGGCCTGCCGGCCAGCGCCGGGCGCCGGGTGACGGCCGCGGTGATCTCCCGCCAGAGCGCCGGCTGGTGGCAGCAGCTGCTGCTCGGCCAGGGCTCCCTGGCGGGCCTGGCGCCGGGCCAGGCGGTGCTGGGTCCCGGCGGGCTGCTCGGCCGCATCCGCAGCGTCACCCCCACCACCGCCAGCGTCACCCTGCTGACCGATCCCACCAGCCGCATCGGCGTGTGGGTGGCCCGCAGCCAGAGCCAGGGCCTGCTCAGCGGCGTCGGCACCAGCCGGCCCCTGCTGCGCTTCCTCGACAAGGATCCCCAGGTGCGCGCCGGAGATCTGGTGACCACCTCCCCCGCCAGCACCCTGCTGCCCCCGAACCTGCCGGTGGGGGTGATCCGGGCGCTGGATCCCCGCGCCGATCCCGCTCCGGAGGCCCTGGTGCAGCTCGGCGCGCCCGCCGCCTCGGTGGACTGGGTGCAGGTGCTGCTGCCCTGATGGCATTGCTCTCCCGCCAACCCCTGGCCCTGGCCAGCGCCCTGCTGGTGCCGCTGCTGAGCCTGGCCTCTCCGGCCTGGCTGCGGCTGGGCGGCATCGGTCCCGCCTGGGCGGTGCTGTGGCTGCTGCCCTGGGCCCTGGTGGATGGCCGCTTGTCCGGGGTGCTGGCGGGGGTGGGGCTGGGGCTGCTGCTCGATGGCCTGCAGCCCGGCCCCGTCAGCCTGGTGCCCGGCCTGGCCCTGCTGGGCTGGTGGTGGGGGCGACTGGGGCGGCGCTCGACGCCGATCGAACGCAGCTTCGGGCTGGGGCTGCTGGCCCTGCTGGGCACCGCCGCACTCAACCTGACCCTGATGCTGCAGTGGGCGCTGCTGGAGTGGTGGGCCTGGCGGCAGACCCCGCACCCGCTCAGCTCGGGCAGCCTCGCGGCCGGACCGGACGGCGGCGTGGACGCCGGCTGGCTGGCCCAGCCCGGCTGGCGCTGGGATGATCTGGCAGGTGCCGGTCTGCATGTGCTGCTGGCCCAGACCCTGCTCACCGCCCTGCTGGCCCCGATGCTCTGTTCCCTGCAGTTGCTGCTCTGGCGCCAGCTGGGCGCCACCGTGCGCCGCTGAGATGGGACGCTTTCCCCTGCTGAAGCTCGCCCTGCCGGCGGCCCTGCTGCTGGGCCTGCTGCTGCCCGGCTGCAGTCCCTCCCCCACCGGCCGGCCCGGCCCCGATCGGCGCCGGGAGCTGAGCGTCTGGACCCTCGACCTGGCCCCCCGCTTCTCCCCCTACATGCGGCGCGTGATCGCCGACTGGGAACGGCGCCATCCCGACGTGCGGGTGCGCTGGACCGATGTGCCCTGGTCCTCGGTGGAGCGCAAGCTGCTGGCGGCGGTGTTCGCCCGCACCGCCCCGGATGTGGTCAACCTCAACCCTCCCTTCGCCGCCAACCTGGCCAGCAAGGGAGGCCTGCTGAATCTCACCCCCCAGCTGCCTGCGGGAGCCTCCGCCCGCTACCTGGGGGCGGCCTGGGAGGCGGGGCAGGAGGGCGGGGTGCAGTTCGCCGTGCCCTGGTATCTGACCACGCGGCTGACGATGGCCAACCGCCGGCTGCTGAACCAGGCGGGCATCGCCCAGCCGCCGCGGCGCTGGCAGGAGGTGCCCGCCTACGCCGAGCAGGTGCGGCGTCGCACGGGGCGCTATGCCCTGTTCGTGACGGTGGTGCCGGACGACTCGGCCGAGCTGATGGAGTCGATGGTGCAGATGGGGGTGACGCTGCTGGACGAGCGCCGCCGGGCCGCCTTCGTCTCCCCGGCAGGTCGCCGGGCCTTCGCCTTCTGGACCGACCTCTACCGCCGCGGCCTGCTGCCGCGGGAGGTGGTGAGCCAGGGCTACCGGCGTGCGATCGAGCTCTATCAGGCCGGTGATCTCGCCCAGGTGGCCAGCGGCCCGGATTTCCTGCGCAACCTGCAGACCAACGCCCCCGGCATCGCGGCCACCACCACCCTGGCGCCGCCGATCACGGGCCCGGGCGGGGCCACCAACGTGGCGGTGATGAATCTGGTGGTGCCGCGCCAGAGCCGCCTGCCCCGGGAGGCGGTCGATTTCGCGCTGTTCCTCACCAATGCCGAGAACCAGCTGGCCTTCGCCGAGGAGGCGCGGGTGCTGCCCTCGGCGCGGCAGGCGCTGCAGCGGCTCGACAGCCGGCTGCGCCAGGGGCTTCCCGCCGATCCGCGCCAGCGGCTGGTGGAGGAGGCCCGGCTGCTGTCCCTGCGGACCCTCGCCACCGGGCGGGTGCTGGTGCCCGCCACGCCGGGCCTCAAGCGGCTCCAGACGATCCTCTACACCCAGCTCCAGAGGGCGATGCTCGGGGAGATCGCCAGTGATGCCGCCCTGCGGCAGGCGGCGCAGGAGTGGAATCGGTATGCGGCGGCCCGCTGGCCGTGAGCGTCACCGGCGAATCGGCACAAATCCTTAAAAATCCCCAGATCGCCTCTGGGGCAGGGGTTCCAGGCCCGCTCCAGGGGCCCGCCGAGAGGTAGGGTTGCGATTCTTCATCAGGCTTCATCCATCGAGATGCCCATGACTCTGGATGCCCGGTCTTCGAGCCAGCCCGACGGGCTGAACCAGGGGCATTCCGAGGGGCGTTCCCCAGGCCGCTCCGAGACGACCGGTCGCGGGGCGGCCGACGACACGCCGCCGGAGCAGCGGGCCACGATCCTGGTGGTGGACGACGAGCCCGCCGTGCGCCGCGTGCTGGTGATGCGTCTGCAGCTGGCCGGTTACCGCGTCATCTGCGCCGAGGACGGCGAAGAAGCCCTGACCCTGTACCACCGCGAGCAGCCCGACCTGGTGGTGCTTGACGTGATGCTGCCCAAGCTCGATGGCTTTGCGGTCTGTCGGCGGCTGCGGGCCGAATCCTGCGTGCCGGTGATCTTCCTCTCGGCCCTCGATGCCATCGCCGAGCGGGTGGCCGGCCTCGACCTCGGCGCCGACGACTACCTGCCCAAACCCTTCAGCCCCAAGGAGCTCGAGGCCCGCATCGCCACCATCCTGCGCCGGGTGGGCCGCGGCTCGGCCAGCAGTGAGCCCCGAGAGGTGCCGAGCGGCAGCGGTGTGCTGCGGGTGGGCGATCTGGTGGTCGATACAAACCGCCGCCAGGTCACCCGTGACGGCGAGCGCATCGGCCTCACCTACACCGAATTCAGCCTGCTTGAGCTGCTGTTCCGCGAGCCGGGCCGGGTCGTGCCGCGGGCCG
>JAYKJA010000108.1:0-10185 GCA_035285905.1 Synechococcaceae cyanobacterium
ACCAGGATGCAGCCGACCGCTGGTTCGATGAGGCCGCCGACCACTGGGGCCGCGCCGTGAAGCTCTACCCCGGCGGCTACCTGGACATCGAGAACTGGCTCAAATCCTCCGGGCGCAGCAACGTGGACGTGTACTTCTGAGGGCCGGCCGCGCTGCACCAGAGCCGCCGGGAGCCCCCCCAGGCCGGCAACTCCATTGCTGCCCGACCGGCCTCTGCGGACGCAGCGCCATCCGCTGCTGGCCATGGGCCTGGGACGGCGGCAGGCCGGGGCGGGACTGGAGCTCGATCGACCGCCCCCCTGTTCTGCGAACCGGCGCCAGCAGCACCACCATCGGCGAAGCGGTGAGGCTGTCGACGCAAGCGACTGCACCGGCGGGATCCAGGGCTCGCCGGCAGCGGCCTGCGCTCCCCTCACTCCTCCGCCGCATGCACCCCCAGGGCGGTCACCAGCGCCTCCGCCACCGAACCGGCCTCCCGCAGCTCCAGGCCGAGGCCGGCGGCCAGCGCCCCCAGCCCCCCACCGCGGGGCACCACGGCCCGGGTGAAGCCGAGCCGGGCCGCCTCCTGCAGCCGCAGCTCCAGCTGCCCCACCGACCGCAGCTGTCCGCCAAGCCCCAGCTCCCCGACCAGGGCGGTGCCGGGCGGCAGGGTGAGATCGCGGTAGCTGGCGACCACCGCCGCCGCCACCCCCAGATCGGCGGCCGGTTCCTCCACCTCCAGCCCCCCGGCCACCGCCAGGTAGCAGTCGAAGCGGGACAGGGGCAGACCCAGGTGCTTCTCCAGCACCGCCAGGATCTGATGCAGACGGTTCACGGCGATGCCGGTGGCGGTCCGACGGGGGCTGGCATAGCTGGTGGGGCTGACCAGGGCCTGCAGTTCGACCAGCAGGGGACGGGTGCCTTCGCAGGCCACGATCGTGGCGGTGCCGGGGCCCTGGGCCTGGCCGCCGAGGAACAGCTCGCTGGGATTGGCCACCTCCACCAGCCCGGCGGCCTGCATCTCGAACACCCCCAGCTCATGGGTGGCGCCGAAGCGATTCTTGGCGGCCCGCAGCAGGCGGTGGCTGGCGAAGCGGTCCCCCTCGAAGGTGAGCACCGCATCGACGAGATGCTCGAGCACCTTCGGTCCGGCCAGGGCTCCCTCCTTGGTGACGTGCCCCACGAGCAGCAGGGCCGTGTCCTGGCGCTTGGCCAGCCGCTGCAATGCCGCGGCGCACTCACGCACCTGGGCGACCGAGCCGGGGGCGCTGGCCAGCTCGGCGTCATGCAGGGCCTGAATGCTGTCGATGATCGCGACGGCCGGACGCAGCGACTCCAGCTCCTGCAGCACCAGCTCCAGCTCGGTCTCCGCCAGCAGCTGCAGCCCGGCCTGCGGCGCGGCCGCCACTGCGCCCGTGGTCGCGGCCGGAAGCGGATCGGCGGCTGCGCCGTCGCCGGGAGCCGCTGCGGGGGCCAGCCGACGCCAGCGCAGCTTGACCTGCTGGGCCGATTCCTCGGCGCTGACGTACAGCACGGACGTCCGCTGGGAGAGGGCCCGGGCGCTCTGCAGCAGGAGGGTGCTCTTGCCGATGCCGGGGTCACCGCCGAGCAGCACCAGGGAGCCCGGCACCAGGCCACCGCCGAGCACCCGATCCAGCTCGCCGTAGCCGCTGGCCAGCCGCTGCAGCGGCCGTTCGCCGACGCACTGGATCGGCTCGGAGCGGACCGGCTGCCCCACACCCTCGGGCCCGGCGACGGCCGCAGCGCTGCGGCCCGGGCTGCGGCGCCGGCCGGACTCCGCGCCGGCGAGGCGCTGTTCCACCAGGGAGTCCCAGCTGCCGCAGGCGGTGCAGCGCCCGAAGAACTGACGGCTGCGGGCACCGCAGCTCTGGCACACATAGACGGAAGCGGGACGGGCCAAGAGAGAGAGCGATGCAGCGGAGGGAGGGACGGGGCGGGGGCGACGGCGCGGCCCAGGGAGGGGGACAGGTTTATGAAGAAAGGTGGCGTTGGGTGAATTTGAGGCTCGGTGGCCTTTTCAGTAGACCTGAAGCATGCTTCCGCCTGCCACGCGATGACGGCCGCCGCCCCCAGCCACAACCACGGACGCGAAACCATCCTGGTGGTGGATGACGAGGCCAGCATCCGCAGGATCCTCGAGACCCGCCTCTCGATGATCGGGTATCAGGTCGTCACCGCCAGCGACGGCGAGGAGGCCCTCGACTGCTTCCACCGCACCCACCCCGATCTGGTGGTGCTGGACGTGATGATGCCCAAGCTCGACGGCTACGGCGTCTGCCAGGAGCTGCGCAAGGAATCGGATGTGCCGATCGTGATGCTCACCGCCCTCGGCGATGTGGCGGACCGCATCACCGGCCTCGAACTCGGCGCCGACGATTACGTCGTCAAGCCCTTCAGCCCCAAGGAGCTGGAGGCCCGCATCCGCTGCGTGCTGCGGCGGGTGGAGAAGGAGCAGGTGGCGGGCATCCCCAATTCCGGCGTGATTCAGGTCGGCGACCTCCGCATCGACACGAACAAGCGCCAGGTGTATCGCAGCGACGAGCGGATCCGGCTCACCGGCATGGAGTTCAGCCTGCTCGAACTGCTGGTGAGCCGCTCCGGCGAACCGTTCAGCCGCGGGGAGATCCTCAAGGAGGTGTGGGGCTACACCCCCGAACGTCACGTCGACACCCGCGTCGTGGACGTCCACATCTCCCGGCTGCGCTCCAAACTGGAGGATGATCCGGCCAACCCCGAGCTGATCCTCACGGCACGGGGTACGGGTTACCTGTTCCAGCGCATCGTCGAAGCCGTTGCCACCGAAGGAGTCTGACCACCCCAGCCGGCGCCCCGTCCCCGGACGCAGCCGCACCACCAAGCCCAGCCGGGCCATCCGTCGGCTGGTGATCTGGTATCGGCGCAATGCCGCCGTCACCAGCCTGGTGGACACCGCCACCGCCACCGCCAGTGCCACCGCCTCCATGGCCGGGGTCGCCGGTTCCGTGGCCGGCAGCGTCGCCGGGGCGGCGGGCAGCGTCGCCGGCTCGGTGCTGCAGCCCCTGGTCTTCGACCCACTGCGCCGCCTGCAGCAGGGCAGCGGCGGCGGGCCCGACGGTCGGGAGATCGACGACCGCCAGCGCCTGTGGGTCGCCGTCGATGGCATGGGCGGCGACCACGCCCCCGGGGCCATCCTCGAGGGCTGCCTGCGCGCCCTGCAGCTGCTGCCGGTCCGCATCCGCTTCGTCGCCGAGGATGGCCCGCTGCAGCAGGCCATCGACACCCTCGAGCTGCGCGACGTGGTCGCCGACGCCGTCGGCCGTGGCCTGCTCGACCTGGTGATCAGCGGCACCTCGGTCGGCATGGATGAGGAGGCCACCGCCGTGCGCCGCAAGCGCGACGCCAGCATCAACGTGGCCATGGACCTGGTGAAGCAGGGCCAGGCCACCGCGGCCTACTCCGCCGGCAACTCCGGCGCCGTCATGGCCTCGGCGATCTTTCGGCTCGGTCGCCTGCCCGGCATCGAGCGACCGGCCATCGGGGCCCTGTTCCCCACCCGCGATCCCGAACAGCAGGTGCTGGTGCTCGATGTGGGCGCCAACGCCGACTGCAAACCGGCCTGGCTGCACCAGTTCGCCCTGCTGGGCAGCATCTACAGCCGCGATGTGCTGCAGGTGCCTTCCCCGCGCATCGGCCTGGTCAACATCGGCGAGGAGGAATGCAAGGGCAACGACCTCGCCCTGAAGACCTTCCCGCTGCTGGCCGCGGAACCGCGCATCCGCTTCGCCGGCAACTGCGAAGGTCGGGATGTGCTCTCCGGCGATTTCGATGTGGTCGTCTGCGACGGGTTCACCGGCAATGTTCTGCTGAAGTTCCTCGAATCCGTGGGCGGTGTGCTGCTGGACGTGCTGCGTTCGGAGCTGCCCCGCGGTCGCCGCGGCAAGGTGGGCTCCGCCTTCCTGCGCTCCAATCTGCTGCGGATCAAGAAACGCCTCGATCACGCCGAACACGGCGGTGCCCTGCTGCTCGGCGTGGACGGGGTCTGCGTGATCGGCCACGGCAGCAGCCGCGACCTCTCGGTGGTCAGCGCCCTGCGGCTGGCCCACTCCGCCGCCAGCCATGGGGTCATGGACGACCTGCACGCCCTCGGTAGCGGTGATGCAGCCCCCGCCGGCAGCGCGGCCACCTGTGGTTGACTGAACTCCACTGTGGACCGACCTCTGGATGGCAGGCTTCGGCATGCGTCTCGTCGGCTGCGGCAGCGCCCTGCCGCAGACCAGCGTCAGCAATGAGGATCTGAGCCAGCGGGTCGACACCAGCGACGACTGGATCCGCAGCCGTACGGGCATCGGCGCCCGCCGCCTCGCGGGGCCCCAGGACACGGTCACCAGCCTGGCCAGCGCCGCCGCCAGCGCCGCCCTCGACCACGCCGGCTGGTCCGCCGACAGCCTCGACCTGATCCTGCTGGCCACCTCCAGCCCCGACGACCTGTTCGGCACCGCTCCCCGGGTTCAGGCCGCCCTGGGAGCCACTCGCGCCGTCGCCTTCGACCTCACCGCCGCCTGCAGCGGCTTTCTGTTCGCCCTGATCACCGCAGCCCAGTACCTGCGCAGCGGCAGCCTCACGCGCGTGCTGGTGATCGGCGCCGATCAGCTCAGCCGCTGGCTCGACTGGGATGACCGCCGCACCTGCGTGCTGTTCGGCGATGGAGCCGGCGCGGTGGCGGTGGAGATCTGTCCCGCCGGGGAGGACGGCCTGATCGCCTACCGCATGCATTCCGACGGCAGTCGCAACGCCTGCCTGACCCTGGCCCAGCAGGATCGCCATCAGACGCTGCTGGACGGGGTCAGCACCCAGATCGGCGGTTTCTCCCCGATCCACATGAATGGCCAGGAGGTCTACAAATTCGCCGTGCGGGAGGTGCCGGCCGTGCTGGCGGCCCTGCTGGAGGATCGCGGCCTCGAGGCGGCCCAGCTCGACTGGCTGCTGCTGCACCAGGCCAACCAGCGCATCCTCGATGCCGTCGCCGACCGCTTCCAGGTGCCCAAGCAGAAGGTGCTCTCCAACCTGGCCTCCTACGGCAACACCTCGGCGGCGACGATCCCGCTGATGCTGGATGAAGCCGTGCGCGACGGCCGCATCCAGCCCGGACACCTGATCGCCAGCAGCGGCTTCGGAGCCGGGCTCAGCTGGGCCGGAGCGCTGCTGCGCTGGAGCGGCCCGCAGGCCCCGGCGTAATCTCCCAGCCGTTGCTTCCGGATCCGCGCATGACAGTCGCCTGGGTGTTTCCCGGCCAGGGTTCCCAGAAGGTCGGCATGGCCGCTCCGCTGCTGTCCCTGCCCGGTGCCCGCGAGCGGTTCGCCGAGGCCTCCGAGCTGCTCGGCCGCGACCTGCTGGCGATCTGCGCCGGAGAGCCGGCATCGGAACCCTCCGATCTCAACGACACCCGCAACACCCAGCCGGCCCTGTTCGTGATCGAGAGCCTGCTGGCAGGGGCGCTGAGGGACCAGGGGCGCAGCCCCAGCCTGGTGGCGGGCCACAGCCTCGGGGAACTGGTCGCCCTGCACGCCGCCGGCGTCTTCGACTTCAGCACCGGCCTGCGGCTGATGCAGCGCCGCAGCGAGCTGATGGCCGCGGCCGGCGGCGGCGCGATGACCGCCGTGATCGGCTTCGAGCGGGCCGAACTCGACGATCTGGTGGCCGGCCGGGAGGACGTCGTCATCGCCAACGACAACAGCAGCGCCCAGGTGGTGCTCTCGGGCCTGCCGGAGGGGGTCAGCGCCGTCTGCTCCCAACTGCGCTGCAAGCGGGCGATCCCGCTGGCGGTGTCCGGGGCCTTCCACTCCCCCTTCATGGCCGAGGCGGCCGAGCGCTTCGCCGCTGAGCTGGAGGCCATCCCCTTCGCCGATGCCACGGTGCCGGTGCTGAGCAACACCGACCCCACCCCGTCCCGTGATGCCGCCACGCTCCGGCAGCGCCTGCGCGACCAGATGACCCGTGGCGTGCGCTGGCGCGAGACGATGGATGGCCTGAGCGCCCAGGGGATCCGCACCGCCGTGGAGATCGGCCCCGGCGCCGTGCTCAGCGGTCTGATCAAGCGCAGCTGCCCCGACATCGGCACCGCCCAGATCAGCGGCAGCGACGACCTGGGCCTGTGAACAACAGCCCCGAAGGCGCGCCGCTCAGCCTGAGCCGTGCCGCCAGACCGGCCCTGTTCGACCGGCCCGAGCCGAACCTCGCCTATCTGGTGATCCGCAACCTGCTGGTGATGCCGCTGCACCGCCTGCTGTTCCGCGGGCGCACCACCGGTCGCCAGAACGTGCCCCGCCACGGCGCCGTGGTTGTGGTGGCCAACCATGGCTCCCACCTCGACCCACCGCTGCTGGGCCAGGCGATCGGCAGGCCGGTGGCGTTCATGGCCAAGGCCGAGCTGTTCCGGGTGCCGCTGCTGGGTCCCCTGATCCGGGCCCTCGGGGCCTATCCGGTCAGGCGCGGCGCCAGCGATCGCGACGCCATCCGCATCGCCGGAGAACGGCTGCAGCAGGGCTGGGCCGTCGGGGTGTTTCTCGACGGCACCCGCCAGGGCGATGGCCGCGTGCACGACCCCCAGCCCGGAGCGGCCCTGCTGGCGGCCCGGGCGGGGGTGCCGCTGCTGCCGGTGGCGATCCTGGGCAGCCACCAGGCCCTCGGCGGCGGGCAGCGCTGGCCGCGACCGGCCCGGATCCATATCCGCATCGGCAGCCTGATCCCCGCCCCGGACTCGCGGCGCCGGCCCGATCTCGAGGCGACGACCCGGGCCTGTCAGGAGCAGATCAATCGTCTGCTGGATGCGGGGCCGATCCCGGGGAGCGGGGCCCTGCTGCCTGAGGCAGGAGCCGGAACCAGCGGTCGACCGGGGACCAGTCCCGCAGATCCCGGCCGCTGAGCACCCAGATCGACGCCCGCAGCCCATCCCCCCAGACCTTGCGGCGACCCTCCACCACACACAGCCGGCCGCAGGGGACGGGCACCGGGGTGAGGTGAATGCCGCGGCTGCCGGCGACGATTCTCCCCACCAGCAGGGCCCGGGCCATGTGATCGCTGCTGGTCACCAGCAGGGCGTGTCGGATGTGGGCGCGGCGCAGGTCATCCACCAGGGAGGTGAAATTGCCCAGGGTGTCCTGGGCGCGGTAATCGAGCAGGACCCGCTCGGGAGGCAGCCCCGCCCGCTCCTGGAACAGCCAGCGGGCGTATTCCGGGTTGGTGCCGCCGCTGACCACCACCGGCAGCCCATCCCGACGGGAGAGCTCAGCCGCCCGCTTCTCGCGGTCCCGGTCTCCCCCCAGCACGAGGATCATCTGGGCGGGCGGGGGCTGGGGCCACCAGCGCCCGCGGGACATCCACAGCAGCGCCAGGCCCGCGCCGAGCAGCAGCAGGCGGCGGCCGCGATGACGCCGCCGCCGCCGCCGCGGGGGGGGCACCGCGCTGCGCCGGGGCGGGGCCGGCTGAAGGCGGGGCTGGGGCCGACGACGGCGACGGCGGGACTGGGGACGGGGCGATGCGGTGGCCACGTTCAATCCACCGCCACCGGACTGGTGGGGTACTGGGGCAACACCGGCTGCCAGGGGGCCGTTCGCCCGGCCGCTGCCGCCGCCTGGGCCAGGGCCAGCAGGGCCGCCACGTCATCCGGCAGCCGCGGTTCGGCCACGCGGCGCTCCGCCCGGGACAGCCCGGCCTCCCGCTGGGCCTGCAGCAGGTCCTGCTCAAGCCGGTAGAGCCTGGGGGCGAGCAGCTCCCCCACCGCCCCCTCCCCGGCCGGCGCGGGGCCGTAGAGACCGGCCACCAGGCCGCGGCGGGGCAGGTCCTGCACCAGCCAGTAGGGCCCCGCGGCGGCCGCGTCCGGACCGAGGCGGTGGGCGATGAGCAGAAAACTGCCGACGCCATCCAGCGGCAGATCCAGCTGCTGGGCCAGGGTGCGCGCCAGCACCACGGTCAGGCGGGTGCCGGTGAAGCCGCCGGGGCCGGTGGCCACCGCCAGACGCCCCAGCTGATGCCACTGCCCGGCCGGCAGCAGGGATTCGACACACTCGAGCAGGGAATTGGCCAGACCGCGCCCCAGGGGAAAGGCCGCCAGGCGCGCCGGCGGCGGATCCTCTCCCGCCGCGGCCAGGGGTTGCAGCCCGACGCCGAGGGTGTCGCTGGAGCTGTGGAGGGCCAGCAGCCAGGGGGGGGAGGGGGCCGCGTTCATCCGGGCAGGGCCTCCTGGGGGCGCAGCCGCTGCCAGCGGCCCGGGTCCGCCTGGAAATCGGTGCAACCGCGCACGTCCCATTCGACGCCGACCGCGCCATCGGGAAGGTCGCGCACCTGGATGTGGATCGTGGGTGCGGTGGGTCGGAAGTCCGGGTCGGGGTGGAGATGGGGCACGCCGTGCTGGCGCTCGACCGCGTGGTAAGCCTGGCAACGCTCGACCCAGCGGCAATCGACGCAGATGCACATGCCCAGCCGGTCCGGCGCGGCGCCCATTGTGCCGCGATCCGTCCAGGAGCAAAGCCTGCGGTTGTGGGACGCGCTCACGCCGCAACGCTGGCCGATCGCACCGGGGGCCTTCCCGGCGGGAGCAGCCCTGGTGGGCGGGGCCGTCCGCGACGGCCTGCTGGGCCGGCTGCAGCGCCGCATCGACCTCGACCTGGTGGTGCCCGTGGATGCGGTCGCGCTCGGCCGGGAGCTGGCCCGGAGCCATCGCGGCCACTGCGTGGTGCTGGACGCGGAGCGCTCGATCTCCCGGGTGGTGCTGGACGGCTGGACCGTGGACCTGGCCCGCTGCATGGGGAAGGATCTGGAGGAGGACCTGGGCCGCCGCGACTTCAGCGTCAACGCCATGGCCCTGCCCCTGGCGGAGCCCCACCGGCTGCTGGACCCCCAGGGCGGTCTGCAGGATCTGGCCGAGCGACGGCTGCGCGCGATCGGGGAGCGCAACCTGCTGGACGACCCGTTGCGTCTGCTGCGAGGCATCCGCCTGGCCGGAGAGCTGGGCTTCGCGCTCGAACCGCAGACCTGGCAGTGGATCCGCCGGCACCACGCCGCCCTGGATCGGGTGGCGGGTGAGCGGGTGCTGGCCGAGCTGGAGCGTCTGGCCGCCGCCCCGGGAGCCGTCGCCGGGCTGCGACAGGTGCTGGAGGCGGAGCTGCTGCCCGGAGGGTCCGGCGCCGTGCCGGCCGGCCTTCTGGACCGTTGCGAGAGCAGCTGGGCCGAACGCTGCGGGCTGTCCGCCGCGGAGCGGGATGCGGCCCTTCCCCTGGCGCGGCTGGCGGCCGTGCTGGATGGCGCGACCCTGGCCCGGCTGCATGCCGGCCGTCGTCTGCAGCAGCGCTGCCAGGCGCTGCGGCGCTGGAGCCGGCGGCTGCAGGAGCTGGCCCGGACCGGCGGCACCTCGCCCTCCCTGCAGACCCTGGGGGAAGGCGAGCGGCTCCAGCTGCAGCGTCAGCTGGTCGCCGACCTGCCGGCGCTGCTGCTGCAGCTGGAGCCCGCCGAAGCCCGTGCGGCGATGGCCGCCTGGCGCGACCCGGAGCACCCCCTGTTCCATCCGCGGCCGCCGCTCGATGGATGCCGATTGCAGCGGGAGCTGAACCTGCGACCCGGGCCGAGCCTGGGCGCGCTGCTGGATCATCTGACCCAGGAGCGGGCCTTCGGCCGCCTGCCGGCCGACCGAGGTGAGGACGGCCATGACCAGCAGGCGCTGACCTGTGCCCACGGCTGGCTGGCGCAGAGGGGGGGACGCTGTGATTAACTTCCCTCTGCAATGGCGTGTTTCGATCGCCGGCAACAAACATTTCCCTTCCCGACTCTCCCTCCCATGAGCGTTCGTCTCTACGTCGGCAACCTGCCGCAGTCTTTTGATGCCAAGGAGCTCGAGGCTCTGTTCAGCAACTGCGGGGAGGGGGTGCGGTTCAAGGCCGTGACCGACCGTGACACCGGTGCCTGCCGTGGCTTCGGTTTCGCCAACGTCGATGATCAGGCCATGGCGGAAGCGGTGATCGCCCAGCTCAACGGCTACGAGTTCGGCGGCCAGGCCCTGCGCATCGAGATCTCCGAGCGCCGTGATTCCCGCAGCGGCAGCCCCGAGCGCCGCGGTCCCCAGGGCGCCACGGCCAATCGCCGTCCCGCCGTCAACAAGGTGGTCCACTCCGACAACGTCGACAGCGAAGCACCCGATCCCCGCTGGGCCGGTGA
>JAYKJA010000109.1:0-24915 GCA_035285905.1 Synechococcaceae cyanobacterium
CACGGCTGGAGCTTCGACGGCGACGGCCTCTGCCGCCGCATCCCCCAGGCGGCGACCCCCTGCCCGGCCGAACGCCAGGCCCGCCACCTGGCCGCCACCTCCCTGCCCGTGCGCGAGGCCGTTGGCCTGCTCTGGCTCTGGCCCGACCCCGCCAGCGCGGCGCTGGCGGAGGCCACGCCCCTGCCCCTCTCCCCCTTCGTCGACGCGGCCGAGGGCTTCCGCTGGAGTTCCTTCGTGCGGGAGCTGCCCTACGACTGGCGCACGTTGATCGAGAACGTGGCCGATCCGGCCCATGTCCCCTTCGCCCATCACGGCATCCAGGGGGATCGCCGCCGGGCCGGGCCGATCCCCCTGCAGCTGCGGGAGCAGTCCGCCCGGCGGATCGTGGCCGAGGTGTCCAGCCGGGCGATCGCCATGCACACCACCATCGTCTTCCAGCCTCCCTCGCTGCTGGAGTACCGCTTCACCTTCCCCGGCAACCGCCGCATGGGGCTGATCACCTACGGCCTGCCCGTGGCCCCCGGCCGCTGCCGCCTCGTCGCCCAGTTCAGCCGCGACTGGTCCTCACCCTGGTGGCAGTGGCGGCCCCGCTGGTGGGATCACCTGTTCAACCGCAACGAGGTGCTCGACGGCGACCTGCTGATGCTGGTGGAGCAGGAGCGCGAACTGGCCCGCCGCGGCAGCGATGGCCACCGCGCCGACTGGCGTCAGGCCTATCGCCTGCCCACCAGCTCCGATCGGCTGGTGATCGCCTTTCAGCACTGGCTCGAACGCCACGGCGGACCGGACTGGGAGGCGTTGCTCGCTGGCGGGGCTGCCGAGGCCTCGGGCCGGCAGGCGATCGTCTCCCGGCAGGGATCCGCGGCTGAACCCGGGCCGTCGGCGGGATCCGCTGCCTCCGGTGTGGCCGAGGGCGCGGCTGGCATCGGCTCCGGCCAGCGGCAGTCCGCATTCAGGGCCAGCTCCATCGCGGCGGCCCCTCCGGCCTCATCGCGGCAGTTGCTCGATCGCCACCAGCAGCACACCCAGCACTGCGCCAGCTGCCGGCAGGCCCTGGCCTGGACCCGTCGGCTGCAGGGGATCGGCCTGCTGCTGTTCGTGCTGTCCCTGGCGGCGGCGGCCCTGCTGCCCGATGCGGCGCGGCTGCCCCTGGGGCTGCCGTTGCTGCTGCTGGGGCTGGTGGGCCTGGCGGCGGCAGCGGGCCTGCGCTTCGGGCTTGAGCCCTGGTTCCGCTATCGCCCCTACGACCACACCCGCCGCTGAGGCTGGGGCCCCCTCCGGCGTGCGACAGGCCCGGAGGGGACCCTGCGCTGATCCGGTGTTGCTGGACAGCCCCTCGTGTCGAGACCTGAGGCGGTGCCCCGGCCTGCAGGGCCCGCGGCCGGAGGTGGTGTTGCGTGGGCTCAGCCGGCTCCGCCGGCCCCGTCCGGGCCCAGGGGCCCGTCGCACAGGGCCCGCAGCTGGGGCTCCAGCAACGCGAAGGCGCGGCCGCGATGGCCCACCTGTCCTTTCTCCTGCCTGTCCATCTCGGCGAAGCTCCGCCCCAGCTCCGGCACCAGGAACACCGGGTCGTAGCCGAACCCCCCCTCTCCCCGCGGGGCCTCCAGGATCTCCCCCGGGCACTGCCCCTCCACCTCCAGGCGGATCTCCCCGCGGGGATCGGCCAGGGCCAGGGCGGCCACGAAGCGGGCGCTGCGGTCCGCCGCCAGGCCGCTGGCGGCCCGTTGCCGGGTGGCCTCGCCCAGCTCCTGCAGCAGCCTCCGGATGCGGGCGTCGTCATCGACGGCGTAGCGGGCCGATTGCACCCCAGGGGCGCCCCCGAGGGCCGTGACCTCCAGGCCGGAATCGTCCGCCAGGGCCCAGCAGCCGCTGGCCAGGGCCACCGCCCGGGCCTTGAGCCGGGCATTGGCGGCGAAGCTGTCGCCGGTCTCCTCCACCTCCAGCCCCGGCGGCTGCGGCCGCACCTCCAGCGGCAGATGCCGCAGCAGGGCCGTGAACTCCCGCAACTTGCCCGCGTTGCCGCTGGCGATCACGAGGGGCGTGGCCGTGGCGGAGCGGGACGGCAGGTCCGGATCAGGGGGTGCGGGCATCGGGGCTGGTCGGGCTGCTGTCGCTGCCCGGGGAGGGGCTGGCGGGGCTGGAGCCCTCGGCGGAAGGCTCGGGGCTGGACTCCTGGCCGGGCTCCAGCGGCACCAGGGTGGCGCCCGGGCCCGCCGGCGGGGGCGGGGGCTCGGCCGGGGCCTGCGGCGGCGGGTCGGCCCGCAGCGACAGGCGGATCATCGCCGGGGCCACGCCGCCGTTGCTGAGCAGCAGCTGCACCGGGGACTGCACCGCCCGCGGCAGGCTCACCACCCGCAGCGGGCCGCGCTCCTCCAGCAGCTTGCCGTCGGCGCCGTAGACGCTCATCTGCACCAGCGGCGTGCCGTTGACCCCGAGCACCAGCGCATGGGAGGCCGGCAGGCGGATGGCGAACAGGCGCACCCCGTTGGCCGGCACCTCGGCCGAGACGATCTGGGCCTCGCGGGAGGTGGCCACGATCGGATCGAGCCGCAGCTCCGCCAGCACCTGCTGGGCGGCGGCATACCAGAGCTGGCGGAACGGCTCCGGCGGAATCTCCTGGCCGCCTGAGCCGGGCAGCAGGTTCTGGGCGCTACCGGAGACGAGCTGCTGCAGCACCACGGGGCTGAGCCCCTGGGCCACCAGCTGCTTCTGGCTGCGCTCCCAGTCCCCCGACCCGAAGCGCCCCAGGCGGCTGCGCAGCTCCAGCGGCAGCTGCTCCACCCGCGCCAGCCAGTCGTCCGCCAGGTCGTTCCAGACCTTGCGCAGCGGGGCATCCTCCGGGCCGGCGCCGGGCAGGCGACCCTTCTGCTCCGGGTACTGGGCCAGCAGGGAGGCATCCACCAGCCGCAGGAACCAGCCCCGGTCCACCTGCAGGGCCCGCAGGCGGTTGAGCAGCTGCTGGCGCTGGTCCACCTCCGACGGGGGCAGGCTGCCCCCCTGGGGCAGCCCCAGCTCCTGTCCCGTCGCCGAGGGGCCGGGGCGGTCGCGGCTGAGGGCCCACCAGCCCAGGGCGGTGCCGACGATCGCCGAGAGCACCAGGGCGATCAGCACGGGCCACAGGCCCCCTTCGGCCGCCTCCTCGCGCTCCACGTAGCCGGGCCGGGAGCGCTCGGCGTTGAGGCTGTCCTCGTCTTCGTCCTCGTCGGTGTCTTCGTCCTCGTCGGAGGCGTCGGGAACGGCGGCGAGGGCGGCTGCGGGGCCTGCCCCGGCCAGGGCGTCCCCGTCGGCCGGGCTGACGCCGCCGGCCTCGCCGGCCGCCGCCGCGACCCCAGGGATGGCGTCCTGGATGGTGGAGGCCCCAGGGGTGGTGTCGTCGGGCAAGGCGGTGCCGTCTGCGGAGCCGCCCGCCTGGGAGGGACCCGGTTCGGTCAGCGCGGGTTCGGGGGGCACCAGGGCCAGGGTGCGGTCCGCCCGGGGGACCGGGCCGGTGCTGTCGGGCATCGGCAGGGCCTGAAAGGCCTGCAGCGCCTGGCTGGCGGAGCGGAAGCGCGACTGGCCGTCGGCCCCCAGCAGCCGGCCCAGCTGGCTGCGCAGACCGGGTTCTCCCTCCAGGGTCGCCGGCCAGCGCCAGGCCAGGCTCAGCGGATCGAGCAGCCCGCCCGGTTCATCGCCGCTGAGCAGCACCAGCGCCACCACGCCGAGAGCGTGCAGGTCCATCCAGGGCATGGCGGGCTCGCCGCGCAGCAGCTCCGGCGGGGCATAGCCCGGGGTCGCCGCCGCCGGTGCGGCCTCCGCTGCGTCGCTCCCGGCGCCGGAGGCGCTGTCCTGCAGGCGCACCAGGCCGAAGTCGAGCAGCACCGGCAGGCCGTCGCTGTCGCGGCGCAGCAGGTTGGCGGGGCAGAGGTCGCCGTGCAGCAGCTCCTGGCCGTGCAGGGCCGCCAGCACCGGCAGCAGCTGGCGCAGCAGCAGCAGCACCTCGCCCGCGCCGAACACCAGCTGCCGTTCGCGGCGGGCCTCCAGCAGTTCGCGGTAGGTGCGGCCGTTCTGCCAGTCGCGCACCAGCCACAGCTGGTCACCGTCGCTGATCGCCGCCCCGAACCTGGGGATCTGGGGGTGCAGCACCCCCTGCAGCCGCGCCCACACCTGCCGGGCCCGGGCCTGGTCCCGCTCCGGCGGGATGCGACGCAGCACCACCGGCGCCTCCTGGGCCAGTTCGTCGCGGCCCTGCCAGAGGTCTCCCTGGCCGGCGGCCGCCGCGCTGGAGAGGGGGCGTTCCAGCCGGTAGCGGTCGCCGATGCGCAGGCCGGCGGCGATGGCGGCGCTCATCATCGGGGCTCCGCAGCGGGCTGGAGCGGCCCGGGCCGGGCCGTCGCCGCCGCGTCGAGCGGGGCGCGCTGGGGCTGCCGCAGGCCGCGGCCGGCCAGCCAGTCCCCGTCGTAGAGGCGGGAGCGGTAGCGGTCGCCGCTGTCGCAGAGCACGGTGACGATGCGGTGGCCGGGGCCGAGCCGGCGCGCCGTCTCCACCGCGGCGGCGACGTTGATCCCCACCGAGCCGCCCATGAACAGGCCTTCACGCCAGAGCAGCCCGTAGATCGTCTCCAGGGCCGTCTGGTCGTCGATGCGCACGGCCGCATCGATCGGCGCATCGGCCAGGTTGGCGGTGACGCGACTGTTGCCGATCCCTTCGGTGATCGAGTTGCCCTCGGCGCGCAGCGTGCCGGCGCTGGCCCAGGCATGCAGGGCGCTGCCGTGGGGATCGGCCAGCACGCACTGGATGCGGGGATCCCGTTCCTTGAGGAACAGGGCCACGCCGGCGTAGGTGCCGCCGGTGCCCGTGGCCGCGACCCAGGCATCCAGCCGGCCCTCGCACTGCTCCCAGATCTCCACCGCCGTGGTGGCGTAATGGGCGCGGCGATTGGCCAGATTGTCGAACTGATTGGCCCAGATGGCCCCGGGGGTCTCCTCGGCGATGCGGCCCGAGAGGCGCACGTAGTTGGCCGGGTCGCTGTAAGGCACCGCCGGCACGGTGCGCACCTCGGCGCCGAGGCTGCGCAGCAGACCGATCTTCTCCGCTGACTGGGTTTCGGGGATGACGATCAGACAGCGGTAGCCGCGGGCATTGCAGAGGTGGGCCAGGCCGATGCCGGTGTTGCCCGCCGTGCCCTCGACGACGGTGCCGCCGGGTTCCAGGGCGCCGCTGGCCTCCGCCTCCTGCAGGATGCCCAGGGCCGCCCGGTCCTTGACGGAGCCGCCGGGATTCATGAACTCGGCCTTGCCGAGAATCTCGCAGCCGGTGAGCTCGCTCAGATAGCGCAGACGGATCAGGGGGGTGCGCCCCACCGCCGCCGGAAAGCCTGCGCAGATGCCGGACAACGGGGCTCCCATGGGGCCTGACTGCTCGCTGTGAACGGGTGGCGCGATCGTAGGGGCAGCATCCGGCAGGACAGCCGCAGGGGCAAGTTTCCGGGGGCCTGAGGCCCCGTTCCGGGGGCTTCCGGTGCGCGAATCCCCACAGGAGGCCACAGGGCGGGCCGTCGCCGCGCCGTCGGGGTGGGCGGTGCCCTGCATAACCTGGCGCCTGCGGCGAAGGCGGGGTGCCACGCGCGTTGAAGCGGTCTCCGATCCGTCCGTCCGCCGAGCGCCTGCGGCGGGTCCGACAGGCCTCCGAAGCCCTGATCGCAGCCCTGGAGCCGGAGGATCTCTGCCTGCAGGGCATGCCCGACGCCAGTCCGCCCAAGTGGCACCTGGCCCACACCACCTGGTTCTTCGAGACCTTCCTGCTCGCCGGATCCCTCGGCGAGCGCCTGGGCCACCAGCCCGCCGATCCCGCCTGGGGCTTCCTGTTCAACAGCTATTACGACAGCGTCGGTGCCCGCCATCCCCGCCCCCAGCGCGGCCTGCTGACCCGGCCTCCCCTGGCCGCCGTGCTGGCCTGGCGGCACCGCGTCGACCGCAGCCTCGAGCGCCTGCTGGACCTGCTCTGCAGCCCTCCCCCCGACCTCTCGCCCGCCGCCGTCTCCGCCCTGCAGGACCTGCTGGAGCTGGGCCTGCAGCACGAACAGCAGCATCAGGAGCTGCTGCTGATGGACCTGCTCGACGGCTTCTCCCGCCACCCCCTGGAACCGGCCTACGAAGCCGCCGTCCAGGGCTGGGAGGCCAGCTTCCGGGCCGCCGCTCTGGTCCCCACCTCCACGGTGTCCAGCAGCCAGGACTCCCCATCCCCTGAGCCCGGCTCCGGCGGGGAGTCCGCCCCCCCGCTTTCTGCCACCGGCATCCTGCCGAGCGGCTCGCCCCTGGCGTCTGCCTCCGTCCGGCCTCGGGAGCAGGACGGCAGCCCCTGGCTGGAGCTGGCGGGGGGACTGGTGCAGATCGGGCACCACGGCCGCGGCTTTCACTTCGACAACGAAGCCCCGCGTCACCGGGTCTGGCTGGAGCCCTTCAGCCTCAGCTCCCAGCTCGTCTCCAACGCCGATTACGCCGCCTTCATCGCCGCTGGTGGTTACGAGCGCCCCGAGCTCTGGCTCAGCGAGGGCTGGGCGGTGCGCCAGCAACGCGGCTGGCAGGCGCCCCGCTACTGGCGCGACGGCGAGGAGTTCACCCTCGCCGGTCGCCAGCCCCGCCTTGCCGCTGCTCCGGTGCGGCACCTCAGCTGGTTCGAGGCCGATGCCTTCGCCCGCTGGGCGGGGGCCCGCCTGCCCTCGGAAGCGGAATGGGAGCTGGCCTGCGCCTCCCTGGCCCTGCCCCAGGCCTTCGGGCTGGTCTGGCAGTGGACCTGCAGTCCCTACCGGCCCTATCCCGGCTTCCAGCCGGCGCCCGGTGCCGTGGGGGAATACAACGGCAAGTTCATGAGCTCCCAGATCGTGTTGCGCGGCAGCGGCTACCTCACCCCGGCCGATCACGCCCGGCCCACCTACCGGAACTTCTTTCCCCCCGCCAGCCGCTGGATGGCCGCGGGCCTGCGCCTCGCCCGCGGGGGAGAGCCCCAGTGACCCCCGCCCCCGCTCCTCCGACGCCGGGGCCGACCCTGCTCGATCTGCATCCCGCCCCGGCGGCCCTCGCCCAGCTGGTGATCGCCGGGATGCAGCGCCGTCCTCGCCAGCTGCCGGCCTGGCTGCTCTACGACGACGAGGGGTCGCGGCTGTTCGAGCTGATCTGTCAGCAGCCGGAGTACACCCTCACCGCCACCGAGACGGCCCTGCTCGAGGCCGAGGCCAGCGCCATCGCCGCCCGCCTCGGCCCCGGCACCCTGGTGGAATTCGGAGCCGGCAGCGCCCGCAAGGTCGGCCCCCTGCTGCGGGCCCTGGCGGCCGAGGGTTGCCCCTCCACGGCCCGCTGCGGCTACGTGGCCCTCGACATCAGCGCCGAACACCTGCGTCAGGCCCTGCAGCGACTCAGCCTGCAGCACCCCTGCCAGCCCCTGCTCGGCATCTGCTGCGACTACAGCGTGCTGGAGGCCCTGCCGGACCATCCGCTGCTGGAGGCCCCCCGCCTCGGCTTCTACCCGGGCAGCTCGATCGGCAACTTCGAGCCGCAGGAGGCGGAGCAGCTGCTGGCCCGGATGCGGGTTCTGCTCGGCCCCGGCGGCAAGCTGCTGGTGGGACTCGACCAGCCCCGCAGCCGCGAGCGTCTGGAGGCCGCCTACAACGACCGCGCCGGCGTCTCGGCCGCCTTTGCGCTCAATCTGCTCACCCGCCTCAACCGCGACCTGGACGGGGACTTCCAGCCGCAGCGCTTCTCCTACCGCGCCTGGTGGGAGCCCGTCCACAGCCGCATCGCCATGGCCCTGATCAGCCGCTGCGATCAGACCGTGTCGCTGGCCGGTCGCCGCTGGTCGTTCGCCGCCGCGGAACCGCTGATCACCGAATACAGCGTCAAGTACGACCGGGCCTCCTTCGCAGCCCTGGCCGAACGGGCCGGCTGGCGCTGCGCCGAGCGCTGGAGCGATCCGGCCGGGGAGGTCGCCCTGCAGCTGCTGGTGCAGGCAGACTCAGCCCAGATGCCCGCGGCAGGATGAGCAGGGAGGAGCAGCGCCAGGCGATGCGCCGCACGCGCGAGGGCCTGATCGCCGAGCTGGAGGAGCTCTACCGCCGGGCCTTCGACCGCATCAGCGAGCAGGACCTGGGCGAAGGGGCGATCGCTCGCCTCACCCAGTTGCTGCTGCGCTCCCGGGAAGCCGCGATCACGCCGCTGCAGGAGGAGATCGAGGCGCCGCTGATCACCCGCGCCCCCGGCACCCCCCTGCCTGAGTCCCCCGCCGCCGCTGGGGAGACGCCATGAGCTCCAGCTGGCTCGAGGAGCTGGAGGCGCGGCTGGAGCAGCAGCTGGAGGGGTTTCTGCGCTCCAACCCGCGCCAGGAGGAGCTCCTGGCGGAGCAGGAGTCCCAGGACCGTCAACGCCAGCTGCGCCAGCGCCGCCTGCAGCTGCAGGCCCGGGCCGAGACCTCGCGCAGGCAGCTGCTGGAGCTGGCCGAGGAGATCCGCCGCTGGCAGGGCCGGGTCGGCAAGGCCCGCCAGGCCGGCGCCGACGACCTGGCAGCCCGGGCCGAGGCCCACATCGCCTCCCTGATGGAGCGGGGTCGCCAGGCCTGGCAGCAGCTGGGGGAGCTCGGCCAGGAGTTCGCCGCGGTGGAGGCGGACCTGGAGGCCCTCGGCCGCTCCAGCGGCAACCCCGCCTGCCGCGACGGGGGAGCTCCAGGGACGCAGCCCCCTGCGGGGGCAGCGGGCGCCGCGGCATCCGGGAGCCCAGGCGGCGCCACCTCCGGTGGCAGTCCCGCGGGGGCCTCGGCCACCGGCGGCAGCGCGGGCAAGGCTGGCAGCGCGGCAGGCAGCACGCCGGCAGGCAGCGCCGCCACCCCGCGTTCCGCGGTCAGTGCCGGCGCCGGCGAGGCCGCGGCGGATCTGGATGCCAGCTGGGCGGATTTCGAGGCCCGGCTTGAGCTCGAGGCCCTGCGTCAGCGCCTCGGCTCCTGAGCGTCCGGAGGCCGCGGCAGGTCGCCCGCCGCCGCTCTGAAGCGAACACGCTCTGCCGGGAACCCGGCGGAGGACGGCGGCTGGCTCTCAGGTCGATCCGGGCGGGACGGATCGGCCTGAACGGTCGGCATTCCGGGCGAATCACCGGCCGGTGCGCGCCCCCGCATGGTGATCATCTGAGCGCAGATCGCCTACATCTGCTGTCGCTGCTTTGTCCATCGCAGAGGCGATGGCAGGGACATGCTTTGTAGGTCTGATGTTGCCCCTTTTTGTCGGGTTGGATGATTCTTATTGAACCGGGATCGGTTGCGGGAGCTGCGGTCTGGCTGGATGAGAGAAGGCTTTGCTCGCTGTGAGGTCCGACTGGGAGGAGTGGCGTTAGTGTGCTTTTAGGGCCAAGTGAATCAGCGAGATTCGATCATGACGTCAGCCGAGGGCTTCGTTCGTTCGCCTTCCAGCTCCCTTGCTTCGCCGTCCTCCGGCTCCCGCTCCAGGGTGCTCCCCGCCGGGGATCCGTTGCTCCCGGATCCGTTGCCTGAGTCGGCCCTGCTCGATCCGGCCTGGCAGCTGCTGCGTCGCCGCGCCTCCGATCCCGGCTTCCTGGCGCTGCTGGCGGAGGTCTTCGGCGCTGAGGCCACCGCCGCGACGGCCCTGCAGCAGCGGATCCTCTCCGGCAGCTTCCTGGGGCTGACCGTCCGGCTGCTGGAGGCTCCGGCGATGGCCGGCGCCCTCGGGGCCTACAGCGCCGGCGGCGCCGATTTCGGCCCCACGCTGTTCCTCAACGCGGCCCTGCTCGCTCCAGGGCAGGATCCCTCCCTGCTGCAGCGCGTGGCCCTCGAGGAGATCGGCCACCACCTCGACCAGCTGCTCAACGGATCGCGCGATACCGCCGGCGATGAGGGGGCCCTGTTCGCCTCCCGGCTGCTCGGCGACGCCCTCAGCACCGCGGAGCTGGCCGCCCTGCGCCAGGAAAACGACGCGGGGTTCGTGCAGGTCGACGGTCGCCTGATCGCCGTGGAGAACGCCGCCTCGGCGATCAGCAGCAGCGTGGCCGCCGGCACGACGTTGAACGTCAGCACCGCCAGCTCCAGCCTGTTCGCCTACACGGTCACGGTCAACAGCACCGCCAACAATGGCGCGGACCTGCTGGTGGCGGCCTACAGCACCGTCAGCGGCGCCCTGATCGGCTGGCAGGTGGTCAACCGGGCCACCAATCTGCAGGGCAAGTCCTACACCGGCAGCTTCAACTTCGCCGCCGCCGGCCTCAGCCGCGTTGATGCCACGACGATCACCCTGCGGGCCTGGCAGGGCACCGCCGGCAGCGGCTACGGCACCGGCAGCAACAACCGGCCGGTGCTCACCTACGGCAATGCCTCCAGCCTCTCCGGCGCCCAGAGCGGCTTCAACCCCAACAGCCTCACCACCCCCGGCGTTGCCTCCAGCCTCACCCTCGCCACGCCGCTGTCCACGCCCCCCAGCGGTTACGTGCAGCAGGCCTTCAACGTCAGCGTCGACTCCCTGGCGCCCACGCAGGCCGTGACGATCAGCGCCGTCAGCGACGACCAGGGCTTGATCACCGGACCGGTGGCCCGCGGCGGCCGCACCGATGACCCCAGCCTGCAGCTGGCCGGCACCCTCGGGGGGGCCACGGCCGGCGCCTCCCTGGGGGTGGGCGAGGTCCTGCGCATCCAAGACGGCAGCACCGTGCTCGGCAGCGCCACGCTGAGCGTGGTGCCGGGGGGGCAGAGCACCTGGACGTTCGTCGACAGCCGCACCCTCAGCAACGGCCAGGTGGTCAGCTACACCGCCCGCGTCGTCGATCCCGGCGGCAACCTCGGCCCGGTCAGCACGGCCTACAGCGTCACGGTCGACCGCGTCGCCCCCACGCTCACCGCCACCGTGACCGCGATCAGCGATGACGTCGGTCCGATCCAGGGCACGGTCAGCAACGGCGGTCGCACCGACGACACCCTGCTGACCGTGCGCGGCAGCCTCAGCGGCAGCCTCGCCGCCGGCGACACCGTCCGCATCCACGACGGCGCCACCTTCCTCGGCACCGCCACCGTGTCGGGCACCACCTGGACCTTCAACGACCTGCGCAGCCTGGTCAACAACCAGCTGGTCAGCTACACGGCCCGGGTGGCCGATCTGGCGGGCAACCAGGGTGTCGCCGCTGCGGCCTATGCCGCCACGGTCGACACCGCCGCCGCGAGCGTGACCGGCGTGGCCCTCTCCGCCGCCAGCGGCGCCGTGAACGGCCTGCTCAACGCCGGCGACACGGTCACCGCCACGGTCAGCTTCAGCGAGACGGTGCTGGTCAGCGGCACCCCCAGCCTCGCGCTGCGCCTCAACGGCAGCCTCGTCCAGGCGGCCTACAGCGGCGGCAGCGGCAGCAGCGTCCTCTCCTTCCGCGCCACCATCCAGGCCGGCCAGAGCGACGCCGACGGCCTCAGCATCGACGCCGGCAGCCTCCTTCTCAACGGCGGCACGATCCGCGATCGCGCCGGCCTCGACGCCGATCTCTCCCACGGGGCGGTGGCCGCCGATCCGGCCTTCCGCGTCGATGCCCTGGCGCCGGATGCCCCGCTGCTGCAGCTCGGCGGCGGTGTGAGCGGCGGCGCCACGGCGGCGGAAGCCACCCAGGTGGGCGGGGTTGTCACGCTCACGGCCGAGGCCGGCAGCGCGGTGCTGGTCAGCTTCAGCGGCGCCGGCGGCGGCCTGCTCAGCCGCAGCCTCACCGCCACGGGCAGCCCCCAGGCGATCCAGCTCAGTGCCGGCGATCTGGCGGTGCTGGGGGAGGGCACGGTCCAGGTGACGGCGACGGCCACCGATCCGGCGGGCAACGCCAGCGCCGCCGCCACCACCAGCTTCCTGCTCGACACCCTGGCGCCGGTGTTCAGCTCCCCCGCCGCCGTCGCCGTGGCCGAGAACCTGCCGGTCGGCAGCCCGGTGCACACGGCGGTGGCCGTCGATGCCGGCGGTCCGCTCACCTATGGCCTCAGCGGCGCCGATGCGGCCTTCTTCTCCCTCAATCCGCTCAGCGGTGTGCTGACGCTGCTGATCAGCCCCGACCATGAAGCCCGGGCCAGCTACAGCGTCCTGCTCACCGCCGCGGACGGCGCCGGCCAGGTCTCCAGCCAGGCCCTGACGATCGCGATCACCGATGTCAACGAATTCTCCAACCTGACCCTCAGCAACCTGGCCGATGCCAGCGTCGCCGAGAACGCCGCCTACAGCTCCGGCGCCCCCGGCCTCAGCGGCGCCATCGGGGCCGTCCTCTGGACCCTGGAGGGGGAGGACGCGGCCCTGTTCAGCGTCGATGCGGCCAGCGGTGTGGTCAGCATGGTCGCCCGCGATTTCGAGAACCCGCTCGACAGCGACGCCGACAACGCCTACCGCTTCACCCTCCGCGCCACCGACAGCGACGGCAACACCGCGGCCCAGGCGGTGGTCGTCAGCGTCACGAACGTGGATGAAGCCGGCGCCGGGCCCAGCCTGCAGAGCCACAACCTTCAGGCCGCCGGCGATTTCGAGATCGGCCAGAACCTGCAGCTGGTCTTCTCGGCGCCGGTCGTCGCCGGCAGCGGTGTTCTCGCGATCCATCGCGGCGATGGCGAGCTGGTCGAACGCTTCAACCTGGCCACCAGCAACCGCGTCAGCTTCAGCGGCAACACCCTGACCATCAATCCCACCTGGGAGCTGCAGAGCAGCAGCGATCACTACGTCCGCATCGAGGCGGGAGCGGTGCGCGATGGCAACGGCAACGCCTTCGCCGGCATCGGCGATGACGTCAGCCTGCGCTTCCGCACCGGGGTGGAGACCTGGAACGGCGATGCCGAGGAATTCACCCTCGATGCCTTCCCCGGCACCAGCAGCGAGGCGATCGGCGATCACCGCATGATCTTCCTGCGCACCACCTACGCGGATCAGCTCAACACCCCCTGGTCGGAATCCACCTGGCTGGATGACATGAGCGGCCTCGATTCTTTCTGGGCTCGCAATTCCTACGGGAAGATGCATGTCACCACCACCTTCACGCCGCTGATCACCCTGCAGCAGACGACGGCCTGGATGCGTGATCTCGACACCGGTGATGGCTTCGCCGGCTTCGGGACCGACCGCGGCAACAACAATGCCGCTCCCTGGAACTACAGCATCAACCTCGCGCAGCAGCTCGGCTATGTCCGCGCCAACTATCAGGGGGTCGCCGTCGGCAACAACGACTGGACCCGCTACGGCTCCTCCTGGGGTGGCGGTGACTTCATCTTCAACGGCTGGACCGGCATGTCGCTGATGGCCCATGAAGGCGGCCATGAGATCGGACTGGGCCATGCCAACTGGCTCGATCCCGCCGGTGCGGTCAGCGAATACGGCAACATCTTCGATGTGATGGGCAACGGCGGCGGCGCCAGCGATCACTACGGCCTGTTCGCCAAGCTCAGCAAGGGCTGGCTGGAGTCCAGCCGCGTCGTCAGCAATCCCGGCTCAGGCTTTTACCGCATCGACGCCCATGACCTGGGGGTGCAGCACACCGATCACCTCTACGGCCTGCTGATCACGGCCGGCGGCCACACCTACAGCTTCGAACATCGCGCCACCATCCCCGACGGACGCATCGCCGATTCGCTGCTGGTGGTGCGTCAGAGCGGCAACGCCCTGATCGATGCCACCCCCGACACCGTCAACGTCAAGACCGACGCCGGCATCGACATCGGCCGCACCTGGCAGGTGCCCGGCAGCGACATCCACGTCACCGTGCTGGCCCAGGGCGACGGCACCCTCGATGTGGCGGTGCAGAACGGCCCCTTCGCCGGCAACCTGGCTCCCAGCGCCAGCTTCACCGCCTCGGCCTCCCAGGTGAAGGCCTCCGACACGGTCAGCTTCAGCGCCACCGCCGCCGATCCCAACGGCGACGGCCTGGCCTATTTCTGGTGGTTCAGCGACGGCGAGGTGGGCAGCGGCCAACACTTCAGCCGCCGCTTCTCCCAGACGACCGCCGGCACGGTCACCGCCCGGCTCACGGTGTCGGATCTGCGCGGCGGCAGCAGCGTGCTCGAGACCGTGCTCAACGTCGGCGCCGCCGCCACCTCCACGCCGGTCACGGTCGGTGCCGTCACCCCCCCGGCCAGCGCCAGGCCCCTGGTCAGCCTGGTGGCCCTCGATGCCTTCGCGGCGGAGGGCGGCGATGACGCCCTGCTGCGCATCAGCCGCCAGGGCACGGACCTCAGCGCCCCGCTGCAGGTCCACCTCTCCTACGGCGGCAGCGGGCTCAATGACGTCAGCGCCGGCTCCCGGCCCGCCAGCGTCACCCTCGCCGCCGGTGAGGCCAGCCTCACCCTGCCGATCTCCCTGCCCGACGACAGCCTGGTCGAGGCCTCCCGGGCGCTCACGGTCAGCCTGGTCAGCGATGCCGCCTACGACATCAGCGGCCAGAACGCCAGCGTCAACGTCAACCTCTCCGACGACGACCGCGCTGTGGTCAGCATCGAGGCGATCGATCCGGTGGCTTCCGAGAGCGGCCGCGACAGCGCCGCCTTCCTCATCAGCCGCAGCGGTCCGCTCACGGCCGCCCTGAAGGTGCACTACAGCCCCTTCGGATCGGCCTTCAACGGCGGAGATGTCCAGGCGCTGAACGGTGAGATCACCATCGCCGCCGGTGAGCGCTCCGCCGTGCTGGTGCTGCAGCCCCGCGATGACGGCTACGGCGAAGCCACCGAACAGCTCTCGGTGCTGCTCGCCAGCTTCTCCAGCGCCTATGACGTCGACCCCGACGCCAGCGTCGCCACGGCCGTGATCCTGGACAACGACCGGCCCCAGCTGGCGGTCTACAGCTATGCCAACACGGCGGAGGGCGGCGCCAACGGCCAGTTCCAGATCGAGGCCACCGGCCGCGCCGGCGAGACGGTCGTGGCGCAGTACAGCCTCTCCGGCACCGCCACGGCCGGCCTGGATTACGGCGTTCCCAGCGGCTCCGCCGCGATCACCATCGGCCCCGACGGTCGCGGCCGGGCTGTGGTCAGCCTGCCGGTGCTCAATGACAACCTGGTGGAGGCGGCCGAGGTGGTGCGGCTCAGCCTGACCCCCTCCAGCGCCTATCAGCTCGACGACGACCGCTCCGCCGCCCTGGTGATCAGCGACGACGACAGCAGCGGGCCGGTGGTGATGGTCAGCGCCTTCGAGGATGCCCCCCGCGAGGGTGGCACCGACGTCAGCTCCTCCCAGCGCAGCGGCCAGGGGCGCTTCTACATCCAGCGCAGCACCACCACCGGCACGCTGACGGTGAACTACACCCTCGGCGGCAGCGCCACCGCCGGCAGCGACTACAGCGGCCTCAGCTCCGGCAGCGTCACGATCGCCGACGGCGCCCCCGGCGTCGTGCTGCGCTTCACGCCGCTCGAGGACACCCTCGGCGAAGGCAGCGAGACCGTGACGCTCTCGCTCACCCCCGACAGCACCTATGGCCTCGGGGTGGTGAGCAGCGCCAGCCTCTGGCTCGGCGACAACGACCAGGCGGCGGTGCGGGTGGGCTTCGAGACGCTGCAGGGTCGCATCGCCGAAACCCAGGACCCGCTCGGCCCCGTGCGCGACGTGGTGGTCAGGCTCAACGCGGCCTCGGCCGCGCCGGTGAGCGTCACCGCCGTGGTCAGCGGCGGCACGGCCCTGGGGGACAACCTCGACTGGACCTTCCTCGACCCGGCCACCGACACCCCCATCGCCACCCCCACCCTGCGGTTCGCCCCCGGCGAGACCAGCCAGCGGCTGCGGCTGCGGGTCAACCCCGACCGCCACGCCGAGACCGGCGACTGGGCCCAGATCACCCTGATCAACCCCACCGGAGCCACGCTCACCAGCGGCGCCTCCCAGTACCGCCTCGACATCGACGACCGGCCCAGCAGCGGCGGCGATGAGCCCAACCGCTACGTGCGGCTGCTCGCCGGCGGTTCCCTGCTGCGGGAGGACGCCGGCAGCGACCCGCTGCTGATGGTCGCCCTCGATCGCCCGGCCGGCACGACGCCGATCACGCTGGATCTGCAGCTCAGCGGCACCGCCGCCGCCGGCTCCGATTTCACCCTGCCGATCAGCGGGCTGACCTTTCAGCCGGGAGAGCTCAGCCGCGCCATCCCGCTCACCCTGCTGCAGGACGCCGTGGCGGAGACGGTGGAGTCGCTGCGCGTGGCGCTGGTGAACGTCAGTGGTGCCATCCTCAGCGGACCGGCCGCGCACGAGATCGTGCTGGTCGATCGCGACGCGCCCCGGGTGCAGCCCGTGCGCGCCCGGGTGAGCTCCGGCCAGGCGGCCGGCACCCTGATCACCACGGCCAGCGCCCTGGCGGCGGAGGGCCGCAGCCTCAGCGGCTGGGAGATCCTGGCGGGCAACAGCCTCCGCGACGGGGAGACCGGCCCCGCCTTCAGCATCGACGCCGATGGCCGCCTCGTCCTCAGCAACCCGGCCAGCCTGCCCCTGGGCACCACCGTGATGCAGCTGGTGGTGCGCGCCACCGACAGCCTCGGTGCCGCCAGCGATGGGCTGGTGACCGTGGAGGTCAACGGGCAGCGGGTGCTGCGCGAGACCCGCTGGAGCGGCGACGCCGCCTTCACCAACCAGGACTGGAGCGGCCCCCCGATCGCCACGGGGCTGCTCACCAGCAGCGCCAGCGCCAGCGGCGTGGGCGACGACTACAGCCGCCGCATCACCGGTCTGCTCGAACCCACCACCTCCGGTGATTACACCTTCTGGGTGGCCGGAGATGACCACGTGCGGCTCTATCTGGGCAGCGATGAAAACGAGAGCAGCCGCTCCCTGATCGCCCTGGTGGATGGCTGGACGGGCGTGCAGGAATGGACCAAGTATCCCGGCCAGCAGTCCGCGGTGCTCAGCCTGCAGGCCGGCCGGCGCTACTGGTTCGAGGTGCAGCAGCGCGAAGGCGGCGGCGGTGACCACGTGCAGGTGGCCTGGCAGGGACCCGGCATGGCCAGCAAGGCCCTGATCGGCCAGGCCAACTTCGGCACGATCGTGCCTGAGGCGCCGTCGCCATCGCCGCCTGCGGCCGCCGCCTATCCGGCCGGGGTGGCCGCGGCCTCCTTCAGCTCCACGATCGGCACCGATTCCGGCCTGACCCCGACGATCAGCGGCGGCGGCAGCAGCCGCGATCGCACCCTGCAGCTCAGCGGCAGCGTCGCGCCGGGCTCCAGCGTGCAGCTGTTCGACGGCACCACCCTGCTGGGCAGCGCCAGCGTTGACGGGGGCCTGTGGAGCTTCACCACTCCGCCCCTGGCCGATGGGGTGCACACGTTCGTGGCCCAGGTGCGCGATGCGGTGGGCAACCTGCGCCTCACGGCGCCGCTGCAGGCCCAGATCAACGCCGAGCTGGAGCTGGGTCCCCATCAGCTGCTCAGCCACAGCGCCAGCCCGGGCCAGCTGCACACCTCGGGCCAGATCAGCAGCCTCGACCGCCTGCTCAGCCGCGGCGATGGCCTGGTGCTGTTCCGCAGCGCCGATGCCGGCCAGTACGGCAATGCCGGCGTCGCCTTCAGCGATGGCAACACCTCCACCCTGGATCTGCTCGTCGTCGACGGCAGGACCGGCGTCCAGCAGCTGGTCAACCGCGGTTTCAGTTCCGCCACCAGCTCGGCCAACAAGGCGGTCACCCCGGCGGGCCTCTCCCCCGACGGCCGCTATGTGGTGTTCGGCTCCTCCGATGTGACGAGCTTCGGGCACAACGGCAGCGCCTTCAGCGATGGCAACACCACCATCAGCGGCACCTCCGATCTGTTCGTCTTCGACCGCAGCAGCAGCACGGTGAAGCTGGCCACCTGGAGCGGCAGCCAGACCCACAGCCTCTCGCGCAACGCCAGCTTCATCGGCCTCAGCGCCGACAGCCGCACCCTGGTGCTGCGCAGCGACTACGTCCAGAAGATCGGCGGATTCACCCGTTCCGGTCCGGCGGACACCACCGCCAGCGCCGACCTGATCGCCTACGACCTGGCCAGCGGTGCCCAGACCCTGCTCAGCCACGGGGCGGCCAGTGCCACCCAGTCCCTCGCGGCCGGCATCGGCAGCACGGTGCTGCTCTCCAACGACGGCCAGTACGCCCTGTTCACCGCCAACGATGTCAGCAAGCTGGGCAATGCCGGCACCGCCTTCAGCGACACCGCCCCGAGCAGCGCCGATCTGCTGGCCGCCCGCCTCAGCGATGGCGAGATCCGCCTGCTGAGCGGAGCGGCCGGGGTCAGCGGCGGCACCCATGTGAGCCTGCTCGGCCAGAGCGGGGACGGACGCCATGCCGTCTTCAGTGCTGCGGATGCGACCCGCTACGGCTTCAGTGATCCGGCGCCCAGCGGCACCGACCTGTTCACGGTCGAGATCGCCACCGGGACGATCCGGCTGCTGAACCATGCCGCCGGCAACCCCAGTGCCGCCACCGCCAGCAACCCCACCTTCCTGCAGGTGACCGGGGACTACGCCTACTTCAGCGTGGCCGATGCCACCAGCCTCGGAGCCACCGGGGACGACCATGTCGGCAAGGCGGATCTCTATCGCGTCAACCTGAGCAGCGGAGAGCGCCAGCTGCTCAGCTTCCAGCAGAACAACCCCGCTGCGGCGATGAACGGCAGCGTCGTCGCCGGTTCACTGCTGGTGTCGAACGACGATCGCTATGTGGCCTTTGCCTATAACGTCCCGGCCGGAACCGGCTCGGGGGGCCTCAGTTTCACCCAGGGCGGCGACGGGGTGTTCCTGGTCGACACCCAGGCCGGCACGATCCGGCTGGTCAACTGGACCGGCAACCAGAGCCAGGGTTCCTACGGCTTCTGGGCGGGCGCCCGGCCGAAGGCGTTCACGGTCGGCAACGGCGCCCTGATCGTGGAATCGAGCTACCTGAGCTGGACCGGCAGCGGCCTCTCCGGCAGTGGGCAGACCGACAAGGGGATCCTCTCCTACGACCTGGCCTCCGGAGCGTTGGCGGTGCTGACCCACAGCCCCGGCGGCGGCGCCTCGGTGCAGGGCGCTGCGACGGTCTACCGGGGGATCAGCCCCGATGGGCAGACCGTGCTGTTCACCGCCGCCGACGCCAGCCGGTTCGGCAACGCCGGCGTGGCCTTCAGCGATGGGGCTCCCGCGGCCGATGACCTGTTCAGCGTCTCGGTGGGCAGCGGCGAGATCGAGCTGATCAGCGGCTTCAACGGGGTGTCCCAGGGCTCGGCCATCGCCTTCGACGGCCTCAGCGAGAGCGGCCGGGTGCTGTTCCGCAGCGCCAATGTCAACGGCCTGGCGTCCGGAGGCGGAGTGATCAGCGATGCGGCCCCCAGCGGCAGCGACCTGATCGCCAGCAGTCTGGTCCTGCTGGATCTCGACAGCGCTGGAGACAGCAGTGGCGGTGCGGCCGGCAGCGGCAGCGACAACATCACGCTCGAGCGCAGCTACACGATCCGCAGCCGGGTGCTGCCCAACCAGACCGTGCAGCTGCTCGACAACGGGGCCCCCGTCAGCGACGGGCTGGCGACCGCCGACGGCCAGGGCCTGATCAGCTGGGCCCTGAGTGGGGTCTCCACCGGCAGCCACCGTTACAGCCTGCTGGATCCGCTGGAGCAGATCCCGGTGATGATCGCCGGCCGGCCGCTGGCCTCACGGCTGGATGTGACGGTGCTGGAAGCCTCGACCGCGGCGGCCTCGTCCCCGGCCGGCGGCCTCGATCCCCTCACCGGTTCACGGCTGACCGGCGGCGGCACCACGGCGGACCAGCGCACCCTGGCGGGTTTCCGCCCCGTCGCCCCACCGGCTCCTCCCTCCTCCCGAAGCGATGGCCTGATCGGTCGACTCCCCTCCGCCGACACGCTGCTGCCCCCCTCCGGCGAGGGAGAGTCCCTGCGGGTCGACGGCTATCGAGTCCCTGCAAGCCACGCCAGCGAGGAGGAGATCCACGACAGCCACGGCCACGGTGAGGAGGACTGTGCGCTGCATGGTGCGGGATCTCACCTCCTGCAGGGGAGCGCCGGCGAGGAGGAGGATGGCCACGGCCACGGCGAGGAGCCGACCCTGAAGCTGCAGGGAGCCGGCGGGCTGACTGAGGCCTGGACGGGGTCCGGCGGCCTGGTTGCAGCGGCAGCGGAGCCCTGCCTCAGCGGCTGGTCTGCGGAATCGCTCGCCGCGGCCCTCGGGGGGATTCCGGCGGGATCGGGTGCGCTGGGCGGGCTCCACGCCGCGGAGCTGCAGGCGCTGCTGCGGCCCGTGGCGGGGCTGTGAGCCGGGCCGCGGCAGCGGCCGGGACGGAACACGGTTCTGGCGGGCCTGGCCGGCTGGGTCAGGCCCCGCAGCTCAGGCCTTGGGGGCCGGGGGCACCAGGCTGACGCCCTCGGGCGGCGGGGTGGGGTCGGGATCGGCGATCAGCATGTGCTGCAGCACGATCTCGGGGCGCTCGCTGTCACGCCATCGGATGCGATAGGCGGGCATCTTGGTGCCGCGGCTGGTGGTCTGCTCCACCGGCTCCATCACCCAGCCGCGACGGGATCGTCCCTGAGGATTGCGCTTCACGACAGGATCGGCGTGCTTGAAGCGAAAACCGACGCGCTCACCGCTCATGGAACAAGGGCCCCGCTGGGGAGATTACCAATACCAACCCATTATCCCATTGCGCCGGCGGGCATCCGGCGGGCGAGGCAGGACCCCTGCTACAAGGAGCGGTTTTCCGTCGGCTCCGAGTCCTCCCGGGCCGGTTCCGGTCGCAGCAGCGGAAAGGCGATCACGTCGCGGATCGAGGGGCTGTCGGTGAGCAGCATCGCCAGGCGGTCGATGCCGATGCCGAGGCCTCCGGTGGGGGGCATGCCGATCTCCAGGGCGTGCAGGAAGTCCTCGTCCACGGTCTGGGCCTCCGGGTCGCCGGCGCGGCGGCGCTCCTGCTGCAGCTCCAGCCGCGCCCGCTGATCCACCGGGTCGATCAGTTCGCTGAAGGCATTGGCGGTCTCGCGGCCGGCGATGAACAGCTCGAAGCGCTCCACCAGGCCGGGCTTGCTGCGGTGGGGCCTGGCCAGCGGCGAGGTCTCCACCGGGTAGTCGAGCACGAAGGTGGGCTGCAGCAGCGACGATTCGACCCGCTGCTCGAAGGCCTCCACCAGCAGCCGACCGACGCAGTCGGCGCCGTCGGGCACCTCCAGGTCGGCGGCCCGCATCGCGGCGGCGGCGCTGGCGCGATCGGTGAAGGTGTTGAAATCCAGGCCGGTGGCCTGCAGCACCAGCGCGTGCATCGTCGCCCGCGTCCAGGGGGGCGTCAGGTCGATGCGGCTGCCCTGGTACTCGATCTCGGTGCTGCCGCACACCTCCAGCGCCGCGGCGGCGATCAGCTCCTCGGTCAGGGTCATCATCGCCTCGTAGTCGGCGTGGGCCTGGTAGATCTCCACCGAGGTGAACTCAGGGTTGTGGCGCGTGCTCACCCCCTCGTTGCGGAAGATGCGACCCAGCTCGTAGACCCGTTCGAAGCCCCCCACCACCAGGCGCTTCAGGTGCAGCTCGGTGGCGATGCGCAGGGTGAGGGGCAGGTCGAGGGCGTTGTGGTGGGTGTGGAAGGGGCGGGCGTCGGCGCCGCCGGCCTCCGTCTGCAGCACCGGGGTCTCGATCTCGAGGAAACCGCGGGCATCGAGCCAGCGGCGCATGGCGCTGACCATCCGGGCCCGGCGGCGGAAGGTCTCGCGGCTGTGGGGCGAAACGATCAGATCGAGATAGCGCTGCCGGTAGCGCTTCTCCACATCGGCCAGGCCATGCCACTTGTCCGGCAGAGGCTGCAGCGACTTGGACAGCATCGTCCAGTCGCGCACCTTCACCGACAGCTCGCCCCGGTCGGTGCGCTTGATCGTGCCGTGCACGCCGATCCAGTCGCCGGCATCGGTGAGGGAGGTGAGCTGATCGAACACCGCCGGATCCTCGGGATGCAGGGCCTCGAGGCTGGCCCGCTCGATGAACAGCTGGATCGGGCCGCTCTCATCGGCGAGGGTGAAGAAGGCCAGCTTGCCCAGCACGCGGCGGGTGAGGATGCGGCCCGCCACGGACACCCGCTCGTCCCGTTCGGCGCCGTTGGCCAGGTCGGCATGGGCCTGCTGCAGCGCCAGCGTCGAGTGGCTGGGGGCGAAGCTCAGGGCATAGGGGGCACGGCCGGCGACCTCCAGGGCGCGGGCTTTCTCCAGACGGGTCTCGCGCAGATCCGACAAGGCAGGCGGCGGGGCAGGGCTGGAGCCATCCTGCAGGACCGCCCTCCCGGGGGAGGGAGAGGCAAAGGGGCCGGGGGCCTGGGCTTGGACCGCTGGCCGGCCCCGCGGCTCAGACCGCCGCCGCCAGGCTGCCGTCGCCCATGCGCTGGGAGGCGTAGCCGGTGCCCCGCACGGTGAGGATCAGCTCGGGGTTGCGGGGGTCGGGTTCGAGCTTGCCGCGCAGCCGGGCGACGTAGACATCCACCACCCGCAGATCGGCGGCGCGACGGGGCGGGTAGCCCCAGAGCTGCTCCAGGATCTCGGCCCGGGGGACGACCCGCCCCGGCTCGCGGAACAGCAGCTCCAGCAGGCTGAATTCGGTGTAGGTGAGGGCGATGCGCTGGCCTTCGCGGGTCACCTGGCGGCGATTGGTGTCGACCACCAGATCTCCCACCCGCAGCACGCCGCTGCCGCTGCTGGGTTCCCGCGGTTCGCTGCTGGCCGAGCCGCGGCCGGTGCGGCGCAGGATCGTGGCGATGCGGGCCTCGAGCTCCTTGGGGCTGAAGGGCTTGGGCAGGTAGTCGTCGGCGCCGAGATCGAGGCCGGCCACCCGCTCGCTGATGGCGTCGAGGGCGGAGAGGAAGATGATCGGCACGCAGGATTCGGCCCGCAGGCGGCGGCAGACCGCGAAGCCGTCCAGCTTGGGCAGCATCACATCGAGCACCACCAGATCGGGCTGCTCGCGGTGAAAGAGCTCCAGGGCCGCCTCGCCGTCCTCGGCGCAGATCACCCGGTACCCCGCCAGCTGCAGGCGCATCACCAGGACGCGCCGCACGGCCGGCTCGTCGTCCACCACCAGCAGGGTGGCGCGGTAACGGCCGTTGTCGGAATCGTCGGGGAGGTCCGAGTCGGGACGCTGGGCACCAGCGGGACGATCCTGCATGGGCGCCTGTTCCCTCGCCATCGACACCGACTTCAGTGAAGAATCGCAACCATACCCGTTCACCCTGCTCCCGGTCAGCCCCTGAAACCCCCTTCGGCCAGTGGCCTCGTTGAGATTTAAGGTTTTCTTCCGCTCTCAGGTTGGCCCGCTCCGGCCCCCCATCAGGGCCAGCGGGCCGCCGCGTAGGCGTTCCATTCCCGGCCCGCCTGCTGCAGGGCCGCCTCGCTGGAGATCTCCCCCAGCATGGCCCGCTGCAGCTGCGTGTAAAGGATCGCCTGAAGCCGCTTCACCCCCGGGGTGGCCCGCACCAGCACCCGGCCCCGCTCCAGCGTCGTCAGCGACAGCAGCCGCGCCTGCCTGACCATCTGCTCGGAGCGCTGCCGCGGCCGTTCCTGGCGCAGTCGCTGCTCCAGCGTCTGCAGCGCCCCGCGCGAGGAGGGCAGCACCCGCGCCTCCTCGGCGAAGGCCAGCTGGTTGGGGGCATTGCTCAGGAACAGAGCGAAATCCACCGCCTCGCGCGGCAGGGCGGTGCGCTTCGGCACCACCAGGTTCATCAGCGCCACATTCGAGGCGTTCGAGTCGCCCAGCAGCGGCGGGTAGGCCCGCGTTTCCGCCGCGATGCCGGGGGCGTTGGTCTGCAGGTTGCGCAGGAAGTCCGGGCCGCTGGCCACCTGGGCCAGATCTCCGGCCTGATACAGCTCGATCGCCCGCCGGTAGCCCTGGCTCACCACCTCCCGCGGCAGCAGCCCGCGGCGGTACAGGTCGGTCCAGAAGGCGAAGGCGCGCCGCCCCTCAGGCGAGACGAAGGCGGCGCGCCTTCGCCCATCCAGCAGCGTCACCCCCATCTGCACCATCGACTCCATCAGCTCCGCTGAGTCATCCGGCACCACCGTCACGAACAGCGCATAGCGGCCCGTGCGCCGCCGCACCTGCTCGGCATAGGCCGGCACGTCCTGCCAGCGCCGCGGTGGCGCGCTCAGCCCCGCCCGGGACAGCAGATCGCGGTTGGCCATGGTCAGCCGCGTGGTGAGGTACCAGGGCACGGCGAACTGCACCCCGTCCTGCCGTCCCGCCTCCCAGATCGCCGGCAGATAGCGCTGCGCCGCCCCGGCCGGCAGCTGCGGCGTCAGTTCCAGCAGGCCCCCCTTGCTGGCCAGGTTGGCGGCGAAGGGGGGGTTGAGGTTGACCACATCCGGGGCGGTGCGGGCGAACACCGCCGCCAGCAGCTTGCGCTCCACCGAACTCCAGGGCACATCGGTCCAGCGCACCCGCACCCCGGGGTTGCGCCGCTCCCAGTCGCTGATCAGCCGCTGCATGTAGGGCGTGAAGCGGGGCGCCAGTTCCAGCGTCCAGACGCTCAGCTCGCGCCGTCCATCGGCGCCGGGTCGCCCCGCCGGAGGCGGCCCGCAGCCGGGAAGCAGCAGGCTCGGCAGCAGGGCCAGCGGCAGGCTCAGCCGCAGCAGCAGGGAACGGCGGCGCATCTCAGCGGCGGCTGGTGGCGCCCAGCTGGCGCCAGAACAGCAACTGCAGGGAACAGAGCATCGGGGCGAGCAGCGCGGTGAGCAGGGTCTGGGCCAGCAGCACGTGCAGTCCGGCTCCGAGCAGATCATCCCAGCGCCAGCCCGGCTGGGCCAGCCAGGCGGCATCCACGCCGCCATCGGGTCCGGCGGCGAGGCCGCCGGCGGCATGCGGCGACGTCTCGCCCCGCTGCCACCACCACTCCAGCAGGGTCCACTGCAGCATCAGCGACAGGTTGAGCAGGGCCGTGCCCAGCAGCGCCAGCAGCCCCAGCCCGAAGCTGCGTTCGATCGGCGTCGAGCGCCGCCCCA
>JAYKJA010000110.1:0-12535 GCA_035285905.1 Synechococcaceae cyanobacterium
TGGTACGGCTTCGACTATCAGTACGTGGCCAAGAAGGTGGCCCCCACCTTCAAGATCCCCAGCGGCGAGCTCTACACCCGCCTCGAATCAGGCAAGGGGGAGATCGGCGTGTTCATCCAGGGCAACGACGACGTCACCCCCTGGCGCTTCAAGATCCGGGCCGCCGATTTCAATAATCTGCAGATCCTGCCCCATATCCTCAAGGGCAACAAGGTCGCCGACATCATGGCCATCCTTGGCTCCATCGACGTGATCATGGGTTCGGTGGATCGGTGATCGGCCAGCGGCGGACCGGGCTGCTGCAGCGGGCGGCCGCCTGCCTGCGCCGCCGGGCCTGGCTCGCCCCTGCCGGCCTCACCCTCTACCTGGCCATCAAGGGAGCTGTGCCGGATCTCCCTGGCCTGAGCTGTCCCCTGAGGGCGGCCACGGGCATTCCCTGCCCCACCTGCTACCTGACCCGTGCCACGGCCGCGGCCCTCAATGGACGATTGTCCGAGTCCCTGGCGCTGCATGCCTTCGGACCGCCGGCGGCGATCCTGCTTCTGCTCTGGGCCGTGCTGGCGCTGCGGCGTCGCCGATTCCTGCCGGTGACGATCCCCGGCTGGAGCCTGGGTCTGGCCGGGCTTGGCCTGGTGGCCTACTGGCTTGCCCGGCTGGTGGCCCAGCACGGCCTCGGGTTGGCGGCCTTCCCGCCTGCCTGATGGGGCCTGGGTCCGTCGGGGGACGGGGACCAGCTCGGGCTTCAGTGCAGGATGCCCATGCGGTAGGCCGTGTTCTGGACGTAGAAGGTGGCCAGCGGGCCGGCGATGATGCCACCGACCAGGCAGGTGCAGACGGTCACCAGAATCACCAGCATCCAGGCGCACACCTCGACAACGAGGAAGCTGACCGTGTTGGGGCTGCGATAGACGGCCTGAAACGAGGTGCGCAGAGCATCGACGATGCCTTCCTCACCGTTGAAGATCTTGTTGATATAAACGGGCATCACCAGGGCCACGGCAATGCCCGGCAGCACACAGAACAGGAAGCCGATGGTCATGATCACGGCGAAAAGCGCGCCGGCCAGCAGGTAACGCGCCGGGCGCCGCAGCAGCTCCCTGAAGGCCGCCTCCAGGCTGATGGTGTTGCCGGTTTCGTAGTGCATCGCCGGCACCGCGGTGAACAGAACGCCGACAAAACTGGAAAGGATCGTGAACGGCAGCTGACCCAGTTGATTGAGCAGGAGGGAGAGTCCTGACGCGGCATCGCTGGAGAGCTGGCCGGGTCCGACCAACAGCCCGAGGCTGCCCAGCAACGTCCCCACGCCATAGCCGATGAAGGTGAACAACAGCGAGATCACCCAGATCAACAGGATCGTGGGCAGGTGCAGCAGCAGGGCCTGCCAGGAGGCGTTGATGGTCGGTTGCTCGTAGGCGAACGGCGCAGCCACAGGCTGGAAGCGCCGGTGTGCCGGCGGCGGATCAACGCCTTCAGGCTATGGAGAAACCCCGGAACGGCAACCTGAAACGACAGGAGGAGGGCGGCAGGTGGATCACACCCTCACACCCTCCTCACCCCCCGCCCGGCCGCCGCGCAGCATGGACGGACCCCAGCCACCCTCAAGTCCCATGGATCCCGCCGCCTGGTGCGAGCTGACCCGCACGGTGCGCTTCGGCGACACCGATGCCGCCGGCGTGGTGCAGTTCCAGCAGCTGCTGCGCTGGTGCCATGAGGCCTACGAGGAGAGCCTCGAGCGTTTCGGCATCCCCCTGGACGCGATCTTCCCCACGCCCGAGGCGCCTCCCGCCGTCGCCCTGCCGATCGTGCACTGCAGCGCCGATTACCGGGCACCGCTGGTCTGCGGTGATCGGGTGACGATCCGGCTCAGCCCCGAGCGGCTGGATCCCGGCGCCTTCGCCATCCGCTACCGGCTGTTCTGCGCGGAACGGCCGGTGGCCGAGGCCCTCACCCGCCACCTGGCGATCGAGCGGCTCAGCCGTCGGCGCTGCCCCCTGCCGGGGGAGATCCAGCGCTGGCTGGAGGCCTCCACGCTGGGGCAGGGGGTGCGGCCGTTGTAGGCCGGTGCCGCCAGACCCAGAGCAGGGCCGCCAGCTGCAGGGGCACCAGGCTGAGCAGGGCCGCGGGCAACGGTGCCAGCGCCCCGCCGAGGGAGGCCTGCAGCCCGAAGCTGCCCAGAGCGGCCACGGCCAGCAGCAGCGTCAGCGGCTTCAGAACCACTCGCGGCGGCCCTCGATGTAAAGCGTGCGGAACTCCTCAGGCGTGCGGGTGAGATCGATGATCCCTTCGATCAGGCCGATCAGCCCCATCACGAAGCCGGCGATGCCGCAGGTGAGCACGGTGACGAGCAGCATGATCAGGGCGGCGTTCGTGTAACCCAGGACGAACTTATGAATACCGAAAGAACCCAGGAAGATCCCCAGCAGCCCGGCGGCGAGTTTCTTGTTGCTCACCTCCGTGATCTCGGACTCCAGCATCGGAATTCAGCAGCAGCCCTTTGCTTGTAGCGAGGCAGCGCGCACCTGTCAGCCGTCCGCGGCGGCCTGGCCCTGCAGCCACGCTTGCCAGCGGCGCCGATCCCACTTGCCTGCCGCGCCAGCCTGCAGCGCGTCGCAGACCAGCCAGCGCCGCGGCCGCATCGAGGCAGGCAGCTCCCGGCTCAGCGCCTCCAACCGAGCCAGCAGCGCCGCCTGCCGCTCCAAGCCGGATTCGCAGCGGCCCGTCCCGGCAAGCGAGGGCGGACCCGCGTCAGCGGGACCCGGGGCCTCGGGGCCACCGGACGGCGCACCCCGTCCGGCCCCCTCTCCGGGCTGCCGGCGCACCAGGGCCACCAGCCTCTCCCCCCAGAGCGGATCGGGCTCCCCCAGCAGCAGCAGCTCCGCCACCGGCAGCGCTTCAGCCCGGATCCGCGCCAGCAACCGCTCCCGCACCTGCTCCGGGAAGACGGTCTCTCCACCGCTGCTGATCGCCCCGTCCAGGCGTCCCAGCAGCCGCAGGCCGCCGCCGTCCAGCCGTGCCGCATCACCGCTGCTCCACCAGCCGTCCTGCAGCGGCAGGGGCTCCAACCGCCCCGCCTCCAGGGTGCCCAGCGCCAGGCTGGACGCCCGGATGCGCAGCGCCCCGCTGCCCGCCTCCAGCGCCAGCTCCGCATGGGGCAGGGCCTCGCCGCAGCCCTCCTCCCCCGCCAGGAACCGCTGCGGTGGCAGGGCCGCCACCATCGCCGCCGTCTCCGTGCTGCCGTAGCAGGGTGAGAGGGGCAGGCCGTGCGCGCGGCAGCGCTGGGCCAGATCGGGCGACAGGGCCGCGCCCCCCACCCAGATCAGCTGGAAGCGCTGCAGCCAGCGCACCCCATCGGGCTGATCCAGCAGCCGCTGCAGCTGGGTGGGCACCAGCGAGATCAGGGCCGGTCGCTGCGGATCCGGCATCGCGCCGGCGAGCAGGCCGGCCCCGTCCCGCAACAGCGGGGGCGGCAGCCAGCGCAGGCGCCCCCCCCAGCAGCGGGCGCGCAGCACCGGCATCAGGCCACTGATGTGATGCAGCGGCAGGGCATTGAACAGCTCACACACCCCGGGCTCGAACCCCTGAGCCTGCAGCCAGGTGCCGCAGGCCCGGGCGGAGGCCTGCAGATGGCTCAGCGGCTGCACGCACCAGCGCCGGCCGCCGCTGCTGCCGCCGCTCCCCAGCACGATCGCCGCTTCGTCCAGGACGAGACCCTCCGCCGGCAGCTGGGCCTCCAGCCAGGATCGCTCCTGAGGGGCCACCAGGGCCACGCCGGCACCCTCCTGCCACAACCGCTCCAGATCGGCCGCGCAACCCGGGGGGTCGCCAGTGCACTCCAGCAGCTGCAGCGGCTTGCTCATGGGGCCGCTGCAGCCGCCCAGACCCGCTCCGGATCGGCGCTGAACAGGTCCCCGGCCGGACGCCAGCCCGGGGCCAGGCCGGGGGCGGCCGGCGTGGGACCGTCGAGCTGCAGCGCCGCCAGATGGGCCAGCCAGCGCCGGCCGATCCCGGTCTCGAAGGCGGTGCTCAGCATCAGCCGGGGCGTGCCGGCCCGCAGCGCCGCCAGCAGCGGCCGCGGATCCCCCTCGAGTGAGGGCCGGCGCACCTGCCAGCCGTGCCAGCCCTGGCACCACTCGGGGTGCTCCCGCAGGGATTCATCCAGGGCCACCGGCAGCCGAGCCGCCAGGGCCTCCAGCCCAGGCCGGTCATCGGGGGCCAGGGGCTGCTCGAGCCAGTCCAGCCGCGGGTCGGCGGCGAGGCGGTCGGCCCAGGCCGCGGCGGTGGACCGCCCCCAGCCTCCATTGGCATCGAGGCGCAGGCGGGCCGACCCCGGCAGGAGCTCCAGCAGCCGCTCCAGCAGACGTCGCTCCTGCCCGTCCTCCCCCGCTGCCACCTTCCACTTGAAGGTCGGCGGCAGGGACGGTGGAGGGGTGCCGGGCGCCTCCGCCAGCAGGGCGGCCACGGCGGCCAGGGCCGCCTCTCCGGCGGGCAGCAGCCAGGCCGAGGCCGGGGCCGGACGCCAGGCCTCGCCCCGTTCTCCCAGCCAGCCATCCAGCTCCGCCAGAGCCGCCCCCAGAGCAAACGCCAGGGGGGCGGGCAGCCCGGCCAGCCGACGCTCCAACCGCCCGCGCTGCTGCTGCGGTTCCAGCGCCGCCAGGGCGCGATGCAGGGAGGCCTCCTGCGCCGTCCAGGCCACGGCCTCGCCCCAGCCGACCCCACCGTCAGGGTCCTGCAGCCGCAGCAGCCAGCCCCGGCGCTCCGCGATCCGATCGCGGGCCGTCTGCAGGGGCTGCGGCAGGGCGAAGCGATAGGGACGCCAGCTCAGCCGCAGGACCTCCCGGAGGTCGCGACCGCCCAGGGCTGGCGGGCCGCCGGCCGGCACCAGCGGAGCACGGACGGCGGCAGGCAGCGGCGGCGCTGCGGGGCGGCCCGGAGTTGTCATCGCCCGGCGGCGGCCCAGCCCGGCAGCCACGGCCCCAGGGCCAGGCCCAGGGCCAGCCCCAGGCCGCTGAGGGTCTGGAAGCGCAGGGCCAGGAACTTGCTGCCGATGATCCGCTCCGGCTCGGCATGGTGCTGCTGCAGCAGCGTGATCAGCCGCCGGGCCGGCACCAGCCCGAGCCCGCCCAGCAGGGCCGACAGCGGCCACCAGCCCACCAGCACCGGGGCCCACTGCAGCGCCAGCGAACCGGCCACGAACCAGGGAACCAGCGCCGCCGCCCGGGCCGTGCCCAGTCGCACCACCGGCGAACGCTTGCCATGGGCGGCGTCCTCCTCCACCTGGTGGAAGTGGGAGCAGAACAGCACCAGGGTGGTGGCCAGGGCAGGACCGCTGCCGAGCAGCAGGGCCGCTCGCCAGGGGATCACCGTGGCCGCCGCGGACGGTCCCAGGGCGAGAAGGGCGGCAGCGGTGGCGCAGGGCCCGAAGGCCAGCCAGCACAGGGGCTCCCCCAGGCCGCGATATCCCAGCCGGAAGGGAGGCCCCTGGTACAGGTAGCCGATGGCGCAGCACAGGAGCACCAGGGCCAGCACCAGGCTGCTGCTGCGCAGAGCCACCAGGGCCATCAGCAGCAGGCCGCTGCCGAGGGCTGCGAGGGCAAGCCAGGCCACCCGGTCACGCCGTCCCGTGAGGTTCACCAGCGAATGGGGCTTGCCGACGGCATCGACGCCCGTATCGGCGTCGAACACGTCGTTGGCCAGGTTCTCCCAGAGCAGCAGCAACACCGCCGCCAGCAGGAAACCGAGCAGCTGCTCCGGCCGCACCGGCAGGCCCTGGGCCAGACGCCAGCCGGCCGCCAGCAGCACCGGCATCACGGCGACGGCATACATGGGCAGCTTGATGGCCGCCTTCCACAGCCGCTGCCGCTCCGGATCGGCGTAACGGCTTGCGACGACCTGGCGCTCGGACATGACTGCCGCAACCGCGGAGCGAGGGAAGACCCATACATTTGAGCAGCCTTCCGCGCTGTCCCCGAGCCCCCCAGCAGGTGCAGGCCCCTTCCACCGTTCCGACCGCCAGCTTCACCGGGCTGCTTGCGGCTGCTGATCGGGCAGCCCGCCGGCTTGAGGCCGATGCGCTGCGACGTGGTGAGGAGCCGGGGGTGCTGAGCCTGGCCCTGCCGCTGACTCCGCTGGATCCCCTGCTGATGCTTCCCCTGCTGGAGGCGGGACCCGGGGATGCGGACGGCGGGAGCGGACCGGTGGGCGGCGGCTTCCGCTACCTCTGGGATTCGGCCCCCGGGCTGTGCCTGGCCGCCAGCGGGCATTGCAACAGCCTGGAGCTGAGCGGCCCGCGGCGGTTCGAGCTGGCGCAGCGGTTCAGCAGCCTCAGTCTCAGCCGCCTGGCCCAGGCCCCGCAGAGCTGTCCGGCCCTGGCCCGGCCGCGGGTGCTGCTGGCCTTCGCCTTCTTCGACAGCCCCCTGGAGGCCGGGGCCGGTCCCGCCGGGGTGCAGGCGGTGCTGCCCCGCTGGCAGCTGAGCCGCCAGGGCCGCCATTGCTGGCTGCGGCTGCAGCGCAGCCTCGGCGGCGAGATCACGCCGCGACGCATGGCGGAGGAGCTGTGGGACACGGCCCGGAGGCTGGAGCGGCAGGGCCGTGACGCGGCTCCCGGCGAACCGGAGTCGGTGGGGGTGCTGGAGCGCAGCTGCTGGCATGACGGCTACCGCTCGGCCGTGGAGCAGGGCCTGGCCCTGGTGGATGAGGGCCAGCTGCAGAAGCTGGTGCTGGCGGTGCGGCAGCAGCTGTGGCTGGATGGACCGCTCGACCCGCTGCAGCTGCTGGCCCACCTGCGCCGCAGCCAGCCGGGCAGCTGCCGCTTCCTCTGGCAGGCCTCAGGCCGGGAGGCGCTGCTGGGGGCCTCGCCCGAGCGGCTGCTGACGGTGCGGCAGGGCCAGCTGCGCAGCGATGCCCTGGCCGGCACGGCCTCGGCCCACGGGCCCGCCGATGAGCTGCTCCGCTCCGGCAAGGACCTCCACGAACACGCCCTGGTGGTGGAGACGATCAACACGGTGCTGGAACGGGCCGGTCTGCTGCCGCGCCGCCCCCGCCATCCCCGCCTGGCCCGCCACGGCTCGCTGGTGCACCTGCACACCCCGATCACCGCCTCCCTGGCGGGTCAGCAGCCCCTGGCCCTGGCCGAGGCCCTGCATCCCACCCCCGCCGTGGCGGGCCTGCCCCGGCGGGAAGCGATGGGCTGGCTGCGCAGCCTGGAGCCGTTCGAGCGCGGCCACTACGCCGCCCCGATCGGCTGGATCGACAGCGCCGGTGATGCCGATCTGCGGGTGGCGATCCGCAGCGGCGTGCTGCGGGGGCGCCGGCTGGAGCTGACGGCCGGGGCCGGGCTGGTGCGCGGCTCCCTGGCGGAACGGGAACTGCGGGAGATTGATCTCAAGCTCGGCGTCCTGCAGCAGCAGCTGACCGCCGCCGCCCCTGCCGCCATCCCCCTGCGCCCCTGAGCCGCCATGTCCCGCTCCGACCCCTGGCTGCTCAGCGTCGTCGTCCCGATCTACAAGGGGGAGCATTCGATCGGCGCCCTGGTCGAGGAGCTGAAGCCGCTGCACGACCAGCTGCAGCGCACCCCGGGGGGGCAACCCTTCCGCGTGTCGGAGGTGCTGCTGGTGCACGACTGCGGGCCTGACCGCTCCGACCGGGTGCTGGAGGTTCTGCAGGAGCGGCTGCCGTTCGTGCAGGCCATCTGGCTGAGCCGCAACTTCGGGCAGCACGCTGCCACCCTGGCGGGCATGGCGGCAGCCAGCGGCGACTGGGTGGCCACCATGGACGAGGACGGCCAGCAGGATCCGGCCAGTCTGCCGATGATGCTGGATGCGGCGCTCGAGCGGGATCTGCAGCTCGTCTACGCCCGGCCGCTGAATCCGCCGCCCCATGGCGCCCTGCGCAATCTGTCCAGCCGGGCGGCCAAGCGGATCACCGCGGCCCTGCTGGGCAACGACCAGATCGGACGCTTCAACAGCTTCCGGCTGGTGGAGGGCGAGGTGGCCCGCACCCTGGCGGCCTACTGCAGCCAGGGGGTCTACCTGGATGTGGGGCTGTTCTGGATCACGGGCCGCGTCGGCCACTGCCCGGTGCGGCTGAGGCCCGAGCGGGGACGGTCCTCCGGCTACTCATGGCCGGGGTTGTTCCGCCATTTCTGGCATCTGATCCTCACCACCGGCACGAAACCCCTGCGGCTGATCACCGCCATCGGCGTGGGCTCGGTGGTGCTGTCGCTGATCGTCTGCCTCTACGCGCTGATCGGCAAGGTGACCGGTTCGATCCCGGTCCAGGGGTGGTCGTCGCTGCTGGTGATCGTGTCCTTCTTCTCGGGCTGCATCCTGATCTCGCTCGGGATCATCGCCGAATACCTGGCGGTGACGATGGGGATCATCATGGGCAGGCCGCTTTATGTGGTCGCCACCCACCCGACCCGTCCCCCCTCGCCGGCGACGCCTCGACAGGCCTGAACTCCCATCGCGGCCCCCGGGGCTTCACACCGCCGATGCCCATCGCCGCCCCCGTTGCTCCGCCGCCGCTGACCTGGGTGATCGGCGCCGGAGGACTGCTGGGCTCGGCCCTGGTGCGCCAGCTGCGGATCAGCGGTCGACCTTGCCACCACAGCCCGGTGCCTCTGCCCTGGCAGCGTCCGGCCGAGCTGCCCGGGGAGATGGGCCAGGCCGTCGATCGATTCCGGGAGGCCCTGGGCACCGGACAGCCGTGGCGGATCGTCTGGGCAGCGGGGACCGGGGTGATGGGCAGCCGGGAGGAGGACCTGGAGGCCGAACGGATCGGCTTCCTCGCCCTGAGCGAGGCGATCGCAGCCCAGCAGGACCTGGGGCGTCGCCGCGGCTGCCTGGGCCTGGCCAGTTCCGCCGGAGCGCTCTATGCCGATTCCCCCCTGCCGATCGATGAGCAGGCCCCCCTGGCACCGCGCAACCCTTACGGGCTGTGGAAGCTGGCGCAGGAGGGGCTGGTGCGGGAGCTGGTGGCGGGCGGCCATGTCAGCCGCGGCTTTCTGGCCCGGATCTCATCGCTCTATGGAGCCGGGCAGGCCACCGGCAAAACCCAGGGCCTGATCAGCCATCTCGCCCGGCAGCTGCTGCGTCGTCGACCGGTGAGGATCTACGTGCCGCTGGACACGATGCGCGACTACATCGCCGTGGATGACGCCGCCCGCATGCTCCTGGCGGGCTGCGAGTCCCTGGGCGCCGACCAAAGCGGGGAAGGGCAGGACTGCCTGGCGCGGATCATCGCCTCGGAACGATCCGTGACCATCTCCGAACTGGTGGGTCTGTTCCGCAGGCTGCTGCGCCGCGCGCCGCAGGTGATCACGACCCTGTCCGGCCCCGTACCGAGCTACGGCCGCTGCGTGCGTTATCGCTCCGGAGTGCTGCCGCAGCTCAGGGCCCTGGCCAGCACGCCCCTGCCCCTGGGGGTGACAGCCCTGCTGGCGCAGGAACGGCTGCGACTGGCACGGGGGGGGGAGCCATGAGCGGGAACCCCCGCCGCCGCGGCCGAAGGGTGCTGGCCTCGTTGCGGCAACGGCGGCTGCACCGCTTCCTGCTGGTGGGCCTGCTGAACACGGTGAACGGCTATGTGTGCATCCTGGTGATCCAGGCTCTGAGCGGGGATCCGCTACTCAGCAACCTGCTGGGGTATCTGCTTTCTGCCGCCTTCAGCTACTTCACCCACAGCCGCCTGACCTTCGGCCACCGACCCAGTTCCCGCAGCGCCGTGGCCTACAGCCTGGTGCTGCTCGGCAGCTACGGGGTGAACCTGGCCGTGCTGCGGCTGACGCTGCCCTGGCTGGGGGCGACCCTGGCCCAGGGGGTGGCGGTGCTGAGCTTCGCCGCGGTCAGCTATGTGGGGCAGTCGACCCTGGTGTTTCCACAGCGGCAGACTCCGGGCAGCCCTCCAGCAGGCGGGAGATCGTGAGATCCGCCAGAGGGATTCCGCCGAGGCGCTCCACCTCCCGCACCCCCGTGGGGCTGGTCACGTTGATCTCGCTGAGGCGGCCGTCGATCACATCGATGCCGACGAAGAACAGCCCTTCCTGACGCAGGACCGGAGCGAGTTCCGCACAGATGCGCTGCTCCTCCGGGGTCAGCTCGGTGGCTTCCGGTGCACCGCCGACGGCGAGGTTGCTGCGGAATTCACCACCCCGAGGCACCCGGTTCACCGCCCCGAGCGGTTCGCCGTCCACCAGCAGGATGCGCTTGTCGCCGGCCCTGACCCCGGGCAGGAAGGCCTGGGCCATCACGGGCAGCTGCTCGCGGGCCGTCACCAGCTCAAGCAGGGCCTCAAGGCCGGGGGTTCCCGCGGCGGCGAAGACCACGCCCTGGCCGGCCCGACCGCCGAGGGGCTTGAGCACCACCTCTCCGTGGTCGACGGTGAAACGGGCCAGCCGGGAGACGCGGGAGCTGACGAGGGTGGGCGCCATCAGGTGGCTGAAGCGCAGGGCGCCGAGCTTCTCGTTCCAGGCCCGCAGGGCGGCAGGGCGGTTGACCACCCGCACCCCGCGGCGGGCGGCCAGATCGAGCAGATGGGTGGCATAGAGGTAGGCCTCATCCACCGGCGGGTCCTTGCGCATCCAGACGCAGGCGAACCGCTCGAGGCTGCGGTGTTCGGGCTCGCCGGGCTCGAACCAGGGCGAGGGCACCCGCCAGCCCTCCGGCCCGGGCTCGATCGCAGCCAGGCGGATCGGCCGGGCATGGACCCAGGCGCCATGGCCGGCCAACCGGGGAGCGGATCCGGTCTGAGGGAAATCCTCAGCGACGGCCGCCAGATCTGAGGTGGTGCAGACCCACACCTGCAGACCGCGACGCTGAACCGCCTGCATCAGAGCGACGCTCGTATCGCGGGAAGGATCGAGGCGCTGGATCGGATCGACGATGAACAGCTGGTCGCCACTGGTCACGCAGCGCCACCTCGGGCGCGAATCCCGAGCATCCCATCGAGCTCACCGGCGCTTTCCAGTTCCATCAGTTCGGAGAACCCACCGAGATGGCGTGCGGCAACGAAGATCTGAGGCGTGGCGGTGCGACCGTTGCTGCGTTGCACCATGGCCGAATTGTTAAGATGGTCATTATCGATGAGGTATTCATTGTATTGAACGCGTTTGCGATCCAGCAGCCCTTTGGCCCGCATACTGTCGGCGCAGAACCTTCGGCTGTAGATCTCCACCTTGATCGGGGGGGCATCATTGTTCGCATCGCCAGAGGTGGGCATTGCTGCGGCGGTGGCCTGAGGGGAGGACGAGCCGGCCGAGAAGCGTCCCATGAAGGCGTTGATCTGTGTGGAGCCGAGACCTGAGTAACCCATTTTGATGGCCGGGTGCCGGGCGGGGAGCGTGGGGGAAGACCTCGCTCCGCATCACCCTTGTGAGTTGTTTTCCATCCTAAGGGGACAGAACTTGCCTCCGTCTGGCGAGAGCCTGAACCGTTGCTGAGAGCCCGTGCCGAACCGCTGGCGCCTGCGGCGCTCCCGGCGGCGGTTTCGCCGCGGCCAGCCGCTTCCGGTCCGGCTGATACGTTCAGTGAACGCTTCTCTGTACTGGGACGTTGATCGACCTCACCGATTTCAAGCGCGATCTCTCCGAGCTCACCGACCGCCTGGGCCACGCCCAGGACTGTCTTTGACGTCCCTGCCCTGAACGCCCGACAGCGGGATCTCGAGCAGCTCGCCTCCCAGCCCGACTTCTGGGATGACCAGCAGGAAGCGCGACGCCGCATGCGTCAGCTCGATGACGTGCGCGCCCAGCTGGAGCAGCTGCAGCGCTGGCGCGGCCTGATCGACGACGCCCAGGCCACGCTTGAACTGCATGAGCTGGAACCGGACGCCGACCTGCTGGCGGAGGCGGCCGGAGGGCTCGCGCGCCTGCGGGCCGACCTGGAACGCTGGGAGCTGGAGCGGCTGCTGAGCGGCACCTACGACCAGGAGGGCGCCGTGCTGAGCATCAACGCCGGCGCCGGCGGCACGGACGCCCAGGACTGGGCGCTGATGCTGATGCGCATGTACACGCGCTGGGCCGAGGACCACGGCATGAAGGTCACGGTCGATGAACTCAGCGAGGGGGAGGAGGCCGGGATCAAGAGCTGCACGATCGAGATCGACGGCCGCTACGCCTACGGCTACCTGCGCAACGAGAAGGGCACCCACCGGCTGGTGCGCATCTCGCCGTTCAATGCCAACGACAAGCGCCAGACCAGCTTCGCCGGCGTGGAGGTGATGCCCCGCCTGGATGAGGAGGTCGAGCTGGACATTCCCGACAAGGACCTGGAGGTCACCACCTCCCGCTCCGGCGGCGCCGGCGGCCAGAACGTCAACAAGGTGGAGACGGCCGTGCGCATCCTGCACATCCCCACCGGCCTGGCGGTGCGCTGCACCCAGGAGCGCTCGCAGCTGCAGAACAAGGAGAAGGCCATGGCCCTGCTCAAGGCCAAGCTGCTGGTGATCGCCCAGGAGCAGCGGGCGGCCGAGATCGCCGACATCCGCGGCGACATCGTCGAGGCGGCCTGGGGCAACCAGATCCGCAACTACGTGTTTCACC
>JAYKJA010000111.1:0-16109 GCA_035285905.1 Synechococcaceae cyanobacterium
GGCTGCCCAGCAGCATGTACGGCTTCTGCGGAATGAACAGCAGCTCTCCCGGCTCCGGGCTCGACACCTCACCCCGCGCCGCAGGCCACAGACCGCTCACCAGCCGCAGGAAGGAGGTCTTGCCGCAGCCCGAGGGGCCCACCACCAGCAGCCGCTGCCGCGCCGACACCTCCAGGCTCAGGTCGTGCAGCAGCCGGCGCTCGCTGCCGGGAGGCACCAGGTCGACGTGCCGCAGCAGGATCGAGGCGGGGGAGGCCGAAGCGGAGAAAGACAGGGGAACAGGCGAGGCGGGCTCAGCCGGGAGCGCGGGGGCGGCGCTGTCCCGCATCCCCGCCTGGAAGCCCTCCAGACGACTGATCGAGGCGGAGAAGGCCGCCAGGCGGTCGATGTTGTTGACGATGTAACTGATTGAGGCCAACACCTGCCAGAAGGCGATGCCCGCCTGACCGAAGACACCGAAATCCAGCTGCCGGGCGAAATAGAGCGGAGCCAGCACCAACCAGGGCAGGAATTCCGAGAAAGAGTCGTAGGAGGTCTGGATCACCGTCAGCAGGGTTTCCCAGCGGATCAGGCGGTCCTGGTTGCGGATGGCCAGATCCAGACGCCGCAGCGCCTCAGCGCTCTCCTGGCGTTCGCCGCGATAGAAGGCGATCGCTTCGGCGTTGTCGCGGATGTGCACCAGGCCATAGCGGAAGTCGGCATTCAGGCGCAACTGCTCGCCATTCAGCACAACCAGACGGCGACTGGCGATCAGCACCAGACCGGTGCCGATGGCGCCATAGGCGAGCAGCCAGAGGGAGAGGCTGGAGCTGATGCTCCAGAGCACCAGGAAGAAGCTCCCGAAGGTGAGCAGTGCCGTCAGCACATCAACCACAAAGCCGAGACTGAAGCCGGTGAAGCTGGCCGCATCTTCACTGAGCCTCTGGTCGGGATTATCGATGCCTCCGGGACGCTCCCCGTCGGCTGAGAGACGGTAAAAGATGCGCCGGCTGAGATAGTGCGCCAGCAGCCGCCCCGTGAGCCAGCGGCGCCACAGCAGACCGAAGCGAGGGATCAGATAGCTCTGCAGGGCCCGGATCGGCAGGGCGGCCAGCAGGCAACCGCCATAGATGGCAACCAGCAGCCAGAACTCTCCCCGGCGATAGGCGACCAGGGCATTGTCCACATCCCTGGCGAGATAGCTGATGCCCACATTGATGCTGTTGATCAGCAGGATCAGCAGCAGCACCAGCCCCAGCAGCAGCCAGGGCAACCAACGCCCGTGGCGCAGCTGGCGGCGCCAGGCCAGGAAGCAGGCCGCCCCGGCTCCCGCCAGGGCCAGCAGCGCCGGTGCCGGGGGCCACAGGGGCTGCAGGCAGAAGGAACGCAGGGCCGGCAACCAGGGGGGCAGCGGCGGCAGGGTCAGCCCCAGCGGGCCGCCGTGCAGGCCCTGCAGCGCCGGGAGCAGCAGCAGCGCCAGCCACGGCAGCAGCAGCACAGCCAGCCCGGCCCGGCAGGAGCGCCCCCGGGAGCCGCCGCCCATGGCTGCGGGAAGCAACCCGAGCGGCAGCAGCAGGCCGGGCAGCAGCGGCGGCAGCAGGGGCTGGCGCCAGAACAGCCCGAGGGCATGGCGGGCACTGCGCAGCAGCGGCTGCAGGGAGTCGGGCAGAAGCTGTGCGGCCAGGCCGGCGACGGCGCTGAGCAGCAGCAGGGTCAGGCCGCTGACCAGGGCGATCAGGGCCAGCAGCAGCACGGCGAAGGGCCAGGCACCGGCCTCCAGGGGCAGGAAATAGGGCTGGGCCAGACGCCGCACCTGGCCCAGCTGCCGGTTGAGACCTTGCGGAAACGCCATGGGGCCGGAGTCAGGCTCCCGGGCCGCAGCGCGGTGCAGCGCCGGCCGAGCTGCGGCAGAGGCTCAGGCGCGGGCTCTCACCACGGCACAGGAACGGGACGCCCGCAGGAACGGGGGCAGGGGGGCTGGGCAAGATCGGCGGGGGGCGGCGGTGATCAGTCAGCATGAGGTGCCGGCGATCGACTGCGCCCATGGCTTGTCCCCACTGCGGCAGCTGGGCCGTGAAGGCAGACAGGGCCCTGGCGGGACGGATGGTCTGCGCCCGCTGCGGCCAGCCGCTCGGGCTGGGGGCGGTGCCGAGGCGAGGGCGTCGCTGGGGCGGTCGCCTGTCCCTGCCGCGACCACCCCGCCTGGGCCTGGGTCTGGGGCTGGGGGTGCTGGTGCTGATCTCGGCGGGACTGGCCGCCCTGGAGGACTTCCGCCCCGGCACCGCGCCGCTGCCGGAGGCCCCGATGCCGGACTGGGGCAGGCCTCCGGCCGGCCGCCCCTGAGCGATCAACATCTGTGCCCATCCGCTGACAGGCGTGATCCCAAAGCGGGTCTATCGCAGACCATTGACGGCACCTATGCCGGCCCAAACCGATGGCGAACAGCAGCAACCCCGTATCCAATCTGGCCTCGATGAGCCTGCGACAGCTGCGGGAAGTGGCCCGCCGACTGGGCATCAGTCGTTACAGCACCGAAAGCCGTCAGGGTCTCACTGAAGCGATCGTCAATACGCCTGAATCCCCTGAAAATCTTGCGGCGATCGAATCGGAACTGAGTCCGGCCCCACGCCCGGATGCCGAGACCAAAGTGGTGTTCCTGCCCCGTGATCCCCAGTGGGCCTATGTGTTCTGGGAGATCGCCCAGGTGGATCGGGACGATGCCGAGGATGCCGGCGCCCGTCAGCTGGTGCTGCGGGTTGCCGACGTGACCGGACTGCCCGGAGGGTCGAGTCACCCCCACACCCTGCAGGAGGTGGTGGTCGACGCCCATGCCAGCGAGTGGTATCTGCCCGTGCCCCTCTCCGATCGCGATTACAGGGTCGAGCTGGGCTTCCGCACCGCCAGCGGCGGTTGGTACTCGCTGGCTTACTCCTCGGTGGCCCGGGTTCCCGCGCTCAACCCCTGCGAACACATCCACGACCAGTTCATTCCCTTCTCGCTCGATGCGATGCCCGTGGCTCCTGTCGTGGAAGCCCCTGCCCCCGGCGAGGTGGGTCTGCATGAGCGGGTGTATCAGTCCGCCACTGCCCGCTGGCGTCGCCTGGGCCGCGGTTCGGAGGCCTTCCACGAATTCGACCAGGATGCGGCGGCCGGCGCCGGGGCCTGGGAGTCGGGTTCCGGCTGGGCCTCGGGTCGCAGTGAGTCGGGGGCCGGCCTGATGGCACGCCAGCGTTCCTTCTGGCTGGTGGCCGACGCTGAACTGATCGTCTACGGCGCCACCGATCCCTCCGCCCGCCTCACCATCGGCGGCGAGGAGGTGCCCCTGTCGGCCGACGGCACCTTCCGCGTGCAGGTTCCCTTCCGGGACGGCCAGCAGCTCTATCCGATCGAGGCGGTGGCCGCCGACGGCGAGCAGAAGCGCAACATCACCCTCGAATTCCGCCGCACCACCCCGGAGGCGCATGTGAACACCCCCGAGGCCGCCGTGCCGGAGTGGTTCTGAGCGAGCCCCCCGGACGGCCTCCGGCCTTCCCTGCCCCCGCGGTCCAGCCCCCTGGATCCGGGGGCTTCTCTGTGCCAGATCCCCCACCTGCGGCGGCGCGCACCGGGTCGGGATCGCCCCTGGCCACGGCACCCGCAGCCGCGGGTCCCAGGCCCCCTGCAGCCGCTGCCCCCAGGGGCCTCAGGCCCCTGGCGCCCCAGGCACTTGGCCGGCCTCCAGGCGACGGAGCAGGGCCTGCCAGGCGGGGGCGCTGAGCTCCGCGGCGGTCTCCACCACCACGGCGTGCTGCTGCTCCGACTCCGTCAGGGGCTCCCGGGCCTGCCACTGCCGTTGCAGCACGTCGCTGTCGGCATCGGAGGGGTCGCCCCCCAGCTGCCGCCGCCGGGCGATGCGCCGCTCCGCCAGCTCCAGGGAAATGCGGCAGTCGAGGATGCTGAAACCCGCCTGGCAGCGAGCGGCCAGGGAGCGGAACAGCTGCCGCTGCCGGCCCTCCAGGAAGGTGGCATCCACCAGCAGGGATTCCCCCGCCGCCAGCGCCGCCGCCGCCGCCTGCCGCAGCTCCGTGGCATACAACCGCTCCCGCAGGCCGGGGCCATAGGGGTCGCCGGCCAGGGAAGGCTGGGCCAGCAGGCGGGAGGCGCGACCGAACAGGCGCCGCCGCTCCAGATCGGAGCGCAGCTGGATCCAGCCGAGCTCACGGCAGAGGCGGGCAGCGAGGTGGGACTTGCCGCTGCCGGAGGCCCCATGGCAGATCACCAGCTGGGGTCGGCTGCGGCCCTGCACCGTGTCGAGGGCGGAGGCGAGGTAGGCGCGGAGCTCATCGCCGCAGGCGGCGATCCGCTCGCCGGGGGTGTCGGGCCCCGACTGGGAGAGGCGCAGGGCGGCCACCTTGGCGCGCACCAGGGCCCGGTACGTCAGATACCAGCGCCACAGCTCCAGGCCCTGATAGTCGCCGGTCTCCTGCAGCCAGCGGTTGAGCAGCACCCCGGCCAGATCGGGGCGACCGCGCTGTCGCAGATCCATGACCAGGAAGGCCATGTCGCTGATCACATCGATCCAGCGCAGGGACTCGCTGAACTCCAGGCAGTCGAACACGCTGACGCGGCCCCGGAGCAGCACCATGTTGCCCAGGTGCAGGTCGCCGTGGCCCTCGCGCACCGCCCCCTGCCGCAGACGCTCGGCGAAACGGGGGGCCAGGGCCTCGGCCTGGGCCTCGCTCCAGTGGCGCAGCGCCTCGAGTTCCGGCAGGGCCGGACCACAGGCGGAGAGGGTGTCGAGATTGGCCAGGGCCGGCCGGGCGACCTGCTGCGGGGTTCCGTGGGGGCTGTCCGCCGCAGCGATGGCGGCCCCGCTGTGAAAACAGGCCAGATCGCAGGCCAGCGCCTCGAGCTGCGGCACCGAGAGCGCGGCACGGTCGAGCACGGCGGGCAGCAGATCGCCCTGATCGAACTGCCGCATCTGCACCGCCACCTCGATCACCGGGCCCTCACCCCGCATCCGGGCCCGCTCGGCGGGCCCGTGGATCGGCACCACACCCAGGTAGAGATCCGGGGCGAGCCGGCGGTTGAGGCGCACCTCCTCGTAGCTGAACCAGCGACGGCGGGCGGCGGTGCTGAAGTCGACGAAGCCGAACTGGACCGGCTTGCGGATCTTGTAGGCCAGGCTGCCGGTCAGCAGCACCCAGGAGATGTGGGTCTCGATCACCTGCACCGCCGCGACCGGGTGGGCATAGGCGGCCGGATCCTGCAGGGCCCGGATCAGCGGATTCATCCGATCGACCTCAGCGGTTGAGCAGGCGCATCTGCTCCAGCGCCAGCGCCTCCAGCGGAGCCCAGAGCAGCACGGGCAGCATCAGCAGCGGCGCGGTGGCGGACACGTCCTGCAGGGCCAGGGAGAGCGCCAGCACCAGGGCGTAGGCCCAGGCGACCATCAGGGCGACCGAACCGGCCCTCAGGCTGCGGCTGCGGCAGAGCAACCAGGTGTGCCCCTCCAGCATCGCCTGCAGCAGCAGGAAGAGCAGCACCACCACCCAGCTGCGGGTGGCCTGCCAGCTGTCGAGGGCGGCGAAATAGAGCGCTCCCGAGATCACCAGCCAGATCAGGGGAAGCCAGATGAAGAACCTGAGCCATTCGGGTCGCCGCAGCCGCTGGTACCAGGTGAAGTCCTTGTCGGCGGGATTGATCGCCAGGATCACCGACTCCATCAGGACCAGGATCAGCAACCAGGCTGGCAAGAGCTGACGGTGGAGCGACCCACCTATTCAAGACCTGAACGCCACTGCTGCGTGCTCCTGGAGTGCCATCCACCCCCAGGGAGAACGCGGAAACGGGGGCCAGGGGCGCGTGGAGATCGAGGAAGCGCTCCAGGGCCATCATTCCACCCCCCTGCCAGGCCCCGTGCTCCTTGCTGCCCCGGCAGCGGTGCCAGAGCGTCAGGCGCAGGGCCGGCCGGGCCCCCACCCGGCAGACGATCCGATAGCGGTAGCGCCCCCAGCGGCACGGGGGAGGGAAGGGGCCCAGGCCCGGGGTCGGGTCGAGATCAGGCCAGCGGCGCAGCAGCAGCGGCAGCAGCTGGGCCGGTGGGGCACCCGCCACCCCGAGGCTGAGACGCAGGCGCCGGGCCAGCTGCGGCGGCGCTCCCCCGCAAGGGAGGTGCAGATGCAGGGGGGCCCGGCCGGGGAAGCCGAGCAGGGAGAGCAATGCTGCGGCCATGGGCTGCCGGACCACTGCTGATCAATGCCACCTCCTGTCACACCCGGGGGCCGGCGCGGCAGGCAGAAGCGAACGCCGCTGCCATGATCGGCGCAGCTGCGCGGCCGCGATGCCCGCCCCGGACTCCCGCCGACCGGCCTGGCTGAACTGGCTGTTCCTGCTGGCCTTTCTCTGGTCGTCCTGGCAGCTGGCGGGGTTCTGGGCATCCCGCCTGCACGGCTGAGCCCCGGCCCTTCAGGGCAGGTCGAGCGACCGGACCACCGGGACGTCCTTGCGTTCGGGGCCGGGCGTCACGGCGCGGAACAGCCGCATCAGCCCCCCCACCAGCAACAGCAGGGCCAGCACGGCGAGCACCACCACCCCGAACACGCCGACCAGCTGCAGCAGGCCCAGGCTGAGGCGGCTGAGCCCTGCGATCAGGTTGGCGATGGCATTGCTCACCAGCAGCACGGTGTCCAGGCGGCGGGGCAGCTGCATCAGGGCCACCAGGATGCCGATGCCGGCCAGGCCGAGCAGCAGCCCGGCCCCCGCCTGGGCCAGGCGCGCCGCGAACGGGCGGCGGCGGCGCCGGCGGCGGAACACCGGGCGCTGCTCCGTCGGAGCCAGCCAGGTGCGGGGCAGATCGAGGCTGGGGGTGGGGCGCTGGCGCCCGCCGGGACGGGTCATGGTTCGAGCGGGTGGCCGGCTCCCCGCATCCAGCGCTCGAACTCAAGCAGCACCAGCTCGTTGGGGCAGTCGATCAGGGAGAGGTCCTCGACCGTGCAATCCCCCTGGCCGCCGTGATGCAGGGTGAGGTGAAAGCTGTCTCCGCTGAGCCCGCAGACCTCCGGATCGCTGCGCACCACCACATCCAGGGCGGCACCGAGACGGGCGACCCGCCGCCGCAGCTCCGGCCAGGAAAGGGACATCGACGACGGCGTGGCGGCGGCCCCCCCAGTGTGGGGCTCACCCGGCCCGCGTCAACAGGCTCAGGAGCCGCTGCCGGGGCGGGAGACCGGGGCCGCTCCCGGCGAAGGCGGGGCCGCCGGGCGGGGCTTGCCGTCGTCGGCGCTGCGGGCGGCCGGGCTGGCGGAGGGCCCGGAGCCGCTGCCGGCCGGTCGCGGTGCCGGCCAGAGCGAGCCGAGGGCGGCGGCGAGCACCAGGGCCGCCAGCCCGCCGGCGGGGGCGGCCAGGCGGCGCCGCAGGGGGATGCGATCGAGCAGTTCCCGCACCGTCAGGGGGCGGGAGGGGGGCAGGTCGGCCTCCAGCTGCAGGCGCGGATCCAGTCGCAGCCGGTCGAGCACCTGCACCAGGTCGGCCAGCTCGGCATCGTCGAGGCTCAGCTCCTGGGGGGCGGCTCCCTCTTCGCCGCGGCGCAGCAGCCGATGGCGCTCGGCCCCGTCAGGGACGATGCGCACCGGGTCATCCTCCGCTCCGAAGGCGCGGGGCACACCGCTGATGCGGTAGCGGGCATAGGGCAGCACCACCTCCAGCAGGGCGCGCAGATGCTCCCGCTGGCCGTCCATGCCGGGGCGGCCGAGCCACTCGATCCGCCAGCCGGTGATGATGCCCACAGCCCCGGCCGCATGGCCGCGGGAGACGTCGGGAAGACCCTCCACCAGCAGGCGGCAGCTGGTCTGGTCGTACTGCAGGGTCTGCTTCATGCCGGCACTCTGGAACAGCATCGCCTCAGGCCACCGCGTCGCGCAGGCTGGCCCGCAGGCGATCCACGCCCCCGGGTCCGGCGGCGAGGGTCAGGGACTGGATCAGCTGGCGCACCAGCCCCTGGCCGGTGTCCGCCGCCAGCAGGGCCTGCACGCCGCTGCGTCGGGGATTCATCCGCTGACGCAGCAGCTCCCCGAGGCGGAGGCGGAACAGGTTCCAGCGCATCTCGATCAGATCAGGGGGATCGCTGCTGCAGAGCAGGGAGCGCAGCAGGGGGTAGAGGCGGTCCGCCAGCTGGCAGGTGATGTGGATCAGGGCCTCGCTGTCTCCGCCGTCGAGCTGGCCGCGACGGCAGGCCCGCCGCAGGGGGTTGTGGCAGCGCCGCTTCCACAGCTCGACGCGGTTGGGGAAGCGCTCCTGGTAGCCGAGCTGGCCGCTCATCCAGACCATGGCCTCGCCGCCGTTGCTGTCGAGGGCTTCCATGCAGAGCAGCATCAGGTCGAGCCGCTCCAGGCCGCGGCGCCCGAGGGGCGGGGAGGCGGCGGACCCGGCCGTCTCCGCGGGCGGGGGGAGCGCCTCCATCGATGCGGGGGCGGGGCTGTCCGCGGAGGATGCGGCGCCGGCCAGGGATTGCTGGGACATGGCTGCGATGATGCCAGTGCCGACCACCCCCCGTCACGTCCGAGGCGGGAGACCCCCCATGAGCGCTTCAGCCAGCATCGACCTGCGCAACTGGGTGCGAGACGTTCCCGACTTCCCCAGGCCGGGCATCCTGTTCCGGGATCTCACACCGTTGATGCGGGATCCCCAGGGCTGGACCGAGGCGATGCGACAGCTCTCCCTGGTGTGTGAAGAGCTGCAGCCGGACATGATCGTGGGCATCGAGGCCCGCGGCTTCCTGTTCGGCATGGGCCTGGCCACCCGGCTGGGACTGGGCTTCGTGCCGGTGCGCAAGGCCGGCAAGCTGCCGGGGGAGGTGATCGGGGTCAGCTACGCGCTGGAGTACGGCGAGGACCGGCTGGAGATCGTCGCCGACGCCCTGCAGGACGGCCCGAAGGTGCTGGTGGTCGACGATCTGCTGGCCACCGGCGGCACCGCGGCGGCGACGGCGGAGCTGGTGGGCCGGGCCGGAGGGCGGGTCTGCGGTTTCGGCTTCGTGATCGAACTGGCGGCCCTGCAGGGTCGCCACAGGCTGCCCGGCGGAAGCCCCGTGGCTTCTTTGATCACCTACAGCTGAACCGGGATCGGGGAAGCCCAGCCCCATCCCCCAGGGGGACCAGCCAGAGCGTTCAGCGGGATGGCGGTCACGGGGTTGGGCGGAGGACCGGGGGGATCCGGAGTCCGGGCCCACCGGCCCTGCTCAGGCCTGGCTGTCCTGCCAGGCGATCACCTGCTCGAACTGCTCGAGGCTGATCAGGCCGAAGCGCCAGAGCACCACCGGCAGGGGTGCCTGCTCGAGCTGGGCCTGGCGGATCCCCAGGGTGAGGGCGCTCTCGCTCAGGCCGATCGGATGGCGCAGAAAGCGCAGCAGGGATTCCGACGGAACCGGTTGCGGACAGCTGCTGATCACCATGCCGTCATGCTGCGCCATGTCGCAGCGGCCAGCAAGGCCCCTGGCTCATCACCGCCAGGGCCAGCCGACGCAGCCCCTGACTCCGCCCCAGCAGGCCCAGAGCCAGCTGTCGGGGCGGCAGCAGCAGGGCGGCGCGGTTGGAGAACAGGCGCACCAGCAGGTCGGTGGCGAGCAGGGTGAGCAGCAGATCGGGCCAGCGCCGGCGGGCGTAGGCGCCGCCGAGGCGGGAGGCGGCGAGCCGTCCGGCGGCGACCCGCTCCGCCAGGGGCAGCAGGGCCTCGATGTCGCGCCAGCAGAGGTTGAGGCCCTGGCCGCCGACCGGATGGCAGCGGTGGGCGCTCTCTCCCACCAGCAGGGTGCGGCCCCGCTGCAGGCGGCGGGACAGCTGCAGGGCCACCGGGAAGGCCCGGGGGGGCGTCAGCAGGGCCTCGGGTTGCAGGCCATCGGGGAGGGCACCGGCAAGACGATCGAGGAAGGCGGCGGGGCTGAGCTGCTCGAGGGCGCGGCAGCGCTGCAGCGGCGCGCTCCACACCAGCTGGAACAGGCCTTTGCCCAGGGGCAGCACGGCGAAGGGGCCCTCGGGGCGCAGCAGCTCCATGGCGGTGTCATCCGGGCAGCCGCGCAGCCGCACCTGCACGGTGAGGCAGGCCTGGCGGTAGACCCACTGCCAGCAGCCGACGCCCAGGGACTGGCGGGTGGGGGAGGAGGGCCCATCGCAGGCGAACACCGCGTCGGCCTCAGCCTCGCGGGCAGCGGGGGGCGGGGTGGAAGGCGACTCCTGACCCAGACAGGTGCGGATGGCGGCGGTGGCCTCGAGCTGCCCCAGCAGCCGGGCCATCAGGGCCTGGTGCTGCACGATCCAGCCGATGGCCGCTGCGGAGCTGGAGGCCCCGGCGGCGGACTCTCCGAGGTCTCCGGGCAGGAAGGCGAGCTCGCGATCACAGCCCAGGTCGGCGAGCTGCAGGGAGCGGAAGGGGGTGAGGCAGGGTTCGAGACGCTCCCACAGCCCGAGGCGGCGCAGCAGCCGGCGGGTGGAGTGGGTGAGGGCATAGGCCCTCTGGCGATCCTGCAGCTGGGCGGGGCTGAGAGGATCCTGCAGCCGGACGGTCCAGCCGCAGTGGGCAAGGGCGAGGGCCAGCAGGGAACCGGTGGGTCCGGCGCCGAGCACCAGCGCGTGCGGGGGGGAAGGCATCGGACCAGGCGGCTCAGCGGTCAACCGGACAAAAAAAATGCCGCAGCGTGCAGAGCTGCGGCGAAGCGTGACGTGGAGCTCAGCGAGCTCAGCCGTGATCAGCCGATGCCGAGGAGGCCGCGGGTGAAGGCTTCGCCACCGAGGGCGAATTCGGTGGCCAGCAGAGCGATGAAGCCGAGCATGGCCATGCGGCCGTTGAGCTTTTCAGCGCGCTCGTGGAAACCCCAGCCGTTCTCAGGGCTGACGACTTCCATGCGGGGCTCGGAGGCGAAGGCGTTGAGGCGGCCACCGTCTTCGGTGGTGACGCTGGCTCCGCGGATGACGACGGGGGACTGGGCCATGGGGCTTTCCGTTTCGAAGTGTTACGGGAACTGTAACGCATTGTTGCCGGCCTGGGGAGGTCGCGGTCCCCCGGGCCTCAGCGCAGCCGCTTCAGGCACAGCTCCTCGAACGCCGGCCGCAGCAGGTAGGGGTACTCACCCACCCACAGCTTCAGCTGGGGCAACCAGGCATCGCTGATCGCCCCGATGCGTGCAAAGTCGCGCCGCTCGCTCAGCACCAGGGCCCGCACCAGCATCCCCCGGCGGATCTGCTGATGCTTCTTGTCCATCGGGAAGCGCACCTGGCCCAGATACCCCTCCTCATCCGCCAGCTCCAGACACAGCCAGGTGCGCCGGTTCTCCACCAGCTCCAGTCGGCCGCGGCTGTCGGCCTGCTCGCGCCGCTCCTCCACCACCTCGCGCTGGAACAGGTCGCTCACCTCCCCCTCGAAGATCGCCGCCGCCGGGTAGCGGCGCAGGGCCGCATTGCGTCGGCCCGCCTCCAGGATCGGCCCCCACAGCAGGTAGAGCAGAAAAACCACGCCGATCACCAGCATCACCGGCGCGAGCCGGCTGTTCATCGACAGCCCCTGGCTGATCAGCAGCGAGATCACCCCGCCGATCACCGCAATCAGCACCCGTTGCAGCAGCTTGCGCGGATTGCCGCTGCAGGCGTTGAACTGGGGCCCGGTGGCGACCGCCGGAATCAGCCGCGACAGCTCTCCGGGGGAGACCGGGATCAACACGGCGCCCCCCCGCCCATGCGGAGCGGACCCAGCGCTGCGCTCCGCCCCCCCCGCCGAGCACGGACAGCACCGCTCACAGCAGGCGCTCCAGCCCGTAGACCAGACCGGGCAGCTGGCGCACCCGGCGCACCACAAGCAGCACACCGGGCATGTAGGCGCTGCGATCGATCGTGTCGTGGCGCAGGGTGTAGGTCTCCCCGGGAGCCCCGAACATCACCTCCTGATGGGCCACCAACCCCGGCAGCCGGATCGAATGCAGCCGCAGGCCGCTGGGGCGCTGACCACCGCGGCTGCCGGCGAGGGTCTCGTGCTCCTCCACCTGGGGAGGATTGAACGGCTTGCCCAGCTCCTCGATCAGCTCCGCGGTCTTGAGGCAGGTGCCGCTGGGGGCATCGGCCTTGCGGTTGTGATGCAGCTCCGTCAGCTCGCAGAAGTCGTAGAAGCGTGCAGCGGCGGCCGCCGCCTGCTGCAGCAGCACCATGCCGACGCTGAAGTTCGGGATCACGGCGCCTCCCACCGAAGCCTTGGCGGCGAAGCCGGCCAGATCCTGCAGCTGCCCGGGGCTCAGGCCGGTGGTGCCGATCACCGGATGCACCCCGTAGGCGATCGCGGCCCGGGTGTGCTCGAACACCACGGAGGGGTGCGTGAAGTCCACCAGCACGGCGCCCTGCCCGGGACCGTGCTGGCGCACCGCCTGGCTCGCCTGGCAGAGGGTTCCCTCCAGGTCGGCGGTGACCGCCACCTCCAGCTCTCCCAGCCCCAGCTCCTGACCCACGTCGACCCCCTCCTTACCGGGGGTGGTGTCCACGGCGCCCACGAGGCGGCAGTCGCCGGAGGCCAGCACCGCCCGCACGACCTCCGCCCCCATGCGGCCGAGGGCTCCGGCCACCACGACGGGGAGGGGAGGGCCGGAGGGAGCGCTGGAGGGGAGGGAAGCGGAGGTCATGCGAGCCGGATCTCACCACCGAGCCTATGGGCCTGGGGCCGCCTCCACGCCGGGGTCCACGGGCCCCGGGTCCTGCCCACTGCCGCAGGCAACGGGCGCGGAGCGACGACTTCTGACGCCTGTTGCTGCCGGGGCACGCTCGCCACCGGCAGCACGTAGGCTCCTTAACATTGCTCAAACTCAACAGCGCGCATGTTCACGCAGGTCCGCTCCGCCGATCGCCGGGTCGTTCCAGCCAGCACGGGGGGTCGCGCCGTGATGAAAGCCGTTTATGTGGTACTTGAACCGCAATACCAGAATGCCCTGACCCAGGCAGCCGTGTCTCTGAATGAACAGAACGGCCCCCTTGCGATCGAGCTTTCAGGCTATCTGATCGAGGAACTTCGCGACCCTCAGAACTACAGCGATTTCTGTGCTGATGTCGCCAGTGCTGATGTCTTCATCGCCTCGCTGATCTTCATCGAGGACCTGGCCCAGAAGGTGGTCGAGGCGGTGGCCCCCCATCGCGACCGCCTCAAGGCCGCCGTGGTGTTCCCCTCCATGCCGGAGGTGATGCGGCTGAACAAACTGGGCAGCTTCTCCATGGCCCAGCTGGGCCAGAGCAAGAGTGCCATCGCCAGCTTCATGAAGAAGCGCAAGGAGTCCGGAGGCGCCGGATTCCAGGACGCGATGCTGAAACTGCTCAACACCCTGCCGACGGTGTTGAAATATCTGCCGGTGGAGAAGGCGCAGGATGCCCGCTCCTTCATGCTCAGTTTTCAGTACTGGCTCGGCGGCACTCCCGACAATCTGCGCAACTTTCTGCTGATGCTGGCAGACAAGTATGTGTTCCCTCGCAACAGCGATGGGCGTCCCGAACTGCAGGTTGCCGATCCGGTCGTCTTCCCGGATCTCGGCATCTGGCACCCCCTGGCGCCGGCGATGTTCGAGGACATCAAGGAGTATCTCAACTGGAATGCCAGCCGGAAGGATCGCAGCCCCACCGCCACGCCCGGCCCCGTGATCGGCCTGGTGCTGCAACGCAGCCACATCGTCACTGGCGACGAGGCCCATTATGTGGCCGTAATCCAGGAGCTGGAATTCCGCGGTGCCACCGTGATCCCGGTGTTCTGCGGTGGCCTCGACTTCACCAGGCCCGTCAACGCCTTCTTCTACGACCCGATCAATCCCGACTCTCCACTGGTGGATGGGGTGGTCTCACTCACCGGTTTCGCCCTGGTGGGTGGCCCGGCCCGCCAGGACCATCCCAAGGCGATCGAGGTGCTCAAGAAACTCAATCGCCCCTACATGGTGGCCCTGCCCCTGGTCTTCCAGACCACCCAGGAGTGGGAGGAGAGCGATCTGGGCCTGCACCCGGTGCAGGTGGCCCTGCAGATCGCCATCCCCGAACTCGACGGAGCGATTGAGCCGATCGTGCTCTCCGGCCGCGATGACGCCACCGGCAAGGCCCACACCCTGCAGGACCGGGTGGAGGCGATCGCCGAGCGCTCGATCCGCTGGGCTTCGCTGCGGATCAAGCCCCGTCAGCAGAAGAAGCTGGCGATCACCGTCTTCAGCTTCCCCCCGGACAAGGGCAACGTCGGCACCGCCGCCTATCTGGATGTGTTCGGCTCCATCCATCGGGTGATGGAGGAGATGCGCGCCCGGGGATACGACGTCAGCGACCTGCCGCGCACGCCCAAGGCGCTGATGGAGGCGGTGCTCAAGGATCCGGAGGCCCTCGAGGGCGCACCGGAACTGGCCATCGCCCACCGCATGAGCGTGGCCGAATACGAACGGCTGACGCCCTATTCGGAGCGTCTGGAGGAGAACTGGGGCAAGCCCCCCGGCAACCTCAACAGTGACGGCACCAACCTGCTGATCTACGGCCGCCACTTCGGCAACGTGTTCGTCGGCGTGCAGCCCACCTTCGGCTACGAGGGCGACCCGATGCGGCTGCTCTATTCCCGCAGCGCCAGCCCCCACCACGGGTTCGCCGCCTACTACACCTATCTGGAGAAGGTGTGGGGCGCCGATGCGGTGCTGCACTTCGGCACCCACGGTTCGCTGGAGTTCATGCCCGGCAAACAGATGGGCATGAGCGAGACCTGCTACCCCGACTCCCTGATCGGTGCCCTGCCCAACCTCTATTACTACGCCGCCAACAACCCCTCGGAAGCCACCATCGCCAAGCGGCGGGGCTACGCCGAGACGATTTCCTACCTCACCCCGCCCGCCGAGAACGCCGGCCTTTACAAGGGGCTGAAGGAGCTCGGGGAGCTGGTGGGCTCCTACCAGCAGCTGCGCGAGGGATCCCGCGGTGTGCAGATCGTCAATGCGGTGGTCGAGACCGCGCGCCAGTGCAACCTCGACAAGGACGTGACCCTGCCGGAGCGGGATGCCTCCGAACTCGACCTGGACGGTCGCGACGCCGTGGTGGGCGCTGTCTACCGGCAGCTGATGGAGATTGAGAGCCGGCTGCTCCCCTGCGGTCTGCACACCATCGGCAAGCCCCCCACCGCCGAGGAGGCGATCGCCACCCTGGTGAACATCGCCGCGCTGGAGCGCGAGGAGGATGGCCTGCGGGCCCTGCCGGCCCTGCTGGCCGAGAGCCGCGGCCGCCAGATCGCCGACGTTTATGCCGGCAATGACGCCGGGGTGCTCGCCGATGTGGAACTCAACCGCGTCATCACCGAAACCTCCCGCGCCGCCGTGGGAGCGATGGTCAAAGCCGTCACCGGCAACGACGGCCGCGTCACCCTGCGGCGCAATTTCGGCTGGTTCTTCGATCTGCTCGAGCGCTTCGGCTTCAAGCTGCCCAGCCCCTGGCTCAGCGCCTGCCGCAGCGCCGGCTTCCCCGAAGTCAACCAGGAGGAGCTCGACAAACTGTTCGCCTACCTGCAGTTCTGCCTGGAGCAGGTGTGCGCCGACCTGGAGATGCAGAGCCTGCTGCGCGCCCTCGACGGCGAATACGTGCTGCCCGGCCCCGGCGGGGATCCGATCCGCAATCCCGGCGTGCTGCCCAGCGGCAAGAACCTGCATGCCCTCGACCCTCAGGCCATTCCCACCAAGGCGGCCATCGCCGCCGCCAAGGGCGTGGTCGACAAGCTGATCGAGCGCCAGAAGCAGGAGCAGGGCACCTGGCCGGAAACGATCGCCTGCGTGCTCTGGGGCACCGACAACATCAAGACCTACGGCGAATCCCTGGCCCAGATCCTCTGGTTCATCGGCGTCAAGCCGGTGCCGGATTCTCTCGGCCGGGTGAACAAGCTGGAGCTGATTTCGCTCGAGGAGCTGGGCCGGCCGCGCATCGATGTGGTGGTCAACTGCAGCGGCGTGTTCCGCGACCTGTTCATCAACCAGATGGCCCTGATCGACCAGGGCGTGAAGATGGCCGCCGAGGCCGACGAGCCCCTGGAGATGAACTTCGTGCGCAAGCACGCCCAGGAGCAGGCCGCCAAGGAGGGCATCTCCCTGCGCGATGCCGCCACCCGCGTCTTCTCGAACGCCAGCGGCA
>JAYKJA010000112.1:0-5048 GCA_035285905.1 Synechococcaceae cyanobacterium
CGTCGGAGAAGGAGCCCTGACCGAAGGGGTAGATCAGGAACACCGCGAAGGCGGCCGAGAGCGGGGCGCTGTAGGCGACGCAGATCCAAGGGCGCATGCCCAGGCGATAGCTGAGCTCCCACTGGCGACCCATGTAGGCGGAGATGCCGATCAGGAAGTGGAACACCACCAGCTGGTAGGGGCCACCGTTGTAGAGCCACTCATCGAGGGAAGCGGCTTCCCAGATCGGGTAGAAATGCAGACCGATGGCGTTGCTGGAGGGGATGACAGCGCCGGAGATGATGTTGTTGCCGTAGATGAAGGAGCCGGCCACGGGCTCACGGATGCCGTCGATATCGACGGGAGGCGCCGAGATGAACGCCACGATGAAGCAGATGGTGGCGGCCAGCAGGCAGGGGATCATCAGCACACCGAACCAACCCACATAGATGCGGTTGTTGGTGGAGGTGACCCACTGGCAGAAGCTGTCCCAGCTTCCGCTGCGGCCGCTGCGAAGCGCAGTGGTCATGGAGAAGGACGGTTGTTGCGGTTAGAGATGCCTGTCCGCGGACAGGTGATCTGAGCCTAGGTGCGTCATTCCGGCCCATCTTCAGCGCAGGCGACATGCGATCATTCGTCATTGATCGCAATAGACAGAAACAAAGTTCTGTAACGCCGGGATCGCTCCGGGGCGCTGCGGTCCGCGTCCTGCCCCCGCTCCCGCTCAGCCCAGGGCCGGCCGCGCCGCGCTCTGCAGCCAGCCCTGGGCCTGCTGCAGGAACCCCGGCCAGTCCAGCCGTTCCGCGGCCGCCGCTTCAGCCACCAGCAGCGGTGCCTGCCGCTTCACCGCCTCCAGGTCCGGCTCCGGCACGCCACTGCTGAGGGCCAGATAGTCCGCCATCGCATGGCTCACCACCCTGGTGAGATAGGCCGCCGCCAGGGCCTGAACGCCGCTGCCCAGCAGCCAGGTGGCCCCGTGCAGCCGCAATGCCGTGGTCAGCGCCTGGCTGCTCCACTCGATCACCCCCAGCCCCAGGCAGGCCTGACCCAGCTCCAGCGCCACGGCCCGCAGCTGATCGGCGCTCCACGGGCAGTCCCACAGCCGGGCCATCTCCTGCAGCATCAGGGCATTGGCGGCTGCCAGCACCAGCAGGTCGAGGCTGGCCAGAGGGGCCGCAGCGACCCCCGCCGCCACCAGCCACTGGGTGCGCTGCAGCAGCGCCCTCCACTCCCGCCGCCGCAACACCTCCAGCTCCGTCTGCCAGCGGCCGTGCAGCTGCTGCAGGCGCCGCAGCGGCGTGGCCTGCTGCAGGGTCCCCCCTTCGCTGGACAGCCAGCGGCAGAGCGGGGTCAGGCTGGCGGCCAGGCTCTCGCTGCGCCCATCCCAGCAGAGCAGACGCTGGCGTTCAGCGGCGCTCCACTGGCTGCGCAGCTGCTCCCAGGCGCTCTCCGCCTGATCCGGCTCCAGCCCCGGCACCAGCAGCCACACCGGCTGGTCCTGCGGCAGGGACTCCAGCCAGCGCAGATCGCTGGCCAGCAGCGGCAGCGGCAGGTGGAACAGCAGCAGGTCGCACGCCTCCACCCCGGCGGGCCAGCGCCAGTCGCCCCCGGCGGGAGGCAGGGGCTCCCCCCAGCAGAGGCGCAGACCGCGGCGCTGGCGCAGCCCCTGGGCCAGGGGCTGCTGCAGACGGGACTCCGGCAGACGCGTGCCCACCAGGGCCAGATCGAGCGGCCGCTCCGCCCGCCCCGGCAGCAGGGCCTCCAGTTCACTGCGGCGCTGCAGCTGAAGGGCGGCCTGGGCCTCACCCTCCAGCCGCTCGAACTGCAGCAGCAGGCTGCGGCAGCGGTCCTGCCAGCCGTCCAGCGAGGCCGGCAGGCGGGGGGTCACGGGGCGGCCGCGTCGGGACAACAGCCACCAGCCGCCGGCCATGCCCGCCAGGGCGAACAGTCCGCCATCCAGATGCAGGGCGTGGCCCAGGGTCTCGCTGACCACCAGGCCTCCGGCCAGGAGCAGCGCCGGGCGCGGCCAGCCCCCGGCCAGCAGGGCCGGGAGGGCGGCGCCGACGGCCGGAAGGCTGGCGCTCAGGGAAGGGCGGATCGGGACCGACGCTGGGGGCTCCGCTCGGGTCACGGTGGGCGTGCCGGGGCCCTGCATCTTTAGCTCAGGCCAGGCGGTGCGCCCGGTGCAGGGGCCGGCGTGCGGGGCGGCATTGCGGGATCGGGCCGATCGGGTTCGAATGTGGAGCCCGTTGGCCTTCCGGATGGTGGACACCACCTTTGACACGGCCCTGCTGTCGCCCTCCCAGCGGCGCGAGGCCTGGCGGCAGCTGGGGCGGGTGCTGCAGAGCCCGGACTGGCACGGCGACCTGCCGGTGCTGCTGCTGGAGCGCTGCTGGCTGCGGCTGGAGGTGGTGGCGATCGATGCCCTGTGCAGCCGCCTTCCCGCCGACCCCAGCCGCGAGGCACCCGAGCTGGTGCGCTACCGGGAGCTGCTGGCCCAGGGTCAGCCCGACTGGCTCGCCCAGCAGCTGTGCTGGCAGGAGTTCGGCGCCGAAGCCTGCCAGCAGGCGCTGCGGGTCTACTGGCAGGCCCAGGAGCAGGGTCGCCGGGTCTGGACTCTGGAGACCTACCTGGCCCTGCGCCAGGACTATCGCCGGCGCTGCGAGCAGGCGGATCCGTGGCCCCTGCCCCTGCTGGTGCTCGCCCGGGCCGACGAGGCGCGATCCGGCGCCCGGCACCGGCTGCACTGGCTGGGGCCCCGCAGCTGGGAAGCCGACCGGACGATGCGCCACACTTGCCCCTGATTCACGGCTGTGGCGATGGCTGACGACCCTTCCACCTCCCCATCCTCGGAGCGCCGGGGCGGCTCCGGTCGCGGCCCCCGCACGGGAGCTCCGCGGGGCGAGGGAGGCCGCGGTGAAGGAGGTCGCGGTGAAGGAGGCGGCTTCCGCATCCGCCTCAGCGACAACGAGATGCAGGCGGCCCGCGCCCTGCAGGACGCCTTCGGCCTGCGCTCCACCGTGGCGGTGCTCGGCTTCTCTCTCCGCACCCTGGCCCAGCAGCTGGAGCAGGGACAGCTCGACGCCCTGATCAGTGAGCACCGGGCCCAGGCGGGTTCCAGGCCCCAGGGCGGTGAGCGTCGCGACGGCCGCCGCGACGGTGCGGGCCCCCGCGCCGGAGGCGGCGGTGGTGGACGCGCTCGCGTCGATCCCTTTGCCCGGCCCAGCCGCCCGGCCGCGGCCCCCGTCGACGAGCCCGCACCCGAGGACGGCGCCGCCGAGCCGGAGTCCGCCACCGCAGAGGCCGGCGTTGAGACCCTGCCGCTGAGCGAGGCCGAGGGCTCTGCGACCACTCCGCCGGAGAGCGACGCTCCCGTCGACAGCCCCGCCGCCGAAGCCGCTCCGGCCGCCGACAGCGCGGCCGATGATGCCCTGGCAGCCAGCGCCGCCCAGGCCTGATCGATGGCCAGACCTCGGGTCCTCTCCGGCGTCCAGCCCACCGGAGCCCTGCACCTCGGCAACTGGCTGGGGGCGATCCGCAACTGGGTGGCCCTGCAGGACGACCACGACACCTTCTTCTGTGTCGTGGATCTGCATGCCATCACGGTGCCCCACGATCCGGCCCTGCTGGCGGAGCACACCCTCTGCACCGCCGCCCTGTATCTGGCCTGCGGCATCGATCCGCAGCGCTCCACCGTGTTCGTGCAGAGCCAGGTGCAGGCCCACAGCGAGCTCTGCTGGCTGCTGAACTGCGTCACCCCGCTCAACTGGCTGGAGCGGATGATTCAGTTCAAGGAGAAGGCGATCAAGCAGGGGGCCGATGTCTCGGTCGGCCTGCTCGATTACCCGGTGCTGATGGCGGCCGACATCCTTCTCTATGACGCGGATCGGGTGCCGGTGGGGGAAGACCAGAAGCAGCACCTCGAGCTGGCCCGCGACATCGCCCAGCAGCGGATCAATGCGCGCTTCGGCAGCGAGGATGCTCCCGTGCTGCGGGTGCCGGAGCCGCTGATCCTGCCCGAGGGGGCGCGGGTGATGAGCCTCAGCGACGGGCGCAGCAAGATGAGCAAGAGCGATCCCCAGGAGGGATCCCGCATCACCCTGCTGGATCCACCCGAACTGATCACCCGCAAGATCAAGCGCGCCAAGACCGACCCGGTGATGGGGCTGGAGTTTGACAACCCCGAACGCCCCGAAGCCCACAACCTGCTGGCGCTCTACGCGCTGCTCAGCGGCCGTGGCCGCGAGGCGGCGGCGGCGGAATGCGCGGCGATGGGCTGGGGCCAGTTCAAGCCGCTGCTGGCGGAGGCGGCCGTGGAGGCGCTGCGGCCGGTGCAGGAGCGTTATCGCGAGCTGCGCAGCGACCCGGCCACCCTGCAGCAGGTGCTGCGCCAGGGCCGGGAACGGGCCTCCGCGGTGGCCGACACCACCCTGACCCGGGTGCGCGAGGCCCTCGGCTTCCTGCCGGCCTGACGCCCGGGCCTCAGGTCGGCCCCCCTTGGGTTCCTGCGGGCCGCCCCCGACTCGCCCTCCGGCTGCGGCGACGCGCGGCGGTCACGCCGAGGCTGTCCACGGCGGCAGCCGCCGGGGGGACGGGGAGCAGGTCCCTCTGGGTTCAGGAGGCTGCACCCTCTGAAAGGGCCTGGCGGCAGCAAGCATCGGGATCCCCGAGGGCAGCGCCCTGGTGCAGGCCCCTGCAGGCCTCCCTGGGCCAGCTCCGAGGGGCCCTGGTCGCGACGGCGACCGGCGCCCAGGAGCTGGAGCATGAGCACGGGCAAACCTGAACGCCACACCATGCCCAGGTCCCGCAGTGGCTGGCCACGGCGGCAGCAGCCCGGGCGCCCCCCTGATCCCCGGGGTGACCCGGAGCCCGGGGCGGGCTTCCAAGCGCGCAAACGGCCCCGCCTGCGGAGGACAACGCCCGGCGACCCGGCGACCCGGCGACCCGGCGACCCGGCGACCCGGCGACCCGGCGACCCGGCGACCCGGCGACCCGGCGACCCGGCGACCCGGCGACCCGGCGTTCCGGCGTTCCGGCGTTCCGGCGTTCCGGCGTTCCGGCGTTCCGGC
>JAYKJA010000113.1:0-16704 GCA_035285905.1 Synechococcaceae cyanobacterium
GCTCGGTCGCCCCGGCGGACCCGGAGGACCCGGAGGACCCGGAGGCCCCGGAGGACCCGGAGGACCCGGAGGACCCGGAGGACCCGGAGGACCCGGAGGACCCGGAGGACCCGGAGGACCCGGAGGACCCGGAGGCGGCGGCAGCGGAGCTGCCGGCCGCCTCCGTCGCGGCCGAGGAGCCGGAGAGACCCGAGGGGGCTGGGGATGAGGGGGCAGCAAAAGCGTCAGCAGAGCGCTGCGAAGGCCGCCCGGAGGTCGGAGAAGCCGGCTCGGAAGGCGGAATCAGCCGCAGCTGGGAGCGGAACTGCTCCGGCCGCCCCGCCGGATCCCGTTCGATCGAGAAGGCGTCCAGGGCGATGGTCACCTGGCTGCGACCGCGGCTGTCCAGCAGCTCCAGCTCCCGGCCCGGGGCCAGGAACTGCTCGAGCCTCTGGCCCGCCAGGGCACCCCAGGCGGCCCCCACCATCAGCACCACCAGGCCCGCATGGACCAGCAGCGGTCCCACCCGGCCGGCCACACCGCGGCGCGCGGCCAGCCGCGGCGGATCCTGCTGCCGTTGGAGCTGCCAGCCTCCCGCCTGCAGACGCTGCGCCAGGGACTCCAGCCCCTGCTGCGGATCCGGGCAGGCCAGGCTCTCGGCGACGCTGAGCTTGCTCAGCTGCCTGGCGCTGCGGTAATCGATCCAGCGCAGGGAGGCCTGCAGCGCCGGCCACTGGCGCCGCCAGCTGCACAGGATCAGGGCCAGCCCCAGCCAGGCCAGCAGCGCCAGGAACCAGGAGCTGGAATACACATGGTCCAGCTGCAGACGCAGCAGGCCGTCGGCCCGCAGCAGCCCCAGCCAGGGTTGGGCGTCATAGACGCGGTGGTACAGCTCCAGCGGCTCCCGCTGGGGGATGGCCGTGCCGATGCCGCTGGCGATGGCGATCAGCAGCAGCAGCACGATCGCCAGGCGCAGATCCGACAGGACCGCCACCAACCGCTGCAGCCGGCGGGAGGAGAGGGCCGATGCGGTCGTCATGGCAGCTGGGCCAGCAGGGTGAGGGCTCCGGTGGTGAGCAGCACCACACCGCTGAGCGGCGGAATCCAGCGTCCGACCCGACGCAGGCCGAGCAGGCCGGGCAGGCTGGCGGCGGCGGTGCCGGCCAGCAGCAACGGCAGCACCTGGCCGGCTCCGAAGCTGGTGAGCAGCAGCATGCCCACCAGGGGCCGACCGTTCTGGGCCATCCAGGCCAGCAGCACGGCCAGCACCGGCGTGGTGCAGGGGGTGGCCGCCAGGCCGAAGGCCAGACCCGCCGCCAGGGGCGCCAGGGGAGCCGGCACCAGGCGACGCCAGCGCTCGGGATCGGGGCCGGCCGGCAGGGGAATGCGCAGCAGGCCCAGCAGGTTGAGCCCCATCACCACCGCCACCACGGCCACCAGCAGGGGGATCTGCTGCGGCAGGCTGCCGTACAGCCGACCCATCAGGCTGCTGAGCAGACCCAGCCCCACCAGGGCCGCCACGATGCCGGCGGCAAAGCTGACGCTGCGTTGCCAGGGGGCCTGGCGTTGTCCTTCAAAGCCGGCCAGATAGGCCAGGGTCACCGGCAGCAGCGACAGGGAGCAGGGGCCGAGGCTGGTGAGGGCCCCCCCGGCGAACACCAGCGCCAGGGTGAACGGGCCGGGATGGACGAGGGATCCCTGCAGCAGCTGTTCACTGGCACGGGCCAGGTCGGCGAGCAGCAGACCTGGGCTGGGCATCGGCCGGGGACAGGAGTGCGCTGGTCAGCCTATCGGCACAGGGCGGGAGCGTCGTCGCCGGGGGCGGCCGGTCTCCAGGCCCGTGGCCTCCAGCGAGCAGCGGATGATCAGCCCGGCGGTGAGCAGGCTGCTCAGCAGGGAGTTGCCCCCGTAGCTCACCATCGGCAGCGGCAGTCCCGTGGTGGGCATGGCGCCGCTGGCCACGGCGATGTTGAGGATCGACTGGCCCACCAGCAACGTGGTGCAGCCCATCGCCACCAGGCGGTGCTGGTTGCTGCGGCAGGAGAGGGCGATGCGCAGGCCGACGAAGCCGAACACCACCAGGAACAGCAGCAGCATCAGCGAGCCGACGAAGCCGAACTCCTCGGCGAACACCGCGAAGATGAAGTCGGTGGTCTGGATCGGCAGGTACTGCAGCTTCTGGGTGGAAAGGCCGAATCCCTCGCCGAGCAGCTGACCCGAACCGATCGCCAGCAGGCTCTGCACCAGCTGATAGCCATCCCCCTGGGCGTCGATCCAGGGGTTGAGGAAGGACACCACCCGTGCCCGCTGGTAGTCGTTGATCATGATGCTGGCGGTGCCCAGCAGGCCGCCGGCCCCGGCCGCACCGAACAGCCAGCCCAGCGGCAGCCCCCCCGCCAGGGCCATCAGCCAGAGCAGCAGGCCCGTCAGGGCGGCGGTGCTGAGGTTGGGCTGCTTGAGGATCAGCAGGATCAGAGCCCCGAAACAGCCGAGCCAGAGCAGCTTCTGGTCGTTGCCGATGCGGCGCCAGTGGGAGAACAGCACCGCCCCCTGCAGCACCACGAACGGCTTGACCAGTTCGGTGGGCTGAAGCTGGATCGGCCCCAGCACCAGCCAGCGGCTGGCGCCGTTCACCGTGCTGCCCACCACCAGCGTGGCGGCCACCAGCAGGCCGCCGATCAGCAGGGCCGGAGCCGCCAGGTGCAGCCAGCGGCGCAGGCTGGTGCGGATCGCCAGCCAGAACAGACTCCAGCTGGCCACCAGCCAGATCGCCTGACGCTTCAGGTAATAGGCCCCATCGCCGTTCATTTCCCGTTCGGCCACCCACCAGCTGGCGGAGGTGAGCACCAGCAGACCGAACAGGCTCCAGAGAGCCGTCAGGGCCACCAGCAGACGGGCCTCCGGGGGCCAGAGATCCCAGGGCAGCGGCAGCAGGCTGCGCCCCCCCCGCGGGGGATCGGCGTGGGCCACCTCGCGGGGCGGAGCATCCGGGACGGGTGAGGTCAAGGCTGTCGCGGGGAGGCGGAAGGATCCCCCATTGAGCCGTGCCGCACCCGGGTTTGTCGAGTCGGTTCACGCACCGGAACCGTGGATCGGGATGGGCCGGACGCGGCTCAGCGCACCAGCAGCGGCAGCGCCTCGGGGCGGGCCGCACGCACGGCCGCCAGTTCAGAGACGATGGCCGGATCGGAACGGAAACGCTGCCACTGCGGGCTGGAGATGATCCGGGCGGCGGCGGCGCTGCCGAAGCGCTGGGCCGCCAGCACATCGGAGGGGTAATGCACCCCGCACAGCACCCGGCTGGTGCCTCCGTGCTGGCCGATCTCGAGCAGGCGCTCCCGGCGCTCCGGCATCAGATCGGCCAGCAGACGGGACGCCGCGGCATACCAGCTGGAATGGCCGGAGGGAAAGGAGAAGCCCGCCTCCGGCGGCAGACAGGGCTTCAGATCGGCATGGCTCCAGTAGGGGCGGGGTCGACGCACCAGGTCCTTGATCCCGTTGCCGGCCTGATCCACCAGGGCCAGGAAGGCCTGCAGCCCCCGGTTGAGCTGCGGGGTGGTCTTGCTCATGTCCACCCCAAGGGCGGGAGAGAACTGATCCACGTCGCGGCCGAGCAGGGTCCAGGTGGTGGCGACCATCTGGGGGGTGCGGTTGGCCTGCAGCCAGCGCAACACCGCCAGGTCATCGCTGAGGGCGGAACTGCCGGGGGCGGGGGGGAGACCCGTGAGCTGCTGCAGCTCCTTCGGATCCAGCCGCAGCCCTTCGCTGGGGGAGCCAGCGGTGGCGGCGCTGGCAGCGGCAGAGAGCGGCCGCACCTCTGCGGCCCCAGCCGCGGGAAGCGGAGGCCCCTGGGCGGCGGCGGGGGAGGGACAGCCCAGCAGCAGAGAGAACAGCAGCAGGGAGCGGGTGCGGACGGGACAGGCCATCAGCGGGCGGGAACGGGAGCGGCGGTGGAGGTGGACCTGGAAGTGGAGAGGGGAATGGGGGTGGAAGAGGGCATTGGGGTGGGAGAGGGAATGGAGGGGGAGGTCCAGGATTCGACGAGGGGGAAGCGGACCTTCCGGCCGCAGTCCCGTCGCAGCAGGTCGCTCTGCAGAAAGGAGCGCACCTCGGGGACCGCGCCCGGTCGATCCAGACGCAGCACGAACAGCTGGTCGAAATCCTCATTCCGGATCGGGGACAAGCCGCCCCAGCCGAGCCCGCGGGCCAGTTCCGGCATGCGCCGATGCTCCCAGAACAGCACCAGCCGGGTCCCGTCGGGATGGGATCCATGCCGCAGCTGCTGGCCGACACCGAAGGAATCGTGCTCGGCCTGTTCAGCCAGACGGATCGGCACGCCCGTGGCCACCGCCAGGGGCACGGCGCTCTGGTAGCTGCGGGCGTTCTTGCTGGTCTGGGGGTTGAAGGGATAGCTGAGGATGGCGCTGGGGGCTCCGAGACACCCAGGGATCAGCCGGGCCAGGCCGATGGCGCGGGAGAACCCCGCCGGGGAGAGGTTGAAATCTCCGCGGACCACATCCTTGTCGGCGTGCCGCACCAGGATCACCTCCAGCGGCAACCCCGGCCCCGGCCACAGCGACAGCGCTGCCAGGGCCGGCAGGCTTCGTAGAAGCAGACGACGGAGCAACGGCAGATCCATGCGGACAGACCCGAACTCGGGATGGGTGCTGCGAGTCTCCTGGCATCCGGCACGGAAGGGAAGGGCCTCCACGCACAGAACCGTGGGAAGAGCCGCTCCCGGCGCGGAGGAACGGCTGGGAGGGGATTCCGCCAAGGCAGAGCAGGGGCTGACCGGCCTGCCGTGCAGCCGGAGCAGGCGGAGCGGTCAGCAGGGTCAGGGGCTCCAGCCCACTGGCAGCGACGGGGTGCAGCCAGGCAGCGGCCTGCCGTGGAGGGTGCTGCGAACGCAGGCTCCGGCGGTGCTCCGTGCCTGAGCAGGGGGAGACGGACTCTGGATGAATCAGCGCTGCATGGAGCAGCCCGCTCGGGGTGCTGCCACGGGCAGAGCCGCGCCTGCGTGCTGCCCAGCTCCGACCCGCAGCCGCGGGTGCTCGACCGCCTGTCGCTGTTCGGCCTGGGCGCGGCCCGCCTGCAGGATGAGGGGAGTGCGGTGACCGGGGCGACCGATCCGCGAAGGGGGCCGCTCGCTGACGGCGCCGGCAGCCACAGCCAGGGACACCGCTGCGGCCCTGCAGCATGCCAGGACCAGCAAGGGACGACGTCAGACCAGCCGCTCTGCGCCGAAGCACAACGCCCGGAGGCGGAGAGCGCTGGGGCGGAGCGCCCGGAGGAAGGCCGCCGCAGCGCAGAGCGGCGGGGCGCGCGGGCCCGCGCAGCCCCATCCGCCGTGGAGAGAGCAGGAACGGAGAGCAGCTCAGGGTCTGGGATCTGCCCGTGCATCGCGAAACGCAAAAACCCGGCTGTAGTGCGTTCCGCCTCCCTGGCGAGGCTGGAGAGGGTCAGGAGCGAGACAGTCTGCGTGACAGCTGCTGCCAAGAGGCGGCACGGGGATCCAGGGGGCCGGTTCCGGTATTGCCAGGCCGCGATCCTCAGCCGTTGTCCCGACCCTGCCGCAACGACGGGGGCCGGGACAACGAGCGCTCAGCAAAAAAGCCCGGGTGTACCGGGCCTCAATCGGCTGATTTCAGCCAGTGATGCTCTCCGAGTCAGAACAGCAATGACGCTGGAGATGAAAGAGGAACTGAAGACTCAGTTGCCGCAGCTCTGCTGACGTCGCCCGGTAGCCAGTTCCACCTTCAGGATCTTGCCACCCTGCTTCATGATCCGCTGCTGTTCGGCGAACCAGCTGTCATAAGGCACCCACTTGGTGAAGTAGGTGTTCTGCAGTTCCCGTTGGCTGCGCACCTTTTCGGGGCAGGGGATGCAGGCTGTGATCTTGAACAGGCGCATGGGTCAGTCCGGTGGTAGGGGTTGATCGGTGGGGATCAGTTACCCAGACCGGAGCTGATGTAGTCGAGGTAGACGCCCAGTTCACGACCGGCATCGGGGCCGACAAGACCGGCAGCCACTTCCTTCATGGCCTGAATCGACTGAACCGTGGCACCGATGGGCACGCCCAGGGAGTTGTAGGTCTCCTTCAGGCCATTCAGGACCCGCTCGTCGAGGATCGAGGTGTCACCCGCCAGCATGGCGTAGGTGGCATAGCGCAGGTAATAGTCGAGGTCGCGGATGCAGGCGGCATAGCGACGGGTGGTGTACATGTTGCCGCCCGGACGGGTGATGTCCGAATACAGCAGCGACTTGGCCACGGCATCCTTGATGATGGCCGAAGCGTTGGCGCTGATTGTGGCGGCGGCACGGACGCGCAGCTCACCGCTGGCGAAGTACTGCTCCAGACGGCCGATGGAGGAGCCGTCGAGATAGAGACCCTGAACGTCGGCCTGATTGATGACGTTGGTGATGGCGTCTTGCATGGATCCTGAGGTGGAAGGCGTGAAATCGAGGCGACGGGTCTCAGGAGAGAGCGCCGATGACGTAATCGAAGTAGAAACCGGCTTCTTCGGCGTCACCGCCGGTGAGCAGGCTCTGGGCGGCCACCTTGAGCTCGCGGACGGCCTCAGCCATGGCCTCCAGGGGAGTGCCAAGGGCGCGGTACATCTCGCGGGCACCGATGATGCCGATTTCTTCGATGGGGGTCACATCACCTGCCACCACGCCATAGGTCACCAGGCGGAGGTAGTAGTCGATGTCGCGCAGACAGGTGGCCGTCATCTCCTCGCCGTAGGCGTTACCGCCGGGGGAGATGAGGTCGGGACGCTTCTGGAAGAGGGCGCCGCCAGCCTGTTTGACAAGCCGTTCGCGACTCTCGGCCAGGACCTGCGCCACGCGCAGGCGGCGCTGACCGCCGGCCACGAACGATTTGATCTGGTCGAGTTCGCCAGGGCTGAGATAGCGGGCCTCGGCGTCCGCGTTGATGATCGAGTTGGAGACGATGCTCATGCAGTTCTGCCTCGAAACAAGCGGTCGCCGTTTAAGGTGACCGGCATCCGGTGGTGAAGGGAATGCGGTCGGCGAACCGACTGCCGCATCATTCTGTGGCAACGCCGCGCAACGCCCCGGGGACCGGTAACAGTTCTTCACGGCGCGCTGCATCTGCGAGATCCCTTTGCTGGCAACGGCTTTCACAGATCTTGTTGATAGCGACTGACTGCAGCAATTGTTGACATGCATCTGCACCCATCTGCCCGCTCAGCGCTGTCCTCCACCGCAAATCAAGCATTGCGTTTGATGTCAGAGTCAGCGTAGAAGCGTTGGTTCAGTCGATCTGAGCAGTGCCATCAAGCCTGCCAGCACAGGGGCCGAGCCCCGGGCGCGCCATCCAGGGCCACCCTGGCAGCCGTGCTCCGGCCCGGCCCAGGGTTGGGTCACAACCGGCACGGCTGCGTCCCTGAGCCCATGGCCCAAGGCCGCAGCCCCAGCCGCAGTCCGCCCCGGAAGGCCTGAGCCAACCCGCAGCTGCTCGCCACGGACCTGGCCTTCGCCCCAATGCCCGTAGCAGGAATGGGGCTGGGTCCGGGCCTTTCTCTGAGACCGACCCACCCGCAAAGGCCATCACCACCCTCGGGGGTGCCTCGGACTGCCGACGGCAGCGGCCATCGGATCCGAGCCAGGCTCCAACCCGCCGAGGAGGGGGGCCCTGCCCTGCCTCCATCTCCAACCCTGGACCGGGGTGGAACTCGCCCGAACGGGCCGCCAGCCACCAGTCGCCAGCAGACCGAACAAGCCGGCGAGGGGCGAGCGGGACGGGCGGATGTCGGGTTCTGTCACAGGCAGGGACAGACGGAGCCAGGGAAAACAACGCAGCCCCAGGTCCCTCGCAGCGGGGCGAAGCCAGGTCAGCACCGACAAGGAGAGGTTGGAGCAGCAGCGCGACCACCATGCAAAAGGCCCCCCCTTGCGGGGAGGCCATGCAAAGAACCCTGGCGGGATCGGCTCGTTGCGGCAGAACTCAGATGGCGCCGCGGGGGGCCGGAGTGAGGCCGGCATTGCCTCCATAGAGAGAGGCGGTGCGGTTCACCGTGGTGAGCGGAATGCCATCGGCCGAAGCGAGACCGCGCAGATAGGGGACCGTGTTGCGGCCGAAGGCCTGGGCATAGTCCTCGCTGTTGAGGATCGCCTCGATCGCGGCCGGCAGACCGAGCCGCACCCGCGTGGAGAGGAACCGGCTGGTTTCGCGGGGCTGGGCGGCGCGACCGAGCAGGGCCAGGTAGGCCGCGGCAGCAGCGCGCAGCGGCGCCAGTCGCGCCAGCCGCTGCTGGAACAGGTCGCTGCCGGCCACCTGGGCGACGAATTCCGCCACACACAGCTGGCCATCGCGCAGCTGGGATTCCGGATCAGCCAGCCGTTCGGCAGCCACCAGCTCGCGGTTGAGCAGCTGGCGGTAGGTGGCCCGCACCACTTCCTCCACCTGGTCGCGACTGGGGGAATTCAGCAGCTGCACCGGGCGACCGAGGCTGCGGCGACGGCTGAAGCCCTGGGGCGTGCCCGGACGCAGGGCCTTCTCCATGGCAGCGGCCGGAGCCTGCCCCTGGGAAGCGAAGGCACCGCCGGCCGCGGGAGTCCGCCAGGCGGCCGGAGCCGTGGCGGGTGCCGCGACGGAGACTCCCGCCGGCGTCGATACCGCCGGACGGACCGGCGCTCCCGTGGGAGCACTGGTGCGACTGGTCCAGCTGGTGGCGGCTCCACCGGCCTGCCAGCGCGGCTGGCTCCAGCTGCGGGTGGGCTGGGGCGGCTGCTTGACGCTGCCGGGGCCCTCGGCGCGGGCGGCGGGACGGGCAAAGCTTTCGCCTCCGCTCACGGCCGCACTCCAGCCGCCCACCACCACAGGCCGGGGCTTGAGGTTGCGGGGGGTGAGGTCGCCAACGGTGCGGACCGCCTCGGGGGGCGCCACATCGGGACGACGGCGCAGGCTCACATCGGCGATGGAGCTGAGGTCGAGAGGACGGCGCAGGGCCGGCACCCGCCGGGCATTGCGGTCGGTGGGGGTGACGAAGCGCTCGTAGGGCACCGTGTCTTCGCCGAAGCAGTCGACGTATTCCCGGCTGTCGATCAGGGCGTCGACGACGCCGTAGAAGCCCTTGCGGGCGGCCACATCGAAGTAGGCGTCGATCTCCCAGCGGCCGAAGGTGGGCCGGCCGAGGATGCGACGGTGCATCACCTCGATCGCCTTGCAGATGTAGAGCCCGCTCCAGTAGCGGCGGCGGAAGGCGTTGGAGCGTGCCACCTGGCGCACAAACTCCCGCAGACTGATGTCGCCGTTCTCGAGCTTGATCTCCTCAACGGTGTTGCGCTCCCCGGCATAACCGGCGGAACCGAGGATCTGCACATAGACCCCGCGCAGCACCGCCTGGGTGGACGACTCGGTGTTGCGCACGCTGGGCTGACCGCCGCGGCGGGGAACCGAGTTGCCACCGGTGGCGATCTGATTCAGGCGCAGCACCCGCGGGCCGACGCGTCGCGGTGCAGCCTTACGGAACTGCTGGCTGTCCATCTGGCCCGGCTGGGCCATGCCGTTGCCGATCAGGATGCGACGGGTGTCGTAGCTGAAGGGAGCCGGACGGGTGGCCACCGAGGCGGTGCCGGACGGGAAGATGGCGCCGTAGGTGAGGGCGAGGGGGTCATTGCCGCCGCCATAGGGGTGCTGGTCGGCGTAAGGCTGGCGGTAGGAGGCGTAAAGGGTGATGTACTGCGGCGCCCCTTCAAATGGGGCACTGAAGCGGAACAGCTTGCGGTTGGAGCCCCAACCGGCACTCTCCTGGGCCTCCTCGCCCAGATCCCGCAGGTAGGGAACCGTCTCCTCTCCGAACACCCGGGCGTATTCCATGCTGTCGACCAGGGCATCCACCAGGCCGGAGAGGCCCCGGGCGCTGACGATGGCGAAGTAGGAGCGGAACTCCTCGATCGAACTGACACCCCGGCCGAGGAAATGGCGGAAGGCGAGCTCCACCACCCGGCTGTTGGAGAAGCGGCCATAGAACTGGCGGCGGTATTCATTGCTGCGACCGAGGGCGCGGATGAACTCCCGCATCGAGATCTGTCCCTGGCGCACCTGGGTGGCCTCCACCGGGCAGACCACCTGGGAGTAGCCCTTGACGATGTCCCGCTCGAACACCTGGCGATAGGCGGCGCGGATCACCTCGGCCTTCTGGCCGCCGCTCATGCCCGGCTTCATCACGAAGCGCTGGGCTCCCTCCGCGGCCAGGGCATAGATGGCCGGCAGCTGCAGACCCTGGTTGACCGGACTGCCCAGCCGCTGACGGGTGGAGGGGGTGGGCACCTCCAGCTCCCTGAGCAGCACGTTGAAGCACTCGATCACCAGACGCCGCGACTCGGGCTGCTCCTGGAACAGGGCGGCGGCGGCGGCCCGCATCTCCTGAAGGGCGACGTTGGTGGCCGCCAGGGAGCAGGCCTTCTCCAGCACATCCTTGAGGCCCCGGGTGTTGACGGCCAGGATGCTGGGGTCGCCGGCGACAACGGCGTAGCCCACGTAGCGCAGGAACCAGGCCAGGTCGCGGATGGACTTCTTCATCCGATCCGTGCCGTAGCGGCCGACGCTGATCGGGGTAAAACCGGTGGGCAGCACCACCCGCACATCGGCATCGCCGCCGGCGCCCTGCAACAGGCGGCTCAGCAGGTTGCCGCGGCTGGCGGTGCCGCCGGCGAAGGTCTGCACCGAGCGCTGGAAGGCCGCCTGGTCGGATGCCAGGGGAGTGCCATCCGGGGCGGTGCTCAGCGGAGCATCCAGGTAGGAGAGCGGCGTACCACCGGTGAAGATGCGGTTGGCCGCGCGGGCCACGATCGCGTCGGCGTTGGCCGAGATGCGTCGGGCGGCCTCCACGCGGGCCTGGCCGCTCTGGAAGAAGGTGATCAGGTTGGCGAGTTCGCCGCCATCGGGGAAACGATCCTGCTGCTCCGCCTGACGGACGCTGGAGAGCGGCAGGGTGTCGTAAAGCTGAGGGGCGACCCTGGTGCTGCCGCTGCTGGCGGTCACGGTCATGAACGGAAGCGAGCCGGGCTTCGGCACGTTACGGCGCACGCCCCGACGCTCCGGGAGCGGGTGAACAAATGTTTGCAGCGGTGGGATCAAGTGGTCGGCTGCGGCGCCGCAGCCCCCTGACACACTCGCTTCTGCGCCCTTTCCCGCCCCGATCGCCATGGCCCCCGACGCCTCCGGCGCCGCCCCCTGCCCCCCCTCCGACACCCCCTCCCAGCAGGACGCCGCCACCCCCCAGGTGAGCGCCTTCTATGACCGCTTCCCCTATCCCGGCGATCCGCTGCAGGACGGTCCGCCGCCGGGATACAACTGGCGCTGGTGCGTCGACAGCGTCCGCGCCGCCGTGCACGGCAGCCTTCCCGCCGCCCCGCGGCCCTGGCGGATCCTCGATGCCGGCTGCGGCACCGGGGTCAGCACCGAGTACCTCTGCCACCTCAACCCAGGCAGCCGGGTGCTGGCGGTCGACATCAGCGCCGGCGCCCTGGAGATCGCCCGCGAACGCTGCCGCCGCTCCGGCGCCGCCGACCAGGTGGAGGAGCTGCGCCAGGAGCAGCGCAGCCTGCTGGATCTGGCGGGAGAGGGGCCCTTCGACCACATCAACTCCGTGGGGGTGCTGCATCACCTGCGTGAACCGGAGGCCGGGCTGCGGGCCCTGGCCGATCTGCTGGTGCCCGGTGGCCTGCTGCACCTCTTTCTGTACGCCGACGGCGGCCGCTGGGAGATTCATCGCAGCCAGAAGGCCCTGACCCTGCTGCAGGTGGGCTGCGGCGCCGAAGGGCTGCGGCTGGGGCGCCGGCTGTTCCAGGAGCTGCCGGACGCGAACCGGCTGCGGCGGCACCACGAGCAGCGCTGGGCGCTGGACACCGTCGCCGACGCCAATTTCGCCGACATGTACCTGCACCCGCAGGAGACCAGCTACGACCTGGAGCGCCTGTTCGCCTTCGTGGAGCAGGCGGGGCTGGACTTCGCCGGCTTCTCCAACCCGGCGGTGTGGGATCCGGCCCGGCTGCTGCAGGGGGAGCTGCTCGAGCGGGCCCGGGCCCTGCCGCCCCGGCAGCAATGGGCCCTGGTGGAGAGCCTCGATCCCGACATCAGCCACTTCGAGTTCTTCCTCAGCCGGGGCCCGCTGCGGCAGGCCGCCTGGCTGCGGGACCCCGCCGACGCGGACGACGAGGCCCTGCTGGCGGCGGCCGGCGAACGCAACCGCTGTCTCTGGGGCTGGCCTTCCACCAGCCTGTTCGACCCGGATCTGCAGCCGCTCGATCTCGACCCCGGCGACCTGGAGCTGATGCAGGCCCTCGAGGCAGCCCCGGCAGGCACCGTCCTGGCGGAACTGCCCCTGGCGATGGACGGGAAGGAGCGGGCCGAGCGGGCTCGCCGGCTGCTGCGGCAACGGGTGCTGCTGCTGATCGGGTGAGCGGGGCTGGCGGCTTCGCCCCCGGCCGTCACTGGGCCGTTTACGCAGCGTGATAATCTCCGCACGCCCTGACGGATCCCTGACGCCTTGCAGGTTTCCATCACCACTCCGCTGCCTGTGTCCCTCCCCTCGGGCGATGAGACCCCGGACAACGGAATGGCTGATTATCTGCGGCTGCAGCGCCGTCTTCTGCTGGCCACCGGCCTGGCCACCGCCCTGGCGGTGCCCCTGACCTACGGCTTCTTCGGTCCCGGTTCCGCCGCCAGCTTGCTGGTTGGAGCCCTGGCCGGCCTGCTGTATCTCGTTCTGCTCGCCCGCAGCGTGTCGCGCCTCGGCGTCGCCTCCAAATCGGTGAGCAAGGTCCAGCTGCTGGTGCCTGTTGCCCTGGTGCTGGCCGCGGCCCGGATCCCAGCTCTGCAGATGCTGCCGGCACTGCTCGGTTTTCTGCTCTACAAGCCGGCCCTGATCGCTCAGGCCCTGCTCGATTCCTGACCTGCCCACCGGCACCGGTCTGTTTTCTCCCTTGCCGCCACGGCGGCTCTGACGTTCCGCCTGGACATTCCTCCCGATGGCTCCGTTGCCCCTCGCCCTGCCGCTCGCCGAACTGGAGGTTGGACAACACCTCTACTGGCAGCTCGGCAACCTCAAGATCCACGGCCAGGTGTTTCTCAGCTCCTGGGTGGTGATCGGTGCCCTGCTCGCCGTGGTCGTCGTCGGGACGCGACAGCTCCAGCGCGAGCCCAGCGGCGTGCAGAACCTGCTCGAGTTCCTGTGGGATTACATCCGCGATCTGGCCCGTGAGCAGATCGGCGAAAAGGCCTACCGCGACTGGCTCCCCTTCATCGGCACCCTGTTTCTGTTCATCTTCGTGAGCAACTGGGGTGGTGCCCTGATCCCCTGGAAGATCATCCACCTGCCCAGTGGAGAACTGGGGGCTCCCACCGCTGACATCAATACCACCATCGCCCTGGCCCTGCTGGTCTCCCTGGCCTACTTCTACGCAGGCCTGAGCCGCAAAGGATTCCGCTACTTCGAGTACTACGTGGAACCCACGCCGATCATGCTCCCGTTCAAGATCGTCGAGGATTTCACCAAGCCACTCAGCCTGTCCTTCCGTCTTTTCGGCAACATCCTGGCTGACGAACTCGTGGTGGCAGTGCTGGCCTTCCTGGTTCCCCTGATCGTGCCCCTGCCGGCCATGTTCCTCGGCCTGTTCACCAGTGCGATCCAGGCCCTGATCTTCGCCACCCTCGCCGCGTATTACATCGGCGAGGCGGTTCACGAAGAGCACCACTGATCTCTCCCTGCCGGAGCGGTCAACCGCTCTGGCAAACTCTTCGGCGCGCAGGTCCGGCACGATCCGGGCCCATCTCGAGCGAGATGTCCAGGCGCCCGGTCAGACCCCGACCATGCCGGCCCAGCCCCTGCGGCTGCCGGTTCAACCCTGCGCTTCCCGGCGCCCACCTTCCCTTCCCCCCATGGATTCCCTCACTTCTGCTGCGTCCGTTGTGGCTGCTGGTCTCGCCGTCGGTCTCGGCGCCATCGGTCCTGGCATCGGCCAGGGCACCGCTGCCGGCGGCGCTGTCGAAGGCATTGCCCGTCAGCCCGAAGCCGAAGGCAAGATCCGCGGCACCCTGCTGCTCTCCCTGGCCTTCATGGAAGCGCTCACCATCTACGGCCTGGTCGTGGCCCTGGTGCTGCTGTTCGCCAACCCCTTCGCCGGCTGAGGCGAAGCGCGGCGGCTGCCGGTCTGACCCGCGCCGCCGCCGCCTCTCCCCTCCGCCTTTCCGCCTTCCCGCCCGCACCCCCGCACCATGACCACCTGGCTCTTGCTTGCCGAGGCAGGCGCGACAGCAGGCACTCCTGAAGGAGGTCTGTTCGACCTCGACGCCACCCTGCCGCTGATGGCTGTGCAGGTGGTCATCCTCACCTTCATCCTCAACAGCCTTTTCTTCCGCCCGGTCGGCAAGGCCGTCGAGGAACGGGAGGGCTACATCGCCACCAGCCGCGCCGACGCCAAGCAGAAGCTGGCCCAGGCCGAGCGTCTCGAGGCCGATCTGCGCAACCAGCTGAAGGAAGCCCGTCAACAGGCCCAGAAGCTGATCGTGGAGGCCGAGCAGGATGCAGACCGCCTCTACCGCGAGGCGATCGCCGTGGCCCAGGCCGAATCGATCGCCAGCCGGGAACAGGCCCGGCGCGAGATCGATGCCGAGCGCAGCAAAGCGCTCAGCCAGCTGCAAGGTGATGCCGACCAGCTCGCAGGCCTGATCGTCGACCGTCTTCTCGCCGCGTGATGACCTACTCCCTCCTTGCCACCCACGGCAGCTTCGGCCTCAACCTCGATCTGTTCGAGACCAACATCATCAACCTGGCGATTGTGATCGCTGGGCTGGTCTGGTTCCTGCGTGGCTTCCTCGGTGGCATCCTCGCCCGTCGCCGCGAGGCGATCGTGGCTGATCTCAAGGACGCCGAGACCCGTCTGGCCAACGCCAGTCAGGCTCTTGCGGAAGCTCAGAAGCAGGTCGCCGACTCCCAGGCCCTCGCCGAAAAGATCCGCAGCGATGCCAAGGTTCGTGCCGAGGCCGTCCGGCTCGAATCCGAGCGGCGCACCGTCGAGGAGATGGCGCGACTGAAGCTGGAGTCCTCCTCGGATCTGGCCAGTGAAGCCGCCCGCGTCAGCAACCAGCTGCGGCGTGAAGCAGCCCGCCTGGCCATCGAGAAGGCTCTCGCCGCCCTGCCCGGCAGGCTCGATGAATCGGCCCAGAGCCGCCTGATCGACCAGTCCATTCAGTCCCTGGGTAACGCCTGATGCCGCTGCTCAACACCGTCACCACCCCATACGCCGAGGCGTTCCTGCAGGTGGCCGGCGCCGCCGGCGAAGCCGACACCACCGTCGAGCAGGCCCGCGACCTGCTCGCCCTGTGGGAGTCCTCCCCGGAACTGAGGGATGCCCTGGCCTCCCCCGTCCTGGAGGTCGAGGCCAAGAAGGCTGCCCTGGTCAGTCTGTTCGGCGAACAGGTTTCCCCCCTGATGCTGAATCTGCTGAAGCTGCTGGCTGATCGCAAGCGCATCGGCATCCTCGATTCAGTGCTCACCCGCCTGATCGAGCTCTACCGCGAGCAGAACAACATCGCCCTCGCCACCGTGCGTTCGGCCCAGCCCCTCAGCGAGGAGCAGCAGGCCCAGCTGGCCCAGAACGTCCGCAGCGTCGCCGGCACCGACAAGGTGGAGATCGACCTTTCGGTCGACCCTTCCCTGATCGGCGGCTTCGTGCTCAGCGTGGGCTCCAAGGTGATCGACGCCAGCCTCTCCGGCCAGGTGCGTCGTCTCGGGCTCGAACTGGCCCGGGTGAGCTGACGCCCACCGCTCCCTCCACCTAACCCTCCCGTCCTCCACCGCCTCCCCTCCGGGGACTCCCTTCCATGGTTTCCATCCGCCCCGACGAGATCAGCGCGATCCTCAAGCAGCAGATTGCTGACTACGACAAGTCGGTTTCAGTCAGCAACGTCGGCACCGTGCTGCAGATCGGCGACGGCATCGCCCGGGTCTACGGCCTCGAGCAGGTGATGGCCGGTGAACTCGTTCAGTTCGAGGACGGGACCGAAGGCATCGCCCTCAACCTCGAGGACGACAACGTCGGCGTCGTGCTGATGGGCGAAGGCCGCGGCATTCAGGAGGGCAGCACCGTTAAGGCCACTGGCAAGATCGCCTCGGTGCCGGTGGGCGACGCCATGCTCGGCCGGGTGGTCAACGCCCTGGGACAGCCGATCGATGGCAAGGGTGACATTGCCACCAAGGAGACCCGCCTGATCGAATCGATGGCGCCGGGCATCATCCAGCGCAAGTCGGTGCATGAGCCGATGCAGACCGGAATCACCGCCATCGACGCGATGATTCCGATCGGCCGCGGCCAGCGCGAGCTGATCATCGGCGACCGCCAGACCGGCAAGACCGCCATCGCGATCGACACGATCATCAACCAGAAGGGTGAGGACGTCGTCTGCGTCTACGTGGCCGTCGGCCAGAAGGCCGCCTCGGTGGCCAACGTGGTTGAGGTGCTGCGCGAGAAGGGTGCCCTCGACTACACCATCGTCGTGGCGGCCAATGCCTCCGACGCCGCGGCCCTGCAGTACCTGGCCCCCTACACCGGCGCCGCCATCGCCGAGTCGTTCATGTACAAGGGCAAGGCCACCCTGGTGATCTACGACGACCTCACCAAGCAGGCCCAGGCGTATCGCCAGATGTCGCTGCTGCTGCGCCGTCCCCCCGGTCGTGAGGCCTATCCCGGCGACGT
>JAYKJA010000114.1:0-62597 GCA_035285905.1 Synechococcaceae cyanobacterium
ATGATGTGGGCGGCGGCCACGCCCTCGAAGCTCCAGAACCCCGGATCGACGCCGGTTTCCCCGGTGATGCTCCAGCCGCCCCAGCTTCCGGTCACGCCCAGGCGCGCCATGAAAGGCATGACAAACATGCCCTGGCGCCACATGGGGTTCAGGACCGGGTCGGAGGGGTCGAAAATCGCGAGCTCGTAGAGCGCCATGGAGCCGGCCCAGCCGGCTACCAGAGCGGTGTGCATGAGGTGCACGGCGAGCAATCGGCCCGGGTCGTTGATGACGACCGTGTGCACCCGGTACCAGGGCAATCCCATAGGAGGGGTTCAGGTCTGGGGTGGGTGATGCGGCTCCCGGAGGAACCGCGGTTGTTGCGACCGGCGAAGCCGATCCGTGCTGGCGATGGTAAAGGGTGCGCCCTGCCGGCCGAGCCCGCTGGTTACGGACCGCAACCGGCCGCCACCGTGGCGGACTCCCCCGGACGGGCCAGCCGCATGGGCAGGGTGCGATTCCGCAGCCCCTCCGCGCGATCGGGGTGGCCTTGGGCCCGCCATCCGTCGCCTGCGGTCTGAGCCCCCCTCAGGCCTGTCCCTGCGGACCCCGGCGCCGTGGGCACGGGCTTCGACCGCACGGCGCAGGACCAGGGCGTCTCAAAGTGGTGAAGCCACGCCAGCTGCGCCATGCCCGTCATCCGCTTCGTCCGCGAGGATCGCGACGTTCCCTGTTACCCCGGGGAAAACCTGCGGGAGGTGGCCCTGCGGGAGGGGATCGAGCTCTACGGACTCAAGGGAAAGCTGGGGAACTGCGGAGGCTGTGGTCAGTGCATCACCTGCTTTGTCGATGTGGTGGACGGCACGCCGGTGGGGGCCCTCAGCCCCCGCACACCGGTGGAGGACCAGAAACTGCGGCGACGGCCCCAGACCTGGCGGCTTGCCTGCCAGGCCCTGGTCCAGCAGTCGCTGCTGGTGATCACCCGGCCCCAGGTCGGACTGTCCGATCGGGATGCGCTGCTCGACCAGGCCAGGGCCCGCGCGCTCCCCACCGGCCCCACCAGCTGGCCTGAGGCTCCCGCGCAGGAGGAGGCCGAGCAGGCGGCGGGGTCGGAGGCGTCCAGTGGCGCCGCCCGGTCGGCGGCTTCCGCAACGAGCGATGAAGCGACTCCAGGCCCGGCGGAGCGGGAGTGATACGGTCTGCACACCTCCATCGCTCCCATGGAAACCAACGACCTCGGCTTCGTTGCCAGCCTGCTGTTCGTCCTGGTCCCCGCGGTTTTCCTGATCGTCCTTTACATCCAGACCAACAGCCGTCAGAGCGGCTGAAGTCTTTTCGCTCCAGGTTCGGCTCTGCCCGGAGGCCTTTGTTGCGCCGGGGTGAGTCATTCGATGGGCAGCATCTGAACTCAGATCTGACTGACCATCCTCGGCATCAGGGTTGATGGTGCATCTGAGGGTGTTGTCACTCTCTTTGCGTTTGAGCAGAGAGAGCGCCCCGGGCCCACACCCGGGGCTTTTTGCTGGCCTGTGGTCAGCGTCGCCCTTCCGGCTCGCGCACCAGCAGCACCGGGGCCGGGGCGTGCACCCGGATGTAATCGCTCACCGAGCTGCCCAGCAGGCGATCGAGGTCCACCAGGGCCTTGGCCACCAGCGGTCGTCGGTCCTGGGAGGCGATCACCACCAGGTCGGCCCTGGTTTCCTCGGCGACTTCGCAGACTCCTCGGCCGATGTCACCGGTGCGGTGCAGCGGCTTCATCTCGGCCCCGTAACTGCGGGCCCGCTGCACGGCCTTGTCCAGCAGTTCATCGGCGCGGGACCTGCCGCCTCGGGAGGGGCTGATGTCCTGACGGCTGATGTGCACTCCGGTGAGCACTCCACCCGGGATGCCGCTGACCAGTTCGCTGGCCAGACGGATCGCGTCGTCGCCCACGCCCGTGCCGTCGACGGTCACCAGCACGCGATTGATGGCGCGGACATAGAGATCGTCGCGGACGAGCAGCATCGGCCGCGTCGACAGCTGGAACACGTACTGGCTGGTGCTGTTGGCCAGGATCGACTGCAGGCGTCCCAGTCCGCGGGAGCCCATCACGATCAGATCGGCGTCGAGTTCCTCCGCGACCTGCAGCACGGTCTGCTTCGCGTCGCCTTCACGCACCAGGGAATGGACCTCGCCGGCCTCCAGGCCGATGCGCGTGATCGCTTCCGCGATCAGGGTTCTGGCCCGCTCACGGTGCTCCTGCAGATCGGAGCCCCCCTGCTCGGGAATCACATGCAGCAGGTTGATCCGGGCCGACCGACAGGGAGGGATGGTCCGCAGCATGCGCACCATCTCCTCGACGTGGCCCTTGCCGGAATCGGCGATCAGAAGATTGCGGAACACTGGCTCGAACAAGGTTCCTTAGCAGCCTATGGCCGGATGTCAGTCTCGATTCCCCGACAGCCCAGACCGTGATGCAGCCTGATGAACCCGTCTCCGCCTTGCCTCTGACCACGGGCTGGTGCCTGCGGCGGCGGGTGCTGCCCCAGCACACCGACCATGCCGGCGTGATGTGGCACGGCAGCTACCTGGCCTGGTTGGAGGAAGCGCGGATTGAGGCCCTGGCGGCGGCGGGGCTGGCCTACAGCGCCCTTTCGGCGCGTGGGCTGGAACTGCCCGTGGTTTCCCTGGCGATCGATTACCGCCAGGCCCTGCTGCATGGCCAGGAGGTGGAGGTCTGGAGCACGGTGGCCCGCCGGCGTGGCCCCCGCTTCCCCTGGACCAGCCGGTTTCTCACGGCCGCGGGGGAGGTGGCGGCGGAAGCGCGGGTGGAGCTGGTGCTGGTGGATCTCTCCGGCGGCCCGGAGCGCCGACGCCTGCTGCGACGGCTGCCGCCCGACCTGGAGCGGGCCGTGGCGCGGCTCGAGCAGGGACCCCCGCTGCCGGTATAGTACGTATGTATTCAATGCCTGGCTGGGCTGTGGGGCATGGGGGATCTGGTGCGGGCGAGCTTCGGGGCATCGGCCGGTGGGGCCGGACGCCCCCCTGGGCTGGACTGGTCGCCGCCGGCGGGCGCTGCTCCGTCGTCGTCTCCGCCGGATCGGTCCGGCTCTCCTGGACGCCAGCCCTGCTGGTCACGCCGTCAGCGGTTGTGGTGGCTGCTCTGGAGCGGGTGCCCGGGGGTTGGATGGGTTCGTCTGCAGCAGTTGCAGCAGGCGTTCGGCTCCCTGGAGCGTGCCTGGCAGGCCGGTCCCGGGGATCTCGCCGGCCGGCTGGGCTGGTCGGCGTCCCTGCAGGCGGCGGTGGAGGGGTATCGCCGGCGCTGGGGGAGCGAGCCCCTGGCTGAGCTGCTGGCGCGTTCCCGCCCCGACCTGCGCATCCTTCTGCCTGGAGATCCGGCCTGGCCGGCCAGCCTCAGCCAGCTGCGCCGGCCGCCGCTGGCCCTGCACTGGCAAGGGAGAGGCAGCCTCTGGCCGTTGCTGGGCCGCAGGCGGGCCGTGGCCGTCGTCGGCACGCGCCGTCCGTCCCGCCAGGGCCTGGCCCTGGCCGAGCAGATCGCCTCGGCCCTGGCGCAGGCGGGCTGGCCGGTGGTCAGCGGGCTGGCGGAAGGCATCGATGCGGCCGCCCACCTGGGATGCCTGCGCCATGGTGGGGTCCCGATCGGCGTGCTGGGCACGCCGCTGGACCGGGTGTACCCCCGCCATCACCACGCCCTGCAGCGCCGGGTGGCCCAGCAGGGCCTGCTGCTCAGTGAGCAGCCGCCGGGCACGGCCGTCCGGCCCGCCCATTTCGCCTGCCGCAACCGCCTGCAGGTGTCCCTGGCCCGCGCGGTGGTGGTGGTCGAGTGTCCCCTGGCGAGCGGAGCTCTGCATTCCGCCCAGCTGGCCTGGCAGGACGGCATCCCCCTCTGGGTGGTGCCCGCCGATGTGCAGCGCAGCTCTGCGGCCGGCAGCAACCGGCTGCTCTCCCAGGGCGCCACACCCCTGCTCTGCCCGCAGGATCTGATCTCGGCCCTGGGGCCGGGCCCCCTGCTTGGCGGGGGTGCGCCGGCGGCCGCCGTCCAGTCGTCGCTTGCCGCCGAGCAGCGGCGGTTGCTCGCGGCGCTCGGATCGGGCGAAAGCCTCGAGAGCCTCTCCGCCAAGCTCAGGTTGCCCCAGGCCCAGCTGCTGCCCCAGTTGCTCGATCTGGAACTGGCCGGTCTGCTGATTGCCGAGCCGGGGCTCTGCTGGAGGCCGCGATGAGACTGATGCCGGAACGGCCTCTCCGCACGGCGGTCCCATGGCCACCGCAGCCAAGGCTGACTGCAGCCAAGGCTGACCGCAGCCCAGGCTCACCGCCATGCAGAGTCCGCTCCGCCTTCGCGGAGGCGGGTGAAATCCAGGCTGTGATTCAGCGGGTGCCCCAGGTGCGGACCGGTGAGCGGGCTTCGTCCCGGTGTTCAGCAACCCCTAGGGTGAAGCGATGGCGGACCTGGAACCTGCCGCTGCTCCATGGATCGCGGGTGTCGACCTGCTGGCCTGGCGCCGCGCCCGGCTCTCCGAGGGAGGCCGTGCCGTCGATCTCGACTGGTTGCTGGATCTGGAGGGAGGACTCCGCTGGCCGGATCTGCAGCGGCTGCGGCTCGATCCGGATCGCCCGGTCCGGCTCCACACCTCCCTGGGGCACCTGGAAGAGCTCTGGCGTCGCCATCGCTGCCACGCGGTCCCTCTCCAATATCTCGTGGGACGCTGCCCCTGGCGTGACCTGGAGCTGCAGGTCGCCCCCGGCGTGCTGATCCCCCGTCAGGAGACCGAAGCCCTGGTGGAGCTTGCCCTGGCCGCCACCTCCCATCCCGGCGGCCACCGGTTCTTCGCCTCCGTTGCTCCACCGCGGATCGCCGCGCCGGCCCTCTGGGCCGACCTCGGCACCGGTTCCGCCTGTCTGGCCGTCGCCCTGGCCCTGGCGTATCCCGAGGCCCGGGGCTTCGCCGTCGACCTCAGCGCCGACGCCCTGGAGCAGGCCCGCCGCAACCTGGCCGCTGCCCAGGTGCTTGACCGGGTCAGCCTGCTCTGCGGCAGTTGGTGGGAGCCGTTGCAGGCCCACTGGGGTCAGCTCGATCTGGTCCTGGCCAATCCTCCCTACATCCCCTCCTTCTGCCTGGCCGGCCTCGATCCGGTCGTGCGCGACCACGAGCCCTCGCTGGCCCTCGATGGCGGCCCTGACGGCCTGACCTGCCTGCGATCGGTCATCGCCGGAGCTGCCGAGGCCCTGCGGCCAGGGGGGCTGCTGCTGCTCGAACATCACCATGATCAGAGTCCGGCCGTGCTGGCCCTGATGGCGGAGGCCGGCCTGGTGCAACCCACAGCCCACCAGGATCTCGAGGGGGTCTGGCGCTTCGCCTGCGCCCGGCGTGCCGGTGCTTCAGGGCCCGAGCTCGTGCCCGGCCGCCGCGTCAGCCCCCCGGCCTCCGCCGCAGGCCACCGTCCAGACGTTCTCCACATCCCCTGATGTCCGCCCCCTCCGGCGCCTCTGCTGCATCCCTCTCCCAGTCAGCCTCCGCCTGGGTGCTCGATGCCCCGGCCCTGGCCCGGCACCTGCAGGCCGGTGGTCAGGCCATCTTTCCCACCGATACCCTGCCGGCTCTGGCGGCCCTCCCGGCGCATGCGGCGGCGATCTGGTCCCTCAAGCAGCGCCCGGCCCACAAGCCCCTGATCCTGATGGGGGCGGATGCGACCCAGCTGCAATCCCTGCTGGCCGCTCCCTGGCCCGAGCCCTGGCTGGCCATGGCCGAGCGCTGCTGGCCCGGACCCGTGACCCTGGTGCTGCCCCTGGCCGGCCCCCTCAGTGCGGCTCTCCATCCCGGTGGGGCCTCCCTCGGGCTGCGGGTGCCGGCCTCGCCGGTGGCGCAGGAGCTGCTGCGGCTCACGGGCCCCCTCGCCACCACCAGCGTCAATCGCTCCGGCGAACCCGCTCTCGTCGATCCGCGGGCTGCCGCCGCGGCCTTCCCGGAGATTCCCCTGCTGGGGCCCCTGCCCTGGCCTGCGGCCCTCGGCCAGGCCAGTCAGGTGCTGGCCTGGGACTCCACCCTCCCGGAGTCCCCCTCCGGCGGCTGGCAGGAGCTCCGTGCCGGGCCCGCCAGCGCACGCCTCCGAAGGGAGCCTGCCGGCTGATGGCGGCCCTGCTGCTGATCACGCTGGTGGTCGTCGGTCTGACCCACTGGCTGCTCGATCCCCTCATTCATCTGGGCACCGGGTTGGCCCAGGCCGGCTGGTTGGCGGGCCTCGCGCTGATCGGGGTGGTCTGGCTGTTCCTGGGGGGTGAAGGCCCGGATTGACTCTCGGCCGCAGGGCCTCTCGCTGGCGGCGGGCTGGCAACGCGCTGGCCACCCTGGTGGAGTGCAGTGCCGCGGGCCTGGCCCCAATGGCCTACCGCCTGCCCACGGCCCCAGGGCGGGTGTCCGCTGGAGTCCTGTCCCTCGCTGCTGCGTCGGCGCGGCCACCGCTTCGGCGCCGCTCAGCGGTCCTGGGTCAGCGGGGCCGCGAGACCAGGGCCATCGCTGTCGCGGCCTGGCGCGGGCTCAGGGCAGGAACCAGGGGCGATCCCGTCGCTCCGGGGCTGGAGCCGGTTGAGGGCGGAGTTCCCTCCATCCGACCGCTTCGATCGATCCGAGGACCCTCGGTGCTCCCGTGCCGATCCTCCAGGTGATCAGGTCGGGCCGCCCCGCACTGAGCCGGACCCGCTTGCCGATGGCGAAGCGTTTGTCCCCCTCCAGGATCCCGACATACAACACGCGATCGCGGTCATCGCGCAGTTCGATCCAGCTGCCGCGACTGGTGATCAGCAGTTCGTCATGGCGCAGCGGCGCCGCAGGGGCGCGCCTCGTGCCGGTGTCGGTGCCGCTCCTGCGGGGAGCCTGCCCAGCGGTGGTGGCCGCGGCCTGGCGGGGGCTGCCGGCGCTGGCCTCCACGGCGTTGCCTCCTGAGACCGTCACAGCCGCCGGACGGCGACTCTGCACGGCCAGAAGCACCAGGCCCAGTCCCAGACCGGCCACCAGGCCTCCGGTCACCCAGCGCAGCAGGGGCCCCGATCCGGCCTGTTGCCGCTGTGCATCACTCCGGCCCTCGGCCTGCGCGCCGGCTGCAGGGAGCGGGGCGGATGGGGTCGCCGTTGCGACGGGCTCCGACTCCGCTGCCGGGAGGGCCGCTGCCGCCATCGGGGTCGCCGGCAGGGCGCGGGAGATCTGCTCCCGCAGCTGCTGCCCCTCCTCCGCGATCTGACGGTTGCGCTCCAGGATCGGCTGCAGGCGTTCCCGGAACTTGCGCTCGAAGATCGTGGGAACGTCCTGCAGCAGCGACTGATAGGACTCGATCTGCCGGCGGGTGGCTTCCAGTTCGGCCTGCCTGGCCCGGCGCTCGTCCTGGGGATCGCTGACGGGGTCGGTCATGGGCGGAGCGGCCAGGGGAACTGGGACGGACCACCGCCGCCGAGGCTTCAGCCTCACGCCAGGCGGATCGATCAGCGGACGTGCGGGGCCGTCGGGGGGAATGTAACGGACATCCGCAGCGACACCAGCAGCGACCATCGGCCGGGGGGCTTCCGCGAGCCGCGCCGCGGAGGGCTGGTCCTGCCGCTCCGGGGCCGGGACCAGCGTCCCGCAATCGGCTCTGTCCCTTCAGAAACTGTGCCATCCTGCCGCCAGGAGCCTCTTTGCCATGGGTTTCGGGCCCCTGCCCGCCGTGTTCAGGGCCTGCGGTGGCCGCACCCTGCTGCTGACCGTGCTGGCCGGCGCCACCCTGGCCGCCGGCTGGGTGGAGATCATGCGCGGCCCGCTGGGCCAGGTCAATGTGCTCACCCTGCAGGTGATTAGCAAGGAGAGCCTCAACACCCTGGCCCCTCTCGCGATCACCCTGATCTTCCTGGTGCGTTGTGGTCCGCTGCTGGCCTTCGGTTATGCGGAGCTGCGTGGACTCGTCAGCGACCAGGATCCCCATGGGGTGCTCGGCTGGGTGGGGTTCTGTCGCCGGGAACTGCTGGGTGCCTGCCTCGGGGCCCTGAGTCTGTTCGTCTATTTCGTGGCTGCCGAGCTGGTGATGGCCCTGATCGTCACCCCTGGCCAGCAGTTGTTCGTGGAGTTCCGCGAATTGTTGGAGACCATGCGTCTGGTCGATTTCATCACCGGCATCTCCAAAACAGTGCTGTTCGTTCTGGTGTCCACCCTGCTCTGCTGTCGCCAGGGTTTCCGCTGCGGCCCCGAGCGATCCCGTTATCCCTCCCTGGTCTCTGATGCGCTGCTGCAGTGCCTCATGGTGGTGCTGCTGATGGAGCTGTTCTGGGTTGGCACCCTCAATCAGATCGTGCTCCTATGACCAGCTCCGATCCGCCGGAGTCCGCCTCCAATCCCTCCGCCAGCGATCACCTCAGTGGGTCCCCGGCGGCCTCTCCGCTTCGGCCGCGGCTGGACGATGTCATCCCCATTCGCGGCAACGGCAGCCTGCCGCTGTTCATTGGAAGCCTGGTGCTGTTGCTCGGCTTCGGCTACGGCATGGCCCGGTTTCAGCGCTGGTTCAGCATCAGCGGGCCGGTGCAGATCCGCACTTCCAATGCCAGCGGCCTGCAGGAGGGGCTCGATGTGCGCATCTCCGGTTACCGCATCGGCCAGATCGAGAGCCTGCGGCTCGACTCCGACGCCCGGGTGACGGTCTCCCTGCTGATCGAGCCCGCCTACCGCTCCATGCTCGGCCCCCTCAGTCAGGCCCGTCTGATGCAGGACAGCCTGATCGGCGTGCCCTACCTGGCCGTGACCCACGATCCGCGCTCCCTGCTCCGCTCCAGCCGCACGGACTCACCGCAGCGTCGTCTGCAGCTGCAGTACACCCCCGCCATCAACCTCACCGATCTGGTGGTTCAGGTGGCGGAGTCCCGCCTGCCGCTGAATCGCCTGCTCGACACCACCAACCGACTGGCCGAGCGCGAGATCCCCCAGACCGTCCGCTCGGTGGAGGGAACCCTGCGGGCGGCCCGTTCCCTCGCCGAGGAGCTGCGCGCCCAGACCCGCGTCACCGCCAGCGATGCCCGCTCCACCGCCGCGGCCGCCCGGCGCACATTGGCCGTCTACAGCAACCTCGGTGTCGACGGACAGCGCCGGCTGCAGCGCGGAGAGGAGGAGCTGCGCGCCCACGGGCCCCTGCTGGTCGATACCCTGCGCGATCTCAACAGCATGGCCAACACGCTCAACCGCCTGGCCCATCGCCTGTCCTCCAGCTGGGTGATGGAGCTGCTCGGTCCCAGCCGGGTGCCCGATCCGCTGGGCCCAGCTCCCTCCGGAGCGCCGCCGGCGGCAGCGGGGGCCGACTCCGCCGCTGGGGAGGCTGCGCCTGGCCCGGCCGGCTCCTCCCGGTCTCCGCGCACTCCCTCACGCTGAGGCCCGGCTTCCCTCACCGAGTGGTCGGCGTCGCGGCGGGAGGGGCGGATCCCGGCTTGCCGGCGGGACGCGGCGCGGGGCTCACCGCCGGCCGGCCTCCGGGGGTGGCCGTGGCTGCCGGCCGCGGCCGGCCCGTCAGGCTGGCTCCGGTGACCAGGTCGGCCAGCGTCAGCCACTGACCCTTGCGGGTGGTCAGGCAGAGGCTCACCCGGTGACCGCTGGCGAAGTTCCCGTAGAAGGTGGTGTCGTGGCCGTAGACGATCCCCTCCAGCACCACACCGTTCTCCAGGGTCAGCACCACCAGGCGATCCGGCAGCCCCACCGTCTGCGGCCGGCCGGCCTGGCCTGAGGGTGGCAGCGGTTCATAGGTGCGTTTCCTGACCTGAGTCTCCAGGCAGCGTCCCGCCGGGGGCAGTCCGGCGGCCTGCACGGCCGGGATCGCGCCTCCCAGCCAGGTCAGAGCCAGCAGCGGCACCCCTGCGGCCAGCCTCCGGCCCGATGGCCATCGGCGGACAGCGCGTCGGCGCTGGGACTGGGAACCTGAGGAGGCCGGCATGGCCGTGGAGCGGGCGTCCTCTGCACGCTAGGTCCGTCTCCGGCCTCCCTCCCGGAGGCAGGGGCCGTCGAGAGGGTCCCTACCTTGAACGGCTGTTCTGCCGATCTGCCCCCGATGCGCCTGTGTGCTCCGGTCCGCCGCTGTCAGCACGATCCAGCGGCCCTGCGGCCGGATCTGTGCTCAGGGCTGCTGCGGGGCCTGGGCTGGGGCGTGGCGGCGGCGGTGCTGCTGCTGCCTCCGGCCCATGGGGCGGAGCCCGCGGCGGCGGGGGCTGCCGTCCCGCGCTCGCTGGCCCCTCTCGATGTGGAGGCCTTCCGCTCCCGCCATGGCCCCCAGGCCCTGTTCCGGCTGCGCCTGGGGGCAGACGCCGGCTTCGAGGCGGCCTCCAGCCTCTCCTGCAGTGGCTTCCAGCCCGACTGGCCCTCCTCCCCGCAACGGACCTCCCTGGAGGCGGCTCTGGCCGCGGCGAGACCGTTTGAGGCGGGACGGTCCCTGGGGCAGTGGCAGGCCCTGGCGCAGCGCTGCCGTTAGGCCTCCTGCCCTGGCTCTGCGCTGGCTCCATCGTTGCCCTGCATCACCTTCAGCTGGATCGCATAGCGCAGCTGGGAGCGGGCTCCGGAGCCGCGGAAGCTGCCGCTCAGCGGCGCCGCCAGGGCCGGATCCGCTGCAGCGGCCAGAACCACGTGCCCATCGGCCACCGCCAGCCCAAGGCTCGGGTCGTACCCTCTCCAGCCGCCTCCGGGCACGAACACCTCGGCCCAGGCATGCAGCTCGTGTTCACTCACCTCCGGCGGGTGGTGGCAGGAGTAGCCGCTGACGAAACGGGCCGCCAGCCCCTGGCTGCGGCAGGCGGCCATGAACAGCACGGCCGTGTCCCGGCAGGCGCCGCAGCGTTCCGTCAGGGTCTGTTCGGGGGGAAGGGGGGCTCCCTCCAGCCGGCCGATGTGGTGGAAGCCGTGATGGATGGTGTCGGCGAGGGCCATCAGGAAGTCGCTGCTGGAGGGGCCGGCCTCGCGGGCCAGGGCCTCCGCCCAGCGGCTCACCTCCCCGGGGATGCATCCATTCATCGCCGGGGCCAGGCTCGCGGCCAGGGCCGGCGGGTAGACCGCGGGCAGCCTGCGGGCCCCGGCCTCGCTGATGATCCAGTCGAAGGGGTTCTCCCGCAGGGTCTCGACCCGGCTGATCACCTCGATCGTCAGGTGGTCGCGCTGGTCGTGGAACCAGAGCACCAGCCCATCGCTGCCCTCCGGCTCCTGCACCCGGCACTGACCGCTGGCCGCTGCGCTGATCGTCAGCTGGTGGTGATGCAGCCGCTGGCTGGCGTCCTGGCGGGGGGTGAGCCGCAGCGTGTGGGGCTCGAGGAACACCGGGCGGTCGTAGTCGTAGTGCAGCTGGTGGTGGATCTGGAACAGCATCGCCGGGCACGGCAGTGGCCTGTCCCCCAGCCTGCCGTTCGGAGATCATCCACGCGGTGCCCCTTGCGGCACTCCCAGGCCGCTCCCGGATCGCTGCGCGGGCAAGAGACAGCCGCCCCGCTGGCCTGTCCTGCGGCGCGGGCTCAGATGAACAGGGCCTGTCCCTCTCTCGCGCTGAGCTGCAGGGTGGCGCACAGCCCGCCGAGGGCGGAGGGCTCCAGCCGCAGCCGGCCGCCGTGGTCGCGGCAGAACTGCTCCACGATCGCCAGCCCGAGGCCGCGGTGCCGTTGCCGCTGCCGGTCCGTCGACGGGGGCGGGCTGGTCATGGTCAGCAGCGTCGGTGTCATCAGGCCCTGGCCGCGGTCCTCCACCCGCAGCAAGAGCTGATTCTTCTGGCGTCGGGCCGAGATCTCCACGGGCGGCCGGCCGTATTCCAGGGCGTTGTCGATCAGGTTGCAGAGGCTGCGTTCAAGTCCCGGCGCGTCGACCACCACCAGCAGGCGTGGCACCTGCAGGTGCACGCTGCCGGCGGGATAGGACCCCGCCACCCTGGCGCAGAGATCATCGAGCCCGATCGGGTGACGTCGGGGGCGTTCGCGGCTGGCATCGGCCAGCAGACCCAGCTGCGCGGTGATCTGGGACAGCTGCCGCAGGTCGTTCTCGATCGCCTCGAAGCTGGCGGCCTCCCTCTCTCCCAGGGACTCGCGCAGGCTTTCCAGCCGCAGGGTGAGCCGGGTCTGGGGGGAGGTCAGATCGTGGGCGACGCCCCGCAGGAGGCTGGTGCGGGCACGCTCGGTGTCGTTGATGCTCTCCAGCAGCCGGTTGATCCGGAAGGTGAGGACGCGCAGCGGAGCGACCCCCTGCTCCGGCAGCAGCGGCAGCGGAGGGCGCGAGTCGCTGTCGAGTCGGTCGAGCATGCGCCCCAGTGGAGCCTCCACCCGGCGGCGCAGGAAGAGAACGCTGCCCCCGCTGAGGCCGATCACCACGGCCAGACTGCGCAGCAGGGGCAGGAACCAGAGATTGGAGGCCAGCCGCTCCGGTTGGTACAGCCACAGCGTTGGACCGGCCAGGCGCGGGGTCTGCAGGCGGATCCAGAACCCTCCCCAGGGATCGGTCAGGGGCGGGTCATCGCCCAGGATCTCGCGGCGCAGGCCATAGCGCTGCGCCAGCAGGGTCATCAGGCTCACGTCGGCGTGGCCGGGAACGTGGCCGTCATGCTCCGGCCCCGCCGGGCCGCGGTGGATGATCACCCCATCCGGCAGTTGCTCGGCCGGCAGGCTCTCCAGCACCTTCTCCACGAGGCGCACATTGCGGTTGGTGCGCAGGGCCCGTTCGTCGAGCAACCAGGGCTCCAGCAGTGTGATCAGCAGCAACCACAGCAGTGCGCCGCTGAGACCGACCCCGATCAGACAGGCCAGCATCCAGCTGAGCCAGTCCCGGGAATCCAGCCGGGTTCTCTCAGGCACAGGCCGGGGGAGGGGACGCCTCGTGGGGCGTGGCCGAGAGTCGGTACCCCTGGCCGCGGCAGGCCTCCAGGTGCTCCTGCTGCGGCTCCAGCTGATGCAGCAGTCGCCTCAGCCTGGACATGCGCACATCAATGGTGCGGCTCTGCCGCACATCCACCAGGCTGCCGCAGGCCCGGGCCAGCGCCTCGCGGCTGACCACCCGATCCGGCTGGCGGCAGAGCGCCAGCAGCAGGGCCGTGTCCCCCCGGGTCAGGCGCACGATCTCCCCGTCGGGTCCGTGCAGCTCATGGGCCTGGGGCGAGAAGCAGCAGCCCCCGATGTGGAACCGTTCCGAGGCGGAGCGGGCAACGGCGGGCTGTGCAGACCCGGACCGCCCTGGACCCTCATCGCCGTCGCAGGAACTGCAGCGCAGCAGCTTCTCGATGCGCAGCTGCAGTTCCCGGAAGACGAAGGGTTTGCCCACGTAGTCGTCCGCGCCATACTCCAGCCCTGCGATCCGGTCGCCGGGGGCGTTGAGCGCGGAGAGCATCAACACGGGGAAGTGAAGCCCCTGGCGCCGGATGCCGGCCAGCACATCCAGGCCGCTCTTGTAGGGCAGCAGGTGGTCGAGCAGCAGCAGATCCGGAGTGCGTTCGCTGAGGGCCTGCTCCAGGTCGCGGGGCTGATGGAAGGATTCCAGCGCCCACCCCCGTTCCGCGCAGCGCCGGGTCAGCAGCTCGCAGAGGAGTTCGTCGTCCTCCAGGATCCAGATCCGATCTGATTCGGGAGCCTGGGTTGAGGGGTCGTTGCCGGTCATAGGGCCGAGCCCGCGGGCAGTCGCTGCAGGGGGGAATCAATCGCAACCCTAGACAGGACGGCAATGGCCTCCATTGTGTGGATGGCCGATGCCGCCGTGGCGGTCCGCCTGCAGCTGCGCCTGGCAGGTCCTCATTCGCCGACGGCGGGCGCCTCGGCGCGACGGGGATCGGCGACCCCGAGGCTGCCCCGGGTCCAGGCATCGGCGCCGGGCAGATGTTCCACGGCATTGACGGCCCCCATGGCCTGGGCCGGCTCGAGGCGATGTCCCATGGCCTGGAGTGTCTGCAGGGTGTCCGGGCTGAGGCCCTGCTCGACCCCGAGGCTGTCGGGCCAGAGCTGGCTGTGGATGCGCGGCTCCGCGATCGCGGTGGCCAGGTTGAGGCCGTGGACCAGGCGGTTGAGCAGCACCTGCAGCAGGGAGGTGGTGATGCGGCTGCCCCCGGGGCTGCCGAGGGCCAGCCAGGGGCGTCCATCGGGGCGGAACACCAGCGTCGGAGCCATCGAGCTGAGCGGCCGGGCCCGCGGGGCGATCCGGTTGCGCTCCCCCTGGCGCAATCCGAAGGCGTTGGCGGCTCCCACCCGGGCGGTGAAGTCGTCCATGGTGTTGTTGAGCAGCACGCCGGTGCCCGGGATGGTGATCCCATTGCCGTAGGCGAAGTTGAGGCTGGTGGTCAGGGCCGCCAGGCCGCCGTTGCGGTCGACCGTCGAGAGGTGGGTGGTGTTCGCGCCTTCGCGGCGGTCGGTCGGGGCCTGCTCGAGGCGGGCGGCCGGGGTGTGGTGCCGTCGATCGATTCGGCGGCGCAGGCCGTCGAGGTGGTCGGGCGAGAGCAGGGAGTCGACCGGGACCTCCGCCTGCTCGGGATCTCCGAGCAGGGTGTTGCGATCGCGGTAGACCAGGTTCATCGCTTCGGCCAGCAGATGCAGAGCGGCGGCCCCTCCCGCGGCCGGCAGATCCAGGGGATCCAGCAGGGCCAGCAGCTGCAGCAGGCTGAGCCCACCGGCCGGGGGCGGCAGGCTCAGCACGGGGTGGTCGCGGAAGCGGATCTGCAGCGGCCGCACCAGGACGGCCCCGTAGCGCCGCAGGTCCTCGGGGCGGATCAGGCCATCACCGCGCTGCATCAGCGCCAGCAGCGAGCGGGCCACCGGACCGTCGTAGAAGCCGTTGTGTCCCCGGGCGGCGATCAGCCGCAGCGTGCCGGCCAGCTCGCCCTGGCGCAGCCATCCCCCTGGTGGTGGAGGCTGCCAGCGGCCCTGCCGGTCCGGGCGGAGGAAGACGCGGCGCGATGACGGGTCGGCGCCCAGCAGAGGAACCGCTGCCTGCAGCGAATCGGCCAGTTCGCGGCTGACCGGGACCCCCCGTTCGGCCAGAGCGATGGCGGGTGCGATCACCTGCCGCAGCGGCAGCCGCCCGTAGCAGCGCTGGGCCAGCACCAGTCCGGCGACGGCCCCCGGCACGCCGCTGCTGGCGAGGCTGCGGCTGGCCCGCTGGCGATCGACGCTGCCGTCGCGGGAGAGGAACAGATCGGAGCGGGCTGCGGCGGGGGCCCGTTCGCGGTAGTCGATGCCGACCGCCGTGCCGCGGCCGAGCCGGAGTTCGGGGTCAAGGCCGCCGCCGCCGGCCAGACAACCACGCTGGCGGGCGGTGGAAGGGCCGGGCAGCCACAGCAGCAGAAAGCCGCCGCCCCCGAGGCTGCCGGCCTGGGGCAGGGTCACCGCCAGGGCGAAGGCCGAGGCCACGGCGGCATCCACCGCATTCCCCCCCTGGCGCAACATCGCGACTCCCGCGGCGCCGGCCTGCGGCTCCTGGGCGGCCACCATGCCGCCGGCGGACCACACCGCATGGAAGCGTTGCTGACGTTCCTGCAGCACGTTCCGTTCCGGGACGGGCTGGGCGATGCAGGGGTTGAGCGTCAGCAATGGCAGCAGTGCGGCTGCCAGGGGCCGCCACCGCCGGCTGCCCGGGCTTCGGCGCCGGGTGGAGGCTGGGGCGGCGGCGGAGAGCTGCGCGGAAGCGCTCACGGATGGCGGGGGTGGGGGCGATCCGACTCCCGGTAGGCGACGCTTTCGACCCGGTTGCGGCCGGTGCGCTTGGCGGCGTAGAGGCTCTCATCAGCCAGTTGCTGCAGGCTGTCGCTGTCGCAGCTCTCCCCGTCCTGGGGGCGCCACAGGCTGACACCGATGCTGATGGTGAGCACCCCACCGCTGCCCGCCTCGGGATGCTCGATGGCGCAGGCCTCGATCGCCTGGCGCATGTTGTTGCACAGCTCGCGGGCTCTGGCGGCGTCGGTGTCGGGCATGATCAACCCGAATTCCTCGCCTCCGAGCCGAGCCAGAAAATCGCTGCGTCGCAGCAGCTGGGAGTTGAGGGTGGTGGCCACTTTGCGCAGGGCTCTGTCGCCGTAGGCGTGGCCCATCAGATCGTTGACGACCTTGAATCGATCGATGTCGATCAGGGCCAGGGCGAGGGGCTGGGCATTGGCTTTGCAGGAGGCGATGTTGGCCCGCAGGAAGGAATCGAAGCTGCGGCGGTTGGCGAGGCCGGTGAGCGGATCGAGCAGGGCGAGGCGCTTGGCCCGTTCGCTCTCGAAGGTGTAAAAGAGCAGGCTCAGCAGGCTGCTCATCGACTCGATGCGCTGGATGTGCTCGTCGCTGAACACACAGCCATGCTGGAGGGCCAGGGTGAGCACCGGCACGGAGATGCCCCGCGATTCCAGGCGAATGCCGAGGTAGTCGCTGCAGCCCTGGTCCTTGAGTACGGTGAACAGCTGGAATTCGGGCTCGTCGATCTGATCGAGGTGGCGTCGCATCGTCTCTCCAGTGGTGGCGATGCGGTGCAGCGGACTGGATCGGTGTTCGCTGTGTTCGAGGAAGTCCCGTTCCATTCGCAGGGTGCGGACCTCCCCAGGCAACCGCGAGGTCCAGATGTATTGGCTGCAGTCGATGTCCTCCTCCTCGGGGAGGAAGGCCAGGGACAGGCGCATCAGATCAAGCCCCCACTGCCTGAGGTCATTGACAAACAGCAAAACGAATTCTTCGTAGCTGCGCAGCTGGGACCAGTTCTCCAGCAGCTGGCGTTCCAGTGGAATCCGCTGACTGAGCTTCTTGCCTGAACCGGAGTGATCGGGCAGCAGCAGTTTGTCGGAATCGCGGATCTCGCGCAGGAAGCCCCCCAGCCAGTCGGGACAGGCCCATTCGGAACTGCTCAGGAATCGCTGAAGGTCGTCGCGGGGCAGTGGTCTGGAGATGCGGAATCCCTGGATGCAGTCAGTACCCAGGCGGATGGCTGTGGCCAGGTCACTGCTGTCCTCGATCCCCTCGGCAACCACCATCTTGCCGAGCGCATGGACGGATTTGATGAAGGACCCGACATAGTGCTGCAGGCGGAAGGAATCACTGATGCCCTTGATCAGGCCGATGTCGAGCTTGATGACGTCATACCAGGCCTCGCAGATGCGACGGTAATTCGAGAGGCCGGATCCAAAGTCGTCGATGTAGATGCGGAAGGCGAGCTCCTGGCTGAGGCGTTCGGAGGCTGTTTTCAGATGGGCTGATCCGGCGAGTTGATTGGTGGCCGCTGTTTCGGTGATCTCAAGTGCGAACAGGCTGTTGTCGACCTCGTAGCGGCGCAGCAGGTGAATCAGTTTGTCGACATTTTTGGGGGTTGAAACGGAGTTGCTTGTGATGTTGACGGAGATGTAGGAGATCTTGCTGTTGATTGTTGCATCGTTGCGCAGCCACTCGTGAATCTCGGGAAGCTGGCTGAGGACGAGATCGTCAACCCTGTGGGCCACATCCAGCTTGTGGGCCAACCGCATCACCTCACCGGTGCCGGCCTTGCGCAGTTCCTCCGGACGGAAGCGCAGCAGCAGTTCCAGTCCGAACCGTCCGGGATCGGAGAGCAACAGGATCGGCTGAAAGACGAATTCGAGATCCCCCGGAGCCAGGGCGAGCAGGGCGTGGGCGATGGCCGAATCGGTCCGGCCGCGGCGCTCATCGCTCTCATCCAGCATCCGGTAGGCCACCCGGTCCTCACCTGCGAGCCGTTCCCCGAAGGCATGGTTGACCAGCAGGTCGCAGCAGGGTTCCTTCGCCCCGAGGCTCTGACCGGTGACGACGATGTCATCCCATTGCAGAGCCAGGCCCAGGGTCTTGACCGTGGCTTCGCGGGCATCGTTGAGCAGTTCCTGCAGCAGGCGCTCACCGCTGTGGCGGGCATCGCTGAGGCAGGGATCGGGCAGGGGCGGCGTGAGGATCGCCAGGCGCGACTCGGAGATGCGGTAGGCCTGCAGGTTGGGCCAGTAGGGGCGGTACTCGCGGATCGTGCTGCAGCAGCTCAGCAGCAGTTCGCCCAGCTGGGAATCGGTGAGGAAGGCCCGCTGCCGTTCAAGCACCTGGAAGTGGATCGTGACCAGCAGGCCGGCGGTCTCTGTGGCCACGGCGGGATCGCGGCTCAGATTCTGCAGATCCAGTTCCAGACGGCTGAGGGTGGGAAGCCCGGTCTGGTAGTCGCTGGAGAGCTGGCGGCGCGGTTCCATGGCGCCCCTGCGCCTGTTCATCCAGACGACCAGCAGGCCGGTCAGTCCGATGCCGAGCAGGGCGAGGGCGAGGGGCAGTCCCAGTCGGAGCGGCAGGTTTCCAGACTCATCACGCTGGGTGCGCAGCTCCAGGCCGGTGGGATGGCCCGGCAGTGCGTAGGCCCGGTGATCCGTGGCGGAAGCGGCACTGGCTGTCGCCGTGATGCGGAACGGCGGCGGCCCCCCCTGCCGGGGCCAGAGGGCATGGCCGTCGAGCAGCAGACTGGATGAGCGCCGGCTGCCGGGCCGGTGGAGGCTGACCAGCAGCCGCGCGTCGCTGGCTGGATCGGCGCTCAGCCGCAGCACTTGGAGAAATGTGGCGTCCGTGCACAGGGGGCTGGCTGCGCGGGCCGCCTGCGGAGCCGGCCTGGCGCCGACGGATCGCTCCGGGGCAGCGATGCTGCTGCTCTGGGGGGAGAGTTCGAGAAGTCCCAGCGGGCGGCTCAGATGCCAGCGCATCGGCGCGGACAGGCTGGGGGTGGGCTGGGAGGAATCCTGCAACAGCAGCGAACTCATCTCCAGCGCCCGACAGAGCCTCTGGCTGACCTGCAGGCTCTGCTGGGCCAGGCGCTGCTCGTCCTGCCACTGCAGCCCATGGGCCAGCAGCCCTGTTCCCGCCATGGTCAGGCCGAAGCCCCCGATTGCGATCAGCAGGGAATGCGGGCGCATCCGGGGATCAGGGAGGGGGGGAAGGAGCTCTGCTGGGAACCTAGACATGGGCGCCCGGAACCCCAACAAGACCGTTTCGAAGCGGCATCCACAACTGGCGTGGGGCGTCCAAGGTGTGCAGTTATTGCATGGCTCCAGCGTGGGCTCTGGCCAACCGAGCCGGTGTTCGCGGTGGACCAGGACCCCTGCGGCGGCCCATGGACACAACCCCCGTTCCGTCCCCGTGGCCGTCCAGGCCTCGGGCTGGGGAGGAGGCCTCCAGGCTTCCCGGGGGGCATGCCGGCGGGCCGGGGCCCGGGGGCGTCGGGGCTCAGCCGGCGTCGATCGCCGTGCCGATCAGGCCGGCCAGGGACTGGTGGTAGAGGGCCTCGCTGCAGGCGCTGCCGGCGGGATGGCCGTAGAGGTAGCCCTGCAGGTAGTGGCAGCCCAGGCGCCTGAGGATCCCGGCCTGGGACTGGGTCTCCACCCCTTCGGCCACGACTTCGATCCCCAGGGAGCGGGCCATGCGGATCACGGTCTCCACGATCACGTCGTCCTCGGAGTCATGGCCGAGGCCATCGACAAAGCTGCGGTCGATCTTCAGGATCCCAACCGGAAATCGCTTCAGATAACGCAATGAGGAATAGCCGGTGCCGAAGTCATCGATCGCCAGCCGCACTCCCTGACGCTTGAGCTCGTTGATGTTGCGGAAGGAGGAGGCCACGTCCTCGACCAGGGTGGTTTCGGTGATCTCCAGAAACAGCTGCCGGCTCTCCAGCGGTGAATCGGCGAGCATCGCGCGGATCCGCTCGCTGAGCATCGGGTCCGCCAGGCTTGTGGCGGCGATGTTGATCGACAGCCGCGGCAGGATCCCCTCCCTTGCGCTGCTCCAGCGGCCGATCTGGCGACAGGCCGACTCCATCACCACCGTGTCGAGTTCGCGCAGCAGTCCGGCCTCCTCCGCCACGCCGATGAACCGCTCCGGTGAGAGCAGGCCATGGCGGGGGTGCTGCCAGCGGGCCAGGGCTTCGAAGCCCACCACCCCTCCGTGGGCGGCCGAGACGATCGGCTGGAAATGGGCCAGGACCTGACCCCGCGGCAGGCCCTCGCGCAGCTCCGCCTCCAGCCGGGCCCGTTCCCGCACCTGCTGCCGCATCGTCTGATCGAAGCAGGCATAGCCTCCGGCCCGACGCTCCTTGATGCTGTACATCGCCAGGTCGGCGTTCTCCAGCAGCGTTTCCGGCGTGTCGTCCGCCGTGGCCAGAGCGATGCCGATCGAAGCCGAGCTGGGCAGCCGTCGCCCTCCCACCCGCAGGGGCTGGTGGTGCATGTGCCAGAGGATGCGGCCGGCCAGATCTCCGGCCTCCTGCAGCCCGGAGGTGGTGGTCAGCACCACGAATTCGTCCCCGGAGAGGCGACCCACAAGATCGTCGCTGCGGATCAGATCGCGCAGCAGACGCCCGACCTCCTGCAGGTAGCGGTCACCGACGCGGTGGCCATGGGCGTCATTGATCTGCTTGAAGCGGTCGAGGTCGATGAACAGCACCGCCGGGATGCCCGAGCGGCTGCGGCCGCAGCTCAGCCGCTCGGCCAGCTGGCGCAGCACCAGCCGGCGGTTGGGCAGGCCGGTGAGGTGGTCGATCGTGGCCTCCCGGATGGCGGCCTCCTTGGCCTGCTTCTCGGCCCGCATCGCCTCCTGTTCGGCCTTCACGGCGGCCAGGACCTGGGTGCTGAGCTGAATGCTGCGTCCCATCGCCCGCAGCAGCGCCCGCTCCTCGAGGTCATAGGCCTCGCGGAACCGCCCCACCACCAGCAGTTCGTCGCCGTCCAGCGGGACCCAGAACAGATGCAGCTGCCCGACCGCCAGGTCGAGCTCCCCCTGCCGTTGCGGCCGGGCGGCGATCAGCTGCTGCTGCTCCTCGCGGTTGAGCCCTGTGCACAGCAGGATCCGCTCGCCCCGCAGGATGGCCGTCACCTCGGCATCGACCGCTTCGGCCACGCGGCTCACCACATCCCGCAGGGCGTTGGGGCTCCCGACCGTGAACGCGGCCAGAACCTCAGACAGCAGATGCAGCGACCACGGGGCTGGGCTCATGCGATCGCCAGGGCGACAACCGTCTGGTTGTGGAGCCCTCCCGAACCCTCCGTGCGGGCGATCTCCCCGTAGGTGTAGAAGCCTCCGACCGACACTTCAGGCCGGACGGTGGGCAGGCGCAGGCTCTCCTCCAGCAGCCCGGCGGCATCGAGCAGGGATTTACGGGCGACGCACTCCAGCAACATGAAGCCACGGGCCGGCAGGCCCTCGAGGGAGGATTCCGCCAGGGCGCAGACCTCGGCGGTGGCATCGAGCACCGAGTTGCAGCTCCCCTTCATCAGATAGGCCATGGCTCCCTGGGGAACCTCGGCGAAGATGGAGAGGCTTCGCTTCTCAAAATCGGCACCGTAGACATAACGAATCTCGATGCGGTTGCGGCGGGCGATGCCCAGCGGGCGCGTATGGGCGAAGTCGAAGAAGGCCTTGCCATCGCGGCGTGCCTCGGGTGGAGCCCCGTGGGCATCGAGGTAGACATCGAGCGCCGGACGGTCGTCGAGGCTGGTCAGGATGGTGCCGCGGCTCTCGGTCACCAGCATCGGCTGGCTGAGGGGCTCCCAGCCGTGGGCGATGCCGATCGCCATGGGGGCATCCGAGCTGATCGCCGCCGCCACCACCGCGTGGGTGAGCAGGGTCCCCTCATGGATCTGCCGGGTGGACTGCAGGGCCATGTCATCGCCGGCGCAGCCTCCGATCAGCGGCACGCCGGCCCCTGCCACGTCATAGGCGCCGCGCACCACCTCCATCTGGTCGCCGCAGAGGCCATCGGCCAGCAGGAACAGGATCGTGTGCTGGCGGCGTTCCACCCGCTCCAGGCAGAGGGCGGCCTCGTGGGCGGCATCCCGCAGTCCCCGCTCCGGCGTGCCCAGTCCGAAACCGGTGGTGACCCGGAAGCCGTCGCCGCCGATGGCCCAGATCAGCAGGCCGCCGTTGGTGGGGTGGCTGCGGCTCAGTTCACCGGCGGTGGAGCAGCCGATCACCTCGCCGGCCCCCACGGCCCGTTTCACCCGCGCCGAGATGCGGGTCAGGTCGTGGGCGGGGGAGCAGTAGATGATCGTGAGGGCGGGATTGCCGCTGCTCAGGATCCCGGCCATCGCCTCGTCGACCGCCGCGTCATCGTCCGGCAGCGTGGAGCCGCTGACCTTGACCCAGCGGTCGCCCGGCTGGGAGACCTGCGGGGGGTGAAGCCCCGGACTGGTGGCCGTCATGGCGAGGGGTGCGGAGCGTCGGGAGACGGGGAAACGTCCACGTCAAAACATTAGGGCTGGGGGGTAATCGACGTCCCTGAGGATTAGCTGAATGCGGTCAAGGCGTGGAGGGACGGGTTTTGCGTTCGGCGCAAATGTTACGGGACATCTCGCTGGATGTAGATCCAATGTTGTGCCGATGTTGCTATTCCGCCGCGGGCTTGGTGTGATCGGATGGGCGATGATCATGTAGGTCTGATGTTGTCGTCTTGTGCCTGCTGCTTTCTGGTGAGAGTTGTCCCCTTTTGGGTATTGCTCCCGAGGCCTCCTCGCTTCCTTCGGGGCGCCCCCGGGGAGCGGCCTCTCGCGGCTCCGCTCCCTGAGTTCCCTGCCCGGGCCCCGCGTTCAGTCCCCGGCGCCGGAGCCCGGCTGGCCGCCGCCCCGGCCGCCGCTCCAGCCCGGCGCCGCTGCCCGCAGTTCTCCCACCGCCTCCCCCACCGCCGCGATCGCTGCGCGGATGTCGGCGGCGGTGGTCTGCCGTCCCAGCCCGAAGCGGATCGCCGCCGCCGCCTGCGGCCGGCTGCGCCCCAGCGCCGCCAGCACATGGGAGGGGCTGCCCTGGCTGCAGGCCGAGCCGCTGCTCACCGCCAGGCTGCGGCGCAGGCGGCGGTGCAGGGCCACCCCATCCACCCCCTCCACGCAGACATTGAGGTTGTGGGGCAGCCGCGCCGTGGCATGGCCGTTGAGGGTCATGCCCCCGAGCGCCTCCAGGCCCTGCCACAGCTCCTGCCGCAGCGCCCCCAGCCGCAGCGCCCGCTCCGCCCGGTCGGCTTCCGCCCGGACCACGGCCTCCCCCAGGCCCACCACCAGCGGCACCGGCAGCGTGCCCGCCCGCAATCCCCGCTGCTGGCCTCCCCCCTGCTGCTGCGCCGCGATCCGCACCCCCTCGCCGATCAGCAGGGCGCCGATGCCCATGGGGCCATAGAGCTTGTGGCCGCTGAGGCTGAGCAGGTCGAGCCCCAGCTCCTGCATGTTCAGCGGGAGGTGGCCCACGGCCTGGGCGGCGTCGCAGTGGATCAGGGCGCCCCGCTCGCGGCAGAGGGAGGCGATCCGCTGCAGGGGCTGCAGCACGCCGATCTCGTTGTTGGCCGCCATCACCGACACCAGCAGCGTGTCCGGCCCGATCGCCGCCTGCAGCCGCTCCAGATCCACCAGCCCATCCGCCTGCACCGGCAGCACCGTCAGCGGCAGGCCGCGCCGGCCCAGCCAGGCCAGCGGATCCAGCACGGCCCGGTGCTCCGTGGCCAGGGTCACCAGCCGGCGCCGTGGCTCGCCCCGCTCCAGTGCCGCCTCCACCACCCCCTTCAGGGCCAGGTTGTTGGCCTCGGTCGCGCCGCTGGTGAACACCACGCCCGCAGCGGGCAGGCCCAGCACCCGACCCAGCCGCTCCCGGGCCTGATCCACGGCCGCCGCCGCCTGCAGCCCCGGCCGGTGCAGGCGGGAGGACGGGTTGGCGCTGCGCTCCTGCCACCAGGGCGCCATGGCCTCCAGCACCTCCGTGGCGCAGGGCGTGGTGGCGTGGTGATCCAGGTTCGTCAGCATGGCTCCATGCTGGCGAGTCCCCCCCTCGCCGCGGCCCCGACCCTGGCCCTTCGCCGTTGATGCGTTCCCTGCCATCCCCCCGTGGCCTCGTCGCCGCCGCCCTGTTCACGCTCGTGGGGGGTGCCCTGCCGGCCCCGGGCCAGGACAGCCAGGAGGTGGAGCGCCCGCCGGATCTGGTGGTGCTGGTGGATAAGCCCTCCACCCTGGGCACCTACACCCTCGGGGTCTTCCTGCGCCGTCCCGATCCGCAGACGCCCGGCATGTGGAGCGTCAAGATCTGGGAGGAGGTCGATGAACGGGTCTCCGTGGCCACCGACCGGGTCAGCTGCGACCCTGCCGCCCCGATGCGGATCACGCGTCAGAGGGGACAACTGGAGATGCGGCTGCTCAATCCCGGTGGGGTGATCACCCCCGCCAATCGCACCGATCATCTGATCTGGTGGGCCGTCTGCGCCCCAGCCCTGGCGGCCCGTGATCCCGCCTCCCTGGCGGTCGAGGCCCGGCGGCTCGGCTACAGCGGGGTGCTGGTGGAACGGCGCGATCTGCTGCCCGCCGGCCGCTGATCCTCCCCGGCGCCTTCCCCGGCGCGGCCCATCTCCCCGGCGTCAGCCCGGGGGCCCGCGCCTGTTCCCCCGGATAGATTGCCCCCATGCCCCAAGATCCCGAAACCGGCGGCAGCCCCCAGGCCGCCGACAGCGCCGCAGAGGCCCAGCCCGCCGCCCCCGTCAGGCTCCTGCTGGTCGATGACGAGCCCGGTCTGCGCACCGCCGTCAAGGCCTATCTGGAGGACGAGGGTTTTCAGGTCACCACCGCCAACGACGGCGAAGAGGGCTGGACCCTCGCCCAGGAGCTGCTGCCCGATGTGGTGATCAGCGACGTGATGATGCCCCGCTGCGACGGCTATGGCCTGCTCAGGCGCCTGCGGGCCGACGAGCGCCTCGGCGGCACGCCGGTGATCTTCCTCACCGCCAAGGGCATGACCTCCGATCGCATCGCCGGGTTCCAGGCGGGCGCTGACGACTACATCCCCAAACCCTTCGATCCCGACGAGCTGGTCGCCCGCGTGCGCAGCGTGGTGCGACGCCAGGAGCGCCTGCTGGCCGAGGCCGCCCGCTTCGCCGATGCCGACATCGGCGCCATGGCCCGTCAGATCACCGAGATCCGCTCCATGCTCGGCAGTGGCGGCAGCCGCAGGCCCACCGGCAGCGTCCAGCTCGACTTCACCCCGCGGGAATCCAGCGTGCTGCAGCTGGTGGCCGAGGGGCTGATGAACAAGGAGATCGCCCGTCGGCTGGAAACCTCGATCCGCAACGTCGAGAAGTACGTCAGCCGGCTGTTCATCAAGACCGGCACCGCCAGCCGCACGGAGTTGGTGCGCTATGCCCTCGAGCACGGCCTGGTCGAGTGAGCCGACCGATCCGGGGCTGAACGCCGCAGCCACCGGGCCCTGGCTCGCCGCCGGCTACAACCGGGGCTGGCTCTACCGCGACCGGGTGGGAGCCGAGGGGGATGGCCGGTCCGTGCTGGCCTTCTACAGCGATCGTTACGCCCACAGCACCGCCGCGGTCTGGAGGGAGCGGCTGCTGCAGGGGCAGATCCTGCGCAACGGCTCTCCCCTGCTGGAGGATGGCCCCCTGCGTCGCGGCGACCGCCTCTGCTGGCAGCGCCCCCCCTGGCGGGAGGAGGCCGTGCCGGCGGCCCTGCCGGTGGTCTTCGACGATGGGGACCTGCTGGTGCTGCACAAACCCTCCGGCCTGCCGGTGCTGCCGGCCGGTGGCTTCCTCGAGCACACCCTGCTGCGCCTGCTGGAGCGGCGCTGGGGAGCCGACGTCGGAGGGCCGCCGCGGCCGGTGCATCGCCTCGGCCGCTTCACCTCCGGTCTGCTGGTCTGCGCCCGCCGACCCGCCAGTCGCGCCTGGCTCAGCGCCCAGCTGCGTGAATCCACCGCGGCCGCGGCCGGCGGAGGCGAGGCCGCAGCGGCCGGTGTTGAGAACGCCCCGGTGCTGGGGCGGCCTGCGGCGGCTCGCAAGCTCTACCGGGCCCTGATCCCCTCCGGGGCTCTGCCGCTGCTCCCCGGCCAGTCGCTCTCGGTGACCGTGCCGATCGGCCGCCAGGCCCATCCGCGGCTGGGGCAGATCTGGGCGGCCGGCGGTGAGGGCTGCCTGCCCGCCTGCAGCCGCCTCACCCTGGTCGGCCGCAGCAGCGCCGGCGACGTGCTGGAGGTGGCGATCGCCACGGGGCGTCCCCACCAGATCCGCATCCACTGCGCCGCCGCCGGAGCCCCGCTGCTCGGCGACCCCCTCTACGCCCCCGGCGGGGCGGCCCGGCCCGAGGCCCTCCCCGGAGACGGGGGCTATGTCCTGCACGCCCTGGCCCTGGAGCTGCAGCGGCCCGATCAGCGCAGCCTGCGGCTCGAGGCCCCGCCGCCAGTGGCGCTGGCCCTGGAGGCGGAATCGGCGCCCGGGTCGCCCTGAGACGCCTGCCGGAACTCAGCTCCGCTCGAACGCGATCAGGCGGGAGAAATAGAAGGGGGCCTGGTTGAGGCTGCGGCGCACCGGGCGCAGGCCGCAGGCTTCCGCCGCCGCCACGATGCCCTCCTCCCGCAGCGTGTAGGCGCGGGTGGTGCGGCTCGGCCCCGGGAACAGCTGGCCGATGCCCTTGAGGATCGCCAGCAGGGGGGTGTAAGGCGCGAAGCTGACGATCAGGCGCCGCTCGGCCAGGGAGGCCAGGTGGCGCACCATCTCCTCGGCCGCCGGCTGGGGGTAGTGGATGAACACATCGAGGCAGATCACGGTCTCGTAGCGACCCTGCAGGCTCTCCAGGTCGGAGGCGCTGAAGCGCAGCTGCTCGCCGCTGAGGCCCGCCTCCCCGGCGCGCCGTGCGGCCTCCTGCACCATCGCCTCCGACAGGTCGCTGGCGGCCACGGAGCCGGCTCCCGCCTGGGCCAGGGGGATCGCCAGGCTGCCGACGCCGCAGCCGGCATCGCAGAAGCTGCGGTTGGGCAGATCCCCCTGCTCGTTCACCCAGGCCAGCACTTCGTCCACCGTCTTCTGGTGGCCGATGCGGATGTTGCGCTGGACGTTGTTGACCGCATCGCTGTCGCTGTAGATGCGGTTCCAGCGTTCGAAGCCGGTGCTCTCGAAGTAGGTCTTGACCTCGGCCTTCTCGGCCTGCTTGGCGTCCTGAGTGGAGGTGGCCCCGCCCGGGGTGCTGGGCTGCAGGTCGGTGGGCATCGCGGCCGGAACGTCGTGGCGCGGATCCTAGGGACCGGGTCCGCGGGGCCTCAGCCGCCGCTGGCCATGCCCTGCAGGTAGGCGCTGCTGCCCAGCTGCTGCAGCCGCAGATCCTTGGCCACCACCTGGTCGTGCAGCGAGGCGGCGAAGGCCCCGAGGCGATCGGCCAGGTCCGGATCGCTGGTGGCCAGGATCCGGGCCGCCAGCAGACCGGCGTTCTGGCCGCCGCCGATCGCCACGGTGGCCACGGGGATCCCGGCGGGCATCTGCACGATCGAATGCAGCGAATCGACCCCCGACAGGGCCCGGCTCTGCACCGGCACCCCGATCACCGGCAGGGTCGTCAGGGAGGCCACCATGCCCGGCAGGTGGGCGGCTCCGCCGGCGCCGGCCACGATCACGCGCAGGCCCCGCCCGGCCGCCTGCTGGGCGAAGGTCACCATCTCCAGGGGCGTGCGGTGAGCCGACAGCACCCGCACCTCGGCCTCCACTCCCAGGGCGGCCAGGACCGCCACGGCGGGCTCCAGGGTGGGCAGGTCGGAATCGCTGCCCATGATCACCGCCACCCGGGGCGGCGGCGCGCCAGCGGCGGAGACCAGCGCAGGGCTGCCGGCGGCGGCGGGGGAGGAGCGGAGGGGCTCGGGCGCGGACACGGCGCGGACAGGGATGGACGGTGGCATTCTCTCCCTGGGCCCCCTCGCCATTCCCCACCGTGCACTGGCTGACCAATGTGCGCCTGCCCCTGGAGCGCTCCTGCGCCCATGGCCGCGACCAGCGCTGGCGCGTCGGCCTGGACGCGGACGGCCGCATCGCCCGGCTGGTGCCGATCGACCGCGCCAGCTGCGCCGCCGGAGAGGACTGGCACGGCGACTGGCTGAGCCCGGGCGGGGTGGATCTGCAGATCAATGGAGGCCTGGGCCTGGCCTTCCCCGAGCTCTGTGCCGCTGATCTCCCCCGACTGGAGTCCCTGCTCGAGCGCCTCTGGCAGGACGGGGTGGCGGCCATCTGCCCCACCCTCGTCACCTGTGGGGTGGAGCCGCTGCGCCAGGCGCTGACGGTGCTCGCCGAGGCCCGCCGGCGCCACAGGCCCGGCCGCTGCCGGCTGCTGGGCGCCCACCTCGAGGGGCCGTTCCTGGCGCTGGAGCGCCGGGGGGCCCACCCGCGGGAGCATCTGGCCAGCCCCTCTGCCGAAGCCCTCGAACACCGCATTCACGGCTTCAGCGGAGGCGCCGGCTGGGATGCTCCCGCCGACATCGCCCTGGTCACCCTGGCGCCCGAGCTGCCGGGAGCGGCGGAGGTGATCGCCTCCCTGCGCCGCCGCGGCATCGTCGTCAGCCTGGGCCACAGCGCCGCTGGAGAGGCCGAGGCGAACGCCGCCTTCGACGCGGGGGTGACGATGCTCACCCACGCCTTCAATGCCATGCCTGACATGCACCGCCGGGCGCCGGGGCCGGTGGCGGCGGCGCTGCTGCGGGAGGAGGTGGCCGTGGGCCTGATCGCCGACGGGGTGCATGTGGCCCCCAGCATGGCCGTGCTGCTGCAGCGTCTCGCCCCGGATCGGGTCGTGATCGTCAGCGATGCCCTGGCCCCCTATGGACTGGCCGATGGGCAGCACCGCTGGGATTCGCGGGTGCTGCAGGTGTCGGAGGGGAGCTGCCGGCTGGAGGATGGCACCCTGGCCGGGGTGACCCTGCCGCTGCTGGAGGGCGTCAGGAGGCTGGCTCGCTGGAGCGGGCGCCCGGAACGGGCCATCGCCGCGGCCACGGTGCTGCCCCGGCGGGTGCTCGGAGATCACCGCCCTCAGACCGAGCTGCTGTTGGGCACCCCTCTGGTGGAGACCCTGCGTTGGCGGAGTGAAGCCGCGGAGCTGAACTGGCAGCGCAGCGCCTGAAGCGGCTTCTGCCGGAATCACCCAGGAACTGAGGCCTGGCACGCGGACCGCGCTCTGCCGGGAGCCAACCGGAGGGCCTGAACCTTTTCAGGCCTGGCCCTCAGAGTGATGGGAGCCCTCGCTCGGGGATCAGGGGGTGGTGGCGAGGGACGGGCGCAGGTTCTGCAGGCCGCGCAGGAACATCGGGATGAACTGCTCGACCAGGCGCTCCGGCTTCTCCTCCCACACCCGCTTGACCGCCATCAGCCGGGACTTGGTGAGGTCCTGGGACAGCAGAGCCTGGGGGAGGCGCTCGAGCACATAGGAGGGGCGTTCCCAGACGGGCAGCGTGTTGGCGATCTCCACCAGATTGCCCAGACGCCGCAGTTCAGCGCCGGCGGTGATGTCCATGCCGGCTTCGAAGGCGGCGTGTTCGATCATCGCGTACTTGCGCTTGGCGGCATTGACGCGGACGCGGTGTTCAGGGCTGCGGCTGGCGATCCGTCCCAGCCAGCGGCTCCCCCAGCTGACGTGGGCCGCCTCCTCCGGCAGGATGCGCTCGAGGGTGGCGCGGATGCGGGTGTTCTCCTCGCTGGCAGGGGCCTGGCGCAGGGCGGAGATGTGGGCGGAGAAGGCCTGGCAGCCACGCTTCTCGGTGGCATTGATCGAGGCGAGCACGGCGATCAGGCCATCCTCCCGGCGAACGGAATCCGCACTCTTGTCGAACAGACGATTGAGTTCGTCGATGTACGACCCGGTCTGGGGATTGCCGATCGGTTCCCCCATCTCGAACAGCAGATCGGTGAGCCAGACGGCGTGGCGGGCCTCGTCGCTGATGTGATGGGACAGCTCCTGCACCAGCTCTCGGGGCTGGCCGTCGAGGGCCTCGATCAGGCTGGTGAGTTCCAGGCAGGAACGCTGCTCATTGAAGCGATAGCTGTTCAGAAAGATCACCTGCAGATTGCGATCCTTCACCACCTCCGTCATCACCTCCCGGGGCCCGATGGTGTTGAGGATCTTGCGGGGGTAGGTGACAGCCATCTCGGGAGCGCCGGAGAATGTGTGCGAGTGTAACGAGGCTATGGGGGTGGCGAGGCGCTCTGCTCGCCAACGGGGCGTCCCCGGTGTCCGCCCGGGCCGGCAGGGGAAGAGCGCTGGCTGCCTACCATGAACGAAACGGGCCCTGCTTTCCGTGCCAGCCGTCTGCCGCCTGGCGGTCCCGCCCCTGCCCCGGAGAGGAGCGCGCCCAGGTCTCCCCGACCCCACTGCCCTTCAGCGCCATCCGGAGGCCTCCCGCAAGCCCGGGTCCCTGTCCAGGGCTTGCTGCGGCGCCGCAGCGGCAGCGGTGACGGCCGTCACCCCGCTGCCCTGAGGAGTCCGGAACCATGCTCGAACGGCTGGTGCTTCCTCCCTGGCTGCGGTTCAGCCTCGCCCTGCCGCTGCTGGTGCTCAACCTGTGGGTGCTGCGGCAGCTGCTGCTGCCCCTGGCCCCCTTCCCGGCCCTGTTCCTGGCGGCGGCCCTGCTGGCCTTCCTGCTGGACATCCCCACCCGCTGGCTGGTCGACCGGCGTCTGCCGCGTCCCCTGGCGCTGTTGCTGGTGCTCGGCCTGGGCTTCGGGGCGGTGGTGCTCTCGGCCCTGTGGCTGGTGCCGCGTCTGATCACGCAGCTGGATGGACTGATCACCGCCCTGCCCGGTTGGCTGGCCCAGGGCGAATCCCTGCTGGAGGAGCTGCAGCGGCAGGCACTGGCCCGCGGCCTGCCCAGCGATTTCGGCGATCTCAGCAGCGAGCTGATCAGCCGCACCAGTCGCCTCGCCAGCCAGATCAGCCAGCAGCTGCTGGGTCTGCTGGGGGCCACCGTCGGTCTCACGGTCAACGTCGTGATCGTGCTGGTGCTCACGGTGTTCCTGCTGCTGGGTGGTGAGCGCATCGCGGCGGGCCTGGCGGCCTGGCTGCCCCAGGGGCTCAGGCCGCTCGTGGTCTCCACCCTTTACCGCACCTTCCGCGGCTACTTCGCCGGCCAGGTGCTGCTGGCCCTGATCCTCAGCCTGCTGCAGATGGTGGTGTTCACCCTGCTGGGCATTCCCTACGGCGTGCTGTTCGCGGTGGCGATCGGGTTCACCACGCTCATCCCCTACGCCAGCGCCCTGACCATCCTGCTGGTGAGCCTGCTGCTGGCCCTGCAGGATCCCCGTCAGGGCGTGGAGGTGCTGCTGGCGGCGATCAGCGTCGGCCAGGTGGTCGACCAGGTGATCCAGCCCCGGCTGATGGGCAGCATCGTCGGGCTGCAGCCGGCCTGGCTGCTGATCAGCCTGCCGGTGGGGGCCCGCCTCGGCAGCCTGCTGGGCCTCGGGGAGCTGCTGGGGCTGTTGCTGGCGGTGCCGGTGGCCAGCTGCCTCAAGACCCTCCTGGATGCGCTGTACGTCAGGCTCCAGCAGCCCGATGGAGCCCGGGCGCCCGGGGCTTCCCCCGGTCAGAGCTGACCCCGCTCCTGCAGGCCCCAGGGCTCAGGCGTCGCCGGGAGGGGGAATGATGCCGTTGCTCTGCAGGTGGGAGAGCACCTGGGCCACACAGCTCTCGAGGTTCTGCAGACCCGTGTCGATGCGCAGCTCCGGGGCCTCCGGGGCTTCATAAGGACTGGAGATGCCGGTGAACTCCTTGATCTCGCCGGCGCGGGCCTTGGCGTAGAGCCCCTTGGTGTCGCGCTGTTCGCAGGTGTCCAGGTCGGCGGCGCAGTGGATCTCGATGAAATCCCCGGCCTCCACCAGGGCGCGGGCCCGGGCCCGATCGGAGCGGAACGGGGAGACGAAGGCCGTGAGCACCACGACTCCGGCATCGAGGAAGAGCTTGGCCACCTCGCCGATGCGGCGGATGTTCTCCTCCCGGTCGGCATCGGAGAAGCCCAGGTCGCTGCAGAGGCCGTGGCGCACGTTGTCGCCATCCAGCACATAGCAGGCCAGTCCCTGTTCGAACAGGGCTGAATTGACGGCATTGGCCAGGGTGCTCTTGCCGGCACCGGACAACCCCGTGAACCAGAGGATGGCGCTGCGGTGGCCGCGCTGATGGGCCCGGGCGGCGCGGCTGACGGTGGAGTGATGCCAGACGATGTTGGTGGCGGCCCCCTGGGTGGTGATCGCGCCGTAGGGGGAACTGGGGGGGCTGGCGGTCATGGCGGGCTCAGGCGCGAGGGGAGAGTCGGGGAGGGTGCCCTGGGCCATTGTCTCTGGCCGCCTGGCGCGGGGAGCTTACCGGGGGCAGCGCGAGCTCCAGCTGCAGGCGCCGGCCCTGACGTTCGATCGTCAGCCGCAGCGGGGTCCCCTCCGGCAGCAGGCGCACCGAGCGGATCACCTGGCCGGCGCGCTCCACGGCCCTGCCATTGAGTTCCAGAATCCGGTCTCCTGGGCGCAGCCCGGCGGCGGCGGCGGCGGATCCGGGCGCGATCCGGCGCACCCAGACCCCTCCCGCGTCGCTCTCCAGGTAGGCCCCCAGGCGGATGCCTGCCGGAGCGGCAGCGCAGCCCGCAGGTGACGGGGGGCGCAGGGCGGACTGCACCTGCCGGATGCCGAGATCCTGCAGCTGCCGCGGCACCCCGTCGCCGCCTTCCAGATGGCCCCGACCGATCAGGGCCACCAGCAGACGCTCGGGCTGCCGACGATGGGCCTGCGCCAGCCGTTCGGCCATCGCCCGGTCCCGCAGGCGCTGACCGTCGATGAAGCGCTCCAGATCGTCGCGGTCGGCCGGAGCGGGAGCTGCGCCGACGGGGCGGTGGGCCTGCCAGGCGTCCTGCAGGCGCTGTCGGTAGGACGCCCCCACCGGCGCCGGTGGGCCGACCCCCTCCCGTTCGGCCGGGGGCACCGCCGCCAGGCCTTGCTGCCGCACCCGGCGCACCACGGAGGGTTCGACGTTCAGGGCCAGCAACGGCAGCCGCTGTTGGCGGGCCCAGCGCAGCAGCGGCAGGTACAGATCGGGATCGTGGCCCCACACCTGCTCCCAGCCCACCTCCCTCAGGAAGCCGGCTTCATCCAGGGAGCCGCTGCTGAAGCGATCGAGAGTGTTCTGGCGGGCTGCCGGCACCATCTCCAGCCCGAGGGACAGGTGCGGACGGCGGCGATGAAGCGACTGCAGCACCGCCAGCTGCCAGCCGTGATCCGCGGCACTGGTGTGCACCTCCCCGAGCAGCAGCACGGACAGACCTGCCGCCGCTGCGGAGAGCTGGGAGACCTGCCGCTCCACCAGGGAGGCGGCTGCCTGACAGGAGGGGGCATCGGCAGCGGGGAGGGTCGCCGCCGGGGAGGCCTGGGAGGGGGCCGGCGGCAGGCAGATGAGCAGCGATAGCAGCGGGGGCAGCGACGCCAGCAGAGACCGGGACCGATGCAGGCGTGGAGGGGGAGCCATGGTCGAAGGAGGCTGGACCCCAGATGGAGAACCAGAGGGAGGTCGGGGCAGCGCCGGACATCCTGCCGTTGCAGAGCCCTGGAGTCCGGAGGGTGGCGGGGAGCGGATCCGCTGCACCGTTGAGATCCACTGCGGCCGGGAGCCGGCAGAGCCGTGAGGGCAACGGTGGATCAGGTGTCCGGATTTCCCTTGGCTGCCTCAGCCAGCAGGCTCAGGAAGATCTGGAATCGGGCTCGGTTGGTCGGAGTGGGGGCGAGCTGGACTCGTCCGGAAAGCAGTGCTGATCGATGGAGGAGAGCAAGCGCTTCGTTCTGGCGTTCAGCGACCTCAGCCTGGCGTTCTCTCGCTTCAGCTGCTCGGTTTCGCTCTCGATCCGCCAGGTTTCTCTCTCGATCCGCCAGGTTTCGTTCTCGACTCGCCAGGTTTCTCTCTCGATCCGCTCGCTGTCGCTCTTGAGCTGCTCGATCTCGTTCGCGAGCTGTTTCATCCGCAGCTCGTGCTGAATCCTTCGCTGCTCGTAGCCGGGATCCCGTCGCCAGTTGAGCATCGATAAAAATTGTCGCCACCGAGGCAACGATGAGAGGGATTCCCCACTGCTGCTGGAGCTGGAGGCTGTACCCGGCGAGGGAGACGTGGTCATAGGAGGAGAACAGAGCGATCAGGCCGAGAACGAAGCCACCGATGGCCTGGGTGAAGCCGGGCCGGTCGAGTCCCGGCCAGGGGACGGGCGTTGCGGGCAAGTCTGGCGGAGCCGGCGGTTTGTCGCTGGCGGGAGCTGGACTGGAGGCTCTGGGGGGTGGGGGCACAGGACTGGGGGAAGACGTGGAGCCAACGCTCTGCCTGATCAGTTCCACCACAGGGCCAGGCTCGTCACACCCTCTGGGCAGAAAGGGCCCAGTCCTTTCCCTCTTGGTCTGGCTGACTGTGTTCCGGAACACGGTGCAGGATGGTCCTGCATCCATGAACTCCGACCTCGCCTCTCTGCGGTCTCTCTCCTCCTCACCCCCCTGCCTGCTTGGGCCGGAAGCCCTCCTGCTCCAGGGCCACCAGGGCGGCGGCCGCCTGGTCTCCCTGCAGTTCGATCACGCCGTCCTTGAGCGTGCCTCCAGTCCCGCAGCAGGCTTTCAGCCGTTTGAGCAGGGCCCTGGACTCCGCCTCCGGCAGCTCGAGGCCGCTGATGCTGGTCACGGTCTTGCCTCCCTTGCCGGCCTTGCTGCGCTGTACCCGGACCCGTTGCTGAGCCCTGGCGGTGATGGGGCCGCCGCTTTCCGGCCGGGCGCTGCTTTCCGGCCGGCTGAATTCCTGCCAGCCTCCTTTGCGGGCCATCCCTCGATGTGGCAAGGCCTATCCATGGTCCGCCCCAGCCTGCCCCGTCGTCACGGGCGCTGGGATCGGCCCTGCCCGCTGGCCCGTTCTGAGGGAGGCTCCGGCTGAGCTCTGCAGGGGCGTGCGGCAGAACGACCGCATCCGCGCGAGCTGGGCCGACGGGGGCGGATCCCGGCGGGAACTGCCGCGCGTCGCCGTTCAGCGCGCTGCTCCCAGGTCTCCGCTCCGTCCGCAAGCCCTGGTGGTGAGCACCCGCGGGGGCCCTGCGGCCCACCCACTGTCCGGGGCTGTGCTGCCGGCCCGATGCTCCGCGGCTCCTGGAGCATCGGGCGCCGGCTGGGCCGCACCCAGGCATCCTTCTGTCCCTCGTCGGGTTTCGTCCGCCCGGGAGCGCGTCCTGCGGCCGGGGCCCGAGGCCCGCTCCCTAGGCTGCTGGGACTGCATAACGCCGCCGGTGACTGCCACCGTTCCCTCGACTCCCCAGACCGCCTCTCCCGATCCCGCTGCCCTGGCGGTGGCGGCGCGCCCCGATGCGCTGGGGCGCTTCGGTCCCTACGGCGGCCAGTACGTCCCGGAAACCCTGATGCCGGCCCTGGCTGAGCTGGAGACGGCCGCCGCCCAGGCCTGGGCGGATCCGGCCTTCCGGCAGCGCCTGGACCAGCTGCTGCGCACCTACGTCGGCCGGCCCAGCCCGCTCTACGAGGCCGAGCGACTCAGCGCCCACTACCGCCGCAGTGACGGCGGCCCGCGCATCTGGTTGAAGCGTGAGGACCTCAATCACACCGGCGCCCACAAGATCAACAACGCGCTCGGGCAGGCCCTGCTGGCACTGCGCATGGGCAAACAGCGGATCATCGCCGAGACGGGGGCGGGTCAGCACGGCGTCGCCACCGCCACGGTCTGCGCCCGCTTCGGGCTGGACTGCGTGATCTACATGGGGGCTGAGGACATGCGCCGTCAGGCGCTCAACGTGTTCCGCATGCGGCTGCTGGGGGCGGAGGTGCGTCCCGTCACCGCCGGCACCGCCACCCTCAAGGACGCCACCAGCGAAGCGATCCGCGACTGGGTGACCAACGTGGAGACCACCCACTACATCCTGGGCTCGGTGGCCGGTCCCCATCCCTACCCGATGCTGGTGCGCGATTTCCATGCGGTGATCGGTGAGGAGGCCCGCCAGCAGTGCATGGAGGCCTTCGGCCGGCTGCCGGATGTGCTGCTGGCCTGCGTCGGGGGCGGCTCCAATGCCATGGGCCTGTTCCATCCGTTCGTGGAGGACACCTCCGTGCGACTGATCGGGGTCGAGGCGGCCGGGGAGGGGGTGGCCAGCGGTCTGCACGCCGCCACGATCACCGAGGGTCGGGTGGGGGTGCTGCATGGCGCGATGAGCCTGCTGCTGCAGGACGAGAACGGCCAGGTGCAGGAGGCTCACTCGATCAGCGCCGGCCTCGACTATCCCGGTGTCGGGCCGGAGCACAGCTATCTCAAGGGGATCGGCCGGGCCGAATATGCGGCGGTCACCGACAGCGAGGCGCTGCAGGCGCTGCAGCTGCTCTGCCGCCTGGAGGGCATCATCCCCGCCCTGGAGACCGCCCACGCCCTGGCCTGGCTGGAGCGTCTCTGCCCCACGCTCGCCGAGGGCACGGAGGTGGTGATCAACCTCTCGGGCCGCGGCGACAAGGACGTCACCACCGTGGCCGACCGCATCGGCGGCCTGATGGACGGTTCCGTCTGAAGCGCTGGATCAGGCAGGCTCCGGCTCAGGCCCTTGGGGTATCCGCAGGCCTGAGCCGGGCTCCGATCGATCCCGTCGAGACAATCCGATCACCACGGGGCCTGTGCACACTCAGCGCCACACCCGGTGGCCTGAGAGGTCAGAGAGGATCCTCCTCCCAGCGGAAGCGCGGCAGTTTGGTGAGGGTCTCCTGCATGCTGCGGGCCCAGATCTCCATCGAGCGGGTGACCTGGTTGTCGTCCTTGTCGAGTTTGAGCCGCCTGGACACCCGCATCTCATCGGCGGGCACCAGGGCGATCTCGAACGGGGGACCGACGGTGAGATTCGAGCGACGGGTCACGATCTGGGAGACCAGACAGAGCCGGGCGGCATCCTCGAGCGAGAGCCGCGTGTGACCCACATAATCGAGCGGCGGTTTGCCGTATTTGCTCTCCCCGATCTGCAGAAAGGGCGTCTCAGGCGTGGCCATGATCGCGTTGCCCTGGGGGTAGATCAGATACAACCCGTGCGGTTGACCGGCGATCTGCCCGCCGAGGATGAAGCTGGCCTCGCCACTGGCTCCCGCCTGCTGCAGGGGGGTGGCGAAGGCCTTCTGCACCGCCACGCTGAGCCGGCCGATGTAATCGGCGGCCTCGAACAGGTAGCGGGAGGTGCGCAGATCCTGCCGGGGGGTGTCGGTGCCGCGTTCCTGATCGGCTGGCCCCTCCTGGGCGCCCCAGGGAATGCCGGCGGCCTCGGGCTCGACGCTGCGTTCGAGGTCGCGGCGGATGCGGTTGAGCACCCCCTGGGTCGTGCCCAGATTCCCGGCGGCCATCAGCACGAACAGCCGGTCGGGCGCCGGCTGGAACACGTGCATCTTGCTGTAGGTCGAGATGTAATCCACCCCCGCATTGGTGCGGGAGTCGGAGGCAAAGACCAGCCCGCTTTCAAGCAGGAATCCAACGCAATACGTCATCGTTCAGAGGTATCTCTCAGCTCAGCAGGCGTTGCAGGACGGAGGCGACGGAATGCACGGCGGCGCGGGCGGTGGCGTAGGCCATCCGCATCGGGCCCACCAGGGCCACCTGGCCACGGGATCCATCGTTGGTGAGGTAGGGAGCCTGGACCACCGCGCACTGGCCCAGGGCGGTGTGGGGGTGTTCACTGCCGATCCAGATTCCCGGGCTCGGGGTCCCCAGCGCACCGGCCCCCTCGCACGGGGGGCCGAGCACCTGCTGGGGGCCGCTCTCCACCAGCTGCACCAGCGGCAGCAGAGAGGACGTCAGGCAGAACTCCGGCTGCGCCAGGAGTCCGCCGAGACCGGCCGCCACCACCGCCTGGCCGTCATTGCCGCGGCTCAGACGGGCGTGACTCTCCAGGGCCTGCCGCAGCAGCTCGCCACTGCTGCCCAGCTGCATCGGCAGCCGCTCCCAGGGAATGGGGCCGCCGGGGGCCCGACGCAGCTGCTCGTTGGTCCAGCGCTCCAGCAGGGGCAGCTGGGAGGCGCTGCCGCTGGGCAGCCGCAGGTTGAGGCTGGTGGTGAGGGCACCGGCTTCCACCAGCACCACCAGCAGCCGCTCGCTGCTGGGCACCAGCCGCACCTCCTGCAGCAGGGGGCGGGGCCTGCGGGGGCGGCTGATCAGGCTGAGCAGACCGGTGAGATCCGCCAGTCGCCGTGCCAGATGCAGCAGCAGGTCGTCGAGGGCGGCCCAGGGCAGGGTGAGGCCGGCCAGCTCGCGGTTGAGCTGCAGGGCGGCGGCACCGGGGGCCGGCAGCAGGTGGTCCACGTAGAGGCGGTAGCCCTGCTGGCTGGGGATGCGGCCGGCCGAGGTGTGGGGCTGGGTGAGCAGACCTCGCTGCTCGAGCACCCCCATGGCCGAACGCACCGTCGCGGGGCTGGCCGGCATGGCGAAGCGTCGCACCAGGGTGCGGCTGCCCACCGGTTCGACCGTGTCGACGTAATGCCGCACGGTGGCCTGAAGGACTTCCTGCTGGCGGCGCGACAGGCTTTCCACCGGGACTGCGGAACAGTGCCTCGGATCGTAGGGATCCGACCCAGGCCCCGCGGCATCGGTGGTCAGGCTGTCATCTGATTCCCCTGCTCAGTAGCGGGGCACCTGCGGATCCACCAGCCGGCTCCAGGCATCGATGCCCCCTTCGATGTTCCAGACCTCTGTGTAGCCCCGCTGCTCGACCAACCAGCAGCTGAACTGCCAGCTGCGCACCCCCGCATGGCACAGCACCGCCACGGGGCTCTGCCGCGGCGCCAGGGTCTCGAGCCCGTCCAGCCATTCGGCCGAGCGGCTCAGGGGCAGATGCAGCACCGGGTGGGGCAGCCGGGCCAGCTCCAGCTCCTCGGCCTCGCGCACATCGATCAGCAGCAGCGCCTCGCCGAGGCTGAGCCGCTGCTGCAGCTCCTGAACCGAGAGGTTGGCGGGAGTGGCCATGGGGAAGGGGGACGCCGGAGGTCAGGATGGATCCATCCTGCGGTGGAGGCATGAAGGCCCGCCCGTTTCTGGCGGTGCTGCTGGCCGCCTTGCTGCTCCTCGGCGGCCTCGGCCTCGGGGGCTGGTGGTTGGTCTGGTGGCGCAGTCCGCTGCAGCTGCAGCACCAGCTTCCGCCCGTGCCCCGGGCGGCTCGTTTCGTGCCGCGCCAGGCCGACCTGGCGCTCTATCTGTTCAGCGATGGCCGCAGGCCCGTGGAGTACGCCCGGGCGGTGGCGCCCCTGGCGCAGCGAGCCGCGGCGACGGAGGCGGTGGAGCGGTTGCGCGATGGGGCCTTCGCCGCCGCCGGCCTCGACTACGCAGGAGAGCTGGCCAGCTGGCTGGCGCCCCAGGTGGCCCTGGCCCTGTTCGACACGGACGCGCAGCCCGGCCGGGAGAGTCGGCGTGAGCAGGGCTGGATGCTGGCCCTGGCCAGCCGGGACGACGGCGGCGCCCGCCGCTTCCTGCAGCGTTTCTGGCAGACCCGCAGCCTGGCCGGCACCGACCTGCAGGTCTCGACCTACCGCGGCATGGGGCTGATCAGTGGCCGCGGAGCCCTGGCGGGGCGCCAGTCCCTGCCGCTGGCCACCGCCCTGGTGGATGACGACCTGGTGCTGATCGGATCGGGGCGCGGGGTGCTGGAGCAGGCCCTGGATGTGTCCCAGATCGCCAGTCTCAACCAGGCCTCTGCGCCGGCCCTGCTGGAGGCCCCGCAACGCTTCGGCCCGGCCGCGGCGCTGCTGCTGGCCCGACCGGAGGCGATGGAGCGCTGGCTGGGGCTGCCGGGCCTGGACGCCGGCTCCCTGGTGCTGGAGCCGGCAGCCCGAGCCGACGGCGCCGCAGCGTCCAACGGGCCAGCCCAGGCCAAACCGATCGCCTGGCGACCCGCCCGATCCTCCGGTCCGTCCCCCTCCCCTGCCGCCGGCGCCGGGGTCGAGTCCCGATTGCAGGCGTCGCCGCAGGAAGGGGATTCCCTGGCCGCCGCTCACCCGCTGCGGCACCGCTGGAGCGTCGTGCGGCCGGCCGTCGCGGCGGAGCTCGATGCCGCGACGGAGCAGGCCGAAGAGCCGCCCGCTGGGGAGGAGCTCTCGCCCCCACCGCCAGCGGCGCCCCGGGCCCGCGACGGACGGGCCCCAGCAACCGAGGCAGAAGGGGGCACCACGCCTGAACCTGCCGCGCCGGACACCCCGGCGCCTGCCTCCCAGGCCGGGGCCACCCCGCGGGAGGTTCAGGCCAGCTCCCGGCCCGAGACCACGCCGACCGACAGCCCGCAGGCTGGCTCAGTCGCCGGGTCAGGCCGAGCGGAGGCTGACGCCAGCTCCCGGCCCGCATCGCAGGCCGCAGCCGCTCAGGTGCTGGCGCCCGCAGAGGCCGCTGCCGCCGCAACAGCCGCTGGTCCTTCTTCCGCGCCCGCCAGGGGCGCGACCGCCCGTGAGCTGACCCCTGCGCCGGATTCCCCCGGCGCTGCGCCCGGGCCTCGGGATGCGTCCCCTCCCCCCTCCGCCTTCAAGCCCAGCGCGGCGGCAACGCCGTCGGTGAAGCTTCCAGGCGGCGGCCCCCAGGCGGAGGCTGACGCCCCGCCTGCGCAGGAGCCCGCTGCATCGCTGTCCGGCGCCGGCACGCGCGCCGGCGGACCGCCTACGCAGGGGCTGCCGGCGGCTCCCGGCTCCCGGCAGGCCGCCGCCGGCCCGGGTCCCGCCGCTCCCGCGTCCCGCTCCGAAGGCCGCAATCAGGCCCCATCCCCCCCCGAGGAGCAGGTTGCCGCGAAGGCGGACAGCCAGGAGCCCCTCGCGGAGACCAGGGAGCCCCATCTGACCCCTGCCTGGGCGCCCTCCTCTCCGGCCCCGTCCGCTCCCCGACCTGAAGCCTCGGGTGGGCGCGAACCCCAGCCCCAGCCCCAGCCACTGCCCGTCGCCCCCTCGCCCGACCGTTCCGCGGCTGCAGCGGTGCCCCGCCAGCTGGTGGCGGCACTGCGCCCGGAGGGCACCTCGCTGCTGCTGCAGGCGGATCTGGAATGGAGCGCTCCGCTGCCTGCCGCCTCCGCGGCGGCCGATCCGGAGGAGGCGGGTGACGCGGAGGCCCTCATCGCCGGGCTGCGCGGCCGCGTCGACAGCCTGGCCCTGCTGCATGACCCGGCCCTGTGGAGCCGCCTGGAACCGCTGCACCCCCTGCTGGGCGCGATCCTGGGCGGCCCCAGCGCCGGCCCGGTTCCCGCCCTGGTGGCCGCGGCCGATGACGGCCTGCTGCTGGCGGCCGATGGGCCCCAGGGCTGGCAGCTGGGAACCGCCGCCGGCCGGCCGGATCCCAGCCGGCTGGAGGCTCCGCTGGCGGCCACGGGGGTGCTCGCTGCGCCGCTGCAGCACGGCGAAACGAATCTGCTGGTGTGGATGCGGCTGCAGGAGGCGCCTGCCCGGGCCTCCCGCCGCGGCGGCGACGGTGCCGATCAGCTCCAGGCCAACCTGGCGGGCTGGTGGCGTCGTCAGGAGGACCTCGCCTGGTGGGGCCGCAATCTGGCCCAGCTCGATGCCGGCCGCGACAGCCGGGCGCCCAGGCAGCTGGAGGCCCTGGGGGCTGGCGAGGCCCCCCTGCAGTGGGCCCTGGTGGAGGAACGGGCCCGGGCGCTGCTGCAGCCCTGGCAACCCTGGCGGCTGCTGACGGCTCTCGCCGGAGGCGGGCTCGACCCGGCGGTCCAGGGCGTGTCCCTGGCCCTGGAGCCCCGGGGCTCCCACCTGCAGCTGCGGGCCCGCCTCGATCTGCGCTGAGCCATGGCCCCTGCCCCCCTTGTGCCGTTGCCTGATGCCGAGCTGCTGCTGCTGCGCCACGGCATCGCCGAGCCGCGCCGGGCCGATCTGCCGGAGCACGGTCGGGCGTTGACCCCCGAGGGGCGTCGCCGCACGGCCGCCCTGCTGGCACGGCTGCTGAGCTGGGAGCTGGGGGCGGATCGCCTGCTCTCCAGCCCGCTGCTGCGAGCCCGCCAGACCGCCGAGCTGGCGGTGGAGGCGGGCCTGGCCCCCAGCCTTGAACTGGCCGAAGCGCTGGCGCCGGAGGGTGGGGCCCTGGCGGAGCTGGCCATCTGGCTGGCGGCGGTGACCCCGGGGCCGGGCAGGAGAAGGGGGCGCCTGTGCCTGGTCGGCCACGAACCGGAGCTGAGCGCCCTGGCCTGCCGTCTGATCGGGGCGCCCGCGGGGGCGATCAGCCTGCGCAAGGCGGGGGTGGTGCTGCTGCGCTGTGGAGCGGCGCCTGAGCCGGGGGGGGATGGTCTGCCCAGGACCGCCGCCCGGCTGCAGCTGCTGCTGACGCCGCGGGTGCTGCTGGCGACCCCGTAGGACGGGCGGCGACCCGCGCCCCGCTCGCCCGGGCCGGCACGGCAACCAGGGCTACGGAGCGATCCGCCCTGGCCGCCTAAGTTCAGGGAAAGTCCGTGCGGGCATGGCGTCCAAGCAATCCACCCAGGTCAGCGGTCCGCCGGCGCAGAGCGGCTCCGGGGTCGCGGCCTCCGCTCCCGAGCTGCCGGCATTCCGGCCGGGGCTGGAGGGCGTGCCGGCCACCCAGTCGGCGATCTGCGACATCGACGGCAACCGCGGGTTGCTCACCTACCGGGGCTATCCGGTGGATCAACTGGCACGGCACAGCAGTTTCCTGGAAACGGCCTACCTGCTGATCTGGGGCGAGTTGCCCACCATCTTTCAGTTGCGGGACTTCGAGAACGACGTGCAGATGCACCGTCGTGTGAGCTTCCGCATCCGCGACATGATGAAGTGCTTCCCGGCCACGGGGCACCCGATGGATTCCCTGCAGGCCAGCGCTGCATCGCTGGGTCTGTTCTATTCGCGCCGGGCGCTCAACGACCCGCAGTACATCGTCGACGCGGTGGTGCGTCTGATCGCCAAGATCCCCACGATGGTGGCGGCGTTTCAGTTGATCCGCAAGGGACAGGATCCGATCCAACCGCGTGACGATCTCTCCTATTCGGCCAACTTTCTCTACATGCTGACGGAGCGGGAGCCGGATCCCCTGGCCGCCCGGATCTTCGACGCCTGCCTGATCCTGCACGCCGAGCACAGTCTCAACGCCAGCACCTTCAGCGCCCGTGTCACCGCCAGCACCCTCACCGATCCCTACGCGGTGGTGGCCTCCGCCGTGGGAACTCTGGCTGGACCGCTCCACGGAGGAGCCAACGAGGACGTGCTGGACATGCTGGAGCAGATCGGCAGCGTCGACCGGGTGGCCTCCTGGCTGGATGCGGCGATGGCCAGCAAGCAGAAGATCAATGGCTTCGGTCACCGTGAATACCGGGTCAAGGACCCACGGGCAGTGATCCTGCAGGGCCTGGCGGAGGACCTGTTCAGCCGCTTCGGCTATGACGACATGTACGACGTGGCCCGCCAGCTCGAGACCGTGGCGGCCGAACGCCTCGGCCCCAAGGGCATCTATCCCAACGTCGACTTCTACTCCGGTCTCGTCTACCGCAAACTCGGCATCCCCAGGGATCTGTTCACGCCGATCTTCGCGATCGCCCGCACCGCCGGCTGGCTGGCCCACTGGCGGGAACAGCTCGGGGCCAACCGCATCTTCCGGCCCACCCAGATCTACACGGGGTATGGCGAGCGCCCCTGGCTGCCGCTGGAGAGCCGGCCGGCCGTGCCACCAGCCGCCGCCGTGACGCCCTAAGTTGGCCACCTGAATGGCGTTTCGGGAGCCCCACAGCACGTGACTCAGGCCATCGCCGGCTCAGGCCTCGACCTTCAGAGCAGCTTCACGACAGTGCTGGAGGGCTTCGGTCTGCCCTCCGGAGCCGCCCACCTGCTCTGGCTCCCTCTGCCGATGCTGGCGGTGCTGGTAGCTGCCGTCGTCGGGGTGCTGGTCAACGTCTGGCTCGAACGCAAGATCTCCGCAGCCGTACAGCAGCGCATCGGACCGGAGTACGCCGGTGCCCTCGGGGTGCTGCAGCCCCTCGCCGATGGCCTCAAGCTGGTCTTCAAGGAGGACATCATCCCCCGACGGGCCGATGGCCTGCTGTTCACCCTCGGGCCGGTGCTGGTGCTGGTGCCGGTGATCCTCTCCTGGCTCGTGGTGCCCTTCGGCCAGAACCTGCTGATCAGCAATGTGGGGGTAGGAATCTTCCTCTGGATTTCCCTGAGCAGCATCCAGCCCATCGGCTTGCTGATGAGCGGCTACGCCAGTAATAACAAGTATTCCCTGCTGGGTGGGCTGCGGGCCGCCGCCCAGTCGATCAGCTATGAGATCCCCCTCGCCCTGGCTGTGCTGGCGGTGGTGATGATGAGCAACTCCCTCAGCACCGTCGACATCGTCGCCCAGCAGACCGGCTCGGGCATCCTCAGCTGGAACATCTGGCGCCAGCCCGTGGGCTTCCTGATCTTCTGGATCTGCGCCCTGGCCGAATGTGAGCGTCTGCCCTTCGACCTTCCCGAGGCCGAGGAGGAATTGGTTGCGGGCTACCAGACCGAATACTCAGGGATGAAGTTTGCACTGTTCTATCTGGGCAGTTACATCAACCTCGTCCTTTCGGCCCTGCTGGTTTCGGTGCTGTACCTGGGTGGCTGGGGCTTCCCGCTGCCGCTGGAGTGGCTGGCGGGGCTTCTGGGTCAGTCCATCGATGCCCCCCTGGTCCAGGTGGTCAGTGCCAGCGTGGGCATCGTGATGACAGTTCTGAAGGCCTATCTGCTGGTGTTCTTCGCGATCCTGCTGCGCTGGACCGTGCCGCGGGTGCGGATCGACCAGCTGCTCGATCTGGGCTGGAAGTTCCTGCTGCCGATCGCCCTGGTCAACCTGCTCGTCACCGCTGCTCTGAAGCTGGCCTTCCCGATGGCGTTCGGGGGCTGAGCCCGGATCCCCATTCCCTGCGGCTCGCCGCCATGATTCTCCCCACCCCCTGACGACCGATCCACCATGTTCGGCTTCCTCCAGAAAGTCACGGATTACACCCAGGACGCCGTCCAGGCGGCCAAATACATCACCCAGGGGCTCGGGGTCACCTTCGACCACCTGCGCCGACGTCCGATCACCGTCCAGTACCCCTACGAGAAACTGGTGCCGTCGGAGCGCTACCGCGGCCGCATTCACTACGAATTCGACAAGTGCATCGCCTGTGAGGTGTGTGTTCGCGTCTGTCCGATCAACCTGCCGGTTGTCGATTGGGTGATGAACAAGGCCACCAAGAAGAAGGAGCTGCGCAATTACTCCATTGATTTCGGGGTTTGCATCTTCTGTGGCAACTGCGTGGAGTATTGCCCCACCAACTGTCTCTCGATGACCGAGGAATACGAGTTGGCCGCCTTTGATCGCCACGCCCTCAACTATGACAACGTCGCCCTCGGTCGCCTGCCCACCAGCGTCACCAGTGATCCCGCCGTGTTCGCGCTCAAGGAGCTTGCCTACCTGCCCGAGGGGGTGATGAGTCCCCATGACCTGCCTGCCGAGGCCCCCCGCGCCGGCAAGCGTCCTGAGCAGCTGCTGGCCTCCGCCTCCCAGTCCAGCCCCTCCACCGCCGCCGGAGAACCGTCCTGATGACCATCGCCTCGCTCACCCAGCTCATCTGCTTTGTGGTCCTCGCGGCCACTGTCGTCCTCGGCGGTCTCGGGGTTGTGCTCCTGCCCAACATCGTCTATTCGGCCTTCCTTCTGGGAGGCGTCTTTCTGGCGGTCGCCGGGCTGTATCTGCTGCTCAACGCCAGCTTCGTCGCCGCCGCCCAGGTGCTGGTCTACGTCGGCGCCGTCAACGTGCTGATCCTGTTCGCGATCATGCTCGTCAACAAGCGCGAGGATCTCTCCGCCATTCCCTCCCTCGGTCTGCGGCGCTTCCTCTCGGCTTCGGTCTGCGCCGGTCTGCTGCTGCTGCTGTTGCGGGTGGCCTTCACCACCGCCTGGCCCCTGCCCGGGCCGGAGCCCGTGGGTGAGGAGGCCACCATCCGCATCGGTGAACACTTCTTCAGCGATTATCTGCTGCCGTTTGAGGTGGCTTCCGTGCTGTTGCTGATGGCGATGATCGGCGCCATCGTGCTGGCCCGTCGCGATGTGTTCAGCACCGATGTGATCACCGGTGAACCGGCTGATCAGGGTCTGCTCGAAAAAGGGCGCTCCCCTCTGTTGATCGAAACACCCTCCACCACCCAAGCCCCCAGCGGTCGATGACCTCCACCTTCTCCTGGCTCGCTCAGGCCGACGGCGGCCTTCCCCTGCAGGCCTTCCTCGCCATCGCGGCCTCCCTGTTCTGCATCGGCGTCTGGGGCCTGATCAACAGCCGCAACGCGGTGCGGGTTCTGATGAGCATCGAGCTGATGCTCAATGCCGTCAACATCAACCTGATGGCCTTCTCCAGTTATGTGGACGGTCAGCTGATCCGCGGTCAGGTGTTTGCCATCTTCGTGATCACCGTGGCCGCTGCTGAAGCTGCCGTGGGTCTGGCCATCCTGCTCTCCCTCTACCGCAACCGCGAGACGGTCGACATGGAGCGCTTCAACCTGCTGCGTTGGTGATCGCCCCCGATGCAGCTGCGGCGTGTCTGGATCATCGTCCGCAGCGGCAGCCTCGCCGCCCAGAGACAGGGCCGGCGTTGTGCGGAGGATCTGCGTCAGCAGGGGGTTGCGGTCTGCATCGCCCCCAGCGGCCTGAGCGATAACCCCTTCCCCGGACTCCTGGCCACGGAGGACCACCTTCCCGATCTCGCTCTCGTGCTCGGCGGGGATGGCACGGTGCTGGGAGCAGCGCGCCACTTGGCCGCCCATGCCGTTCCGATCCTGAGCTTCAATATCGGTGGCCACCTCGGCTTTCTCACCCACGAGCGTCGGCTGCTGCGCCTTTCCGCCAATGGCAACGAGGGGGTCGATCAGGACCTCTGGCAGAGGCTGCGGGATGATCGCTTCGCCCTGGAGCGTCGCATGATGCTCGAGACCCGCATCGACCGGGGCGACGGCGTCCCCCTTCCAGCCGATGCCTCCCTGGTCGACGGCCCAGGCGATGAGGAGCCCCACGTTGCCCTCAATGATTTCTATTTCCGGCCCTGCCTCGACGAGGTGTCGCCCACCTGCCTGCTGGAGCTCGACATCGACGGTGAGGTGGTCGACCAATACCGCGGCGATGGTCTGATCATCGCCACCCCCACCGGCTCCACCGGCTATGCCATGGCCGCCGGAGGGCCGATCCTGCACCCCGGCATCGAGGCGATCGTCGTCAACCCCATCTGCCCGATGAGCCTGTCCTCCCGCGCGGTTGTGGTGCCGCCCCGGGCCCTGCTCACCATCTGGCCGCTGGGCGACAGCAGCCGCCGGGTGAAGCTGTGGAAGGATGGCGCCCACGCCACGGTGCTGGAGCCCGGAGATCGGGCGATCGTGCAGCGGGCCCGCCATCCGGCCCTGTTCCTGCTGCTGGAGCACAGCCCCTCCTACTACCGCACCCTCAGCCGCAAACTGCACTGGGCCGGCAGTCTCGATGCCGCCGAACCCTCCCACAATTGAGGGGCAGCGAGCAGCACCATGGCCCTGGAGATCGAACGTCGCTTTCTCGTGCGTGGGGAGGGCTGGAGGCGGTTCATCCTCTGGCAGGCGGAGCTGCAGCAGGGATACCTGCATGCCGATGCCCGCGGCCTGACCCTGCGGGTGCGCTCCTGTCGCCACCTGCCGCTGGCCCCGGCGGACGCCACACCCTCCTGCACGGCCACCGAACCCGACCCCCTTGTCCGCGCCGGCCGCTCCGGCAAGCCCGGGGGGCATCAGCCGCCAGGCGAGCCCCTTGCCCCTGGGGAGGACCGCGGGCCCGGCGTCCCCTGTTCCGCAGTCGATGAGGCCTGGCTGACGCTCAAGGCTCCTGCCGCTCAGGCGGAACCGGCCGGTGCCGACGCCGCTGCAGCGTTGACGCGTCTGGAGTTTGAGTACCCCATTCCCCTGGCGGATGCGCAGGGGCTGCTGGCCATCGCCCCCCACCGGCTGGGCAAGCGCCGTTACGGCCTCAGCCTGGCTGGGGGCGAATGGGTGCTGGATGTGTTCTCCGGCGAGAATGCGCCGCTGGTGGTGGCCGAGGTGGAGCTGGAGAGCGCGGACGCCGTGGTTGAGCCTCCGCCGTGGTGCGTGCTGGAGCTGACCGGCAGGCACGAGCTCAGCAATGCGGCCCTGGCCCGTACTCCATTCCGGCAGTGGCCGCCTGAGCAGCGCAGGCCTCTGCTGGAAGCCATGGATCCGGACGGCGGTCTCAGGGAGTGGGGGCTGGATTGATGGCGCAGCAGTTATAGCCATCGCGGCAGATCTTGCCGTGATCCATCGCCCAGTTCAGCAGGGCGACGCGGTTGCGGGCCCCGGTTTTGGTGAAGATATTGCTGACGTGATTGTCGACGGTGCGTTTGCTGATCATCAGCTGTTCGGCGATCTCCTGGTTGGTCAGGCCCCCGGCCACCAGCTCGATGATCTCGATCTCGCGCTCCGAGAGTTCCGTACGGGGGGAGAGGAGATCCCGTTCGGGTGGCCGCCCCGCAGGACGAGGGGCATTGCCGGCCGGGCCGGGCATCTCGGGCTGGGGCTGCGTGGACCGCGATCGCTCGACCATCGGGCGCTCCCAGGCTTCGCTCACTGTAGGCAGAGCCCTGCAGGATGATGGCGCAGTCATGCCGGAACGTTGTCGTGCTGCAGGAGGTGCTCGCCAGCGGCGGGTTTGCCGTGACCGCCGAGGTCACGCCACCGAGAGGAGGGGACTGCCGCCGCACCCTCGAGGCGGCGGAGGCTCTGCGGGGCTGGGTTCATGCCGTCAATGTGACCGATGGCAGCCGGGCCGTGATGCGCATGAGCAGCCTGGCGGTCTGTCGCCTGCTGCTGGATGCAGGCCTGGAGCCGGTGCTGCAGATGACCTGCCGCGACCGCAACCGCATCGCCCTGCAGGCGGATCTGCTGGGAGCCCATGCCCTCGGCATCCGCAATCTCCTCTGCCTCACCGGCGATCCCGTGCGGGCCGGGGATCAGCCGATGACCAGGCCGGTGAATGAGCTGGAGTCGGTCCGGCTGCTGCAGCTGGTCGGACGTTTCAACGCCGCAGAGGATCCCCTCGGGGGGGCGCTGCCCGATGGCGGAACCAGCCTGTTCGCCGGGGCTGCGGCCGATCCCCAGGCCCGCAGCTGGAGCGGGCTCTCCTCGCGCGTGCGCCGCAAGCACGAAGCCGGAGCCCGCTTCCTGCAGACCCAGATGGTGATGGATGGCCAGGCGTTGCGACGCTTCGTTGAGGAGCTGACCGCTCCCCTGGGGTTGCCGGTGCTGGCGGGGGTGTTTCTGCTGAAATCGGCCCGCAACGCCAGCTTCATCAACCGGGTCGTGCCGGGCGCCTGCATCCCCGACGCCATCATCGAGCGACTGGCCGGTGCGGCCGACCCCCTGGCCGAGGGCATGGTGATCGCCGCCGAGCAGGTGGCGGCCTACCGAGGCATCGCCCAGGGGGTGCACCTGATGGCGATCAAGGCGGAGGAACGCATCCCTGAGATCCTGGCCATGGCTGGCGTGCCCAGAACCGTGGCCCAGTCCTGCGTCAGCCCTGTCGGGGTGCACTGAGCGCTCACCGGATCGCCGAAGCCTCCCCCGCAGAGGGGAGGCCGGGGATTGGGGAGGCTGCCGGGCAGTTCTCAGCTGGCCTGGCTGAGCGGCAGGTCCTGGCCGAGCAGTTCGGCCAGCGCCTTCTGCTGGGGGGAGGGGGTGGCCACGTCAAGGCGGCGAGTGTCGGTGATCAGCCAGTCGAGGGAGGCCTCCTGCAGGTCGATGTGATCACCATTTCGGTCGACGCAGTAGCGGCCGTAGACCAGCTTCTCCACCAGGCGGACACCCGGGCCGATGCGGGAGTAGTCAAAGATGATTGAGTTGTCGATCGTGGCACCGGCACAGATGTGGCAGCTGGGGCCGATCATGGCCGGTCCGATGATCGTGGCTCCCGGTTCGATGCGGGTCATCCCTCCGACATAGATGGGTCCTACCACGTCGATCCGATCCCAGTCGGCATCCACGTTCAGGCCGGTGAAGATGCCCGGACGCACTTCACGACCAGGAATCTGGACCTGCCTGACCTGACCCTGGAGGACGCTGCGAATGGCCTGCCAGTAATCGGGGACCTTGCCGATGTCCACCCATTGGAACTCCATCGGCAGGGCGAAGAAGGGCGCTCCTGCGGAGACCAGCTTGGGGAAGAGGTCGGATCCGATATCGAAAGGTTCTCCGCTGGGGATGTAATCGAAGACGGCCGGTTCGAAGATATAGATGCCAGTGTTGATCTTGTCGCTGGCCGCCTCCTCCAGGCTGGGCTTTTCCTGGAAGGAGAGCACTCGATCCTGCTCGTCGGTGACGACCACGCCGTAACTGCTGACCTGGTCGCGGGGAACCCGCTTGGTGATCAGGCTGGCCAGGGCGCCTTTCTCGCGATGACGCCGGACCGCTTCGGTGAGATCGAGATCGATCAGAGCGTCGCCGCACAGCACCACGAAGGTGTCGTCAAAGAAGGGTTGAAAATCCTGGATCTTGCGCAGGCCGCCGGCGGAACCGAAAGCGTCGCCAATCAGTTCGCCATCCTCAATGCGGCCTTCAAAGCTGTAGGCGATCTGCACGCCGAATCGCTGACCGTCTCGAAAATAATTTTCAATCTGATCGGCGAGGTGGGAGACGTTCACCATGATCTCGGTGAAGCCGTGCTCCCGCAGCAACTCCAGCAGAAACTCCATCACCGGCTTCTGCAGGATGGGGATCATCGGTTTCGGCGTGGTGTGGGTGATTGGCCTCACCCTGGTCCCCTTTCCTGCCGCCAGAATCATCGCCTTCATCGGCGTCGGCACCCCGCATCGTTGGGGCAGCCTAATGACCTGGATCAGGCGGCCATCCCATCCCGAGCCGGCCCCAGAGCTGACCCCACGGCGGGCTTCAACGGCAGCGGCTGGCTCCTTTCGCTCTCCGGGGCGCGACGCAGCCGCAGCGGCCCGAACAATCCCCCCTCCTGCTCCAGTTCGATCGTCCCCTGGGAGCAGAGGAACAGCAGCGCCCAGAACACGCCGACGCGGTCCGCATCCAGCTCCTCCTCCGCCTCCCGCTCCCGCACGCTGGCCCCCCAGCCTTCGACCAGTTCCTCAAATCCGACCCAGACGAGCACCTCGCTGCCTTCCCAGCTCTGCAGAAAGCGGCTGAGGGCGGCGGTGGTCTCCGGCAGCTTCTCCCGGTGGGCCAGGGCGGCCACCTGGGCGATCGCGGCCCGGTCGCTGAAACGCCGGCTCCGCACCGCCCGGGGGCCCCGCGTGGGTTCCCGCTCCAGTTGTTCGGCGATGTCCTCCAGCTGGCGGATCAGCTCGCCGAGGGTGATCGGTCGCTGCAGCGGCGGTGGTGCCACGGGGCGTCGGCGCAGGTGCCGCTCGGGTCGCAGGGGCAGGGTCGCCGCCGCACTGAGCCACGGCTCCTCCGCCTCATCGGGGTCGCCGTCGTCGGCCAGGGGCTCCGGCGGGAAGGTGGCCGCCTCCAGCAGTTCGGCCTTCAGTCCCACCAGCACTGAAGCGGCCAGGAAGGCCTCGCTGGTTTCGGCGAGATCCTGTTCGTAGCTGCCGCCGGCGGCAGCCATCAGCCGCGGCACCTCCACCCGTTGGCGCAACTGGTCGAGAAAACCATCGACCACGCCGATCACGTCGACATCCCAGGGGTCGATCTCACCGCGCTCGGCGGCGTCCTGCAGCAGCCGGATGGCCAGCCTGGCGCCTGCTTCAGCCACTCGCCGCGCTCAGCTCCCACTGCAGCTTTCTCGCCACAGTATCGGGATGAGCAGGTTCAGGCCAGGGGCCTCCCATCCCGCCGACCCGTGAAACACCCCAGGGCGGGACCTGGATCGGGCAGGCCCGCGGAAGGGGTGCCGTTCAGAGGGTGGAGGTGTCCCCATTGGCCGGGGAACCACTGCTGCCGCCCGCGGCGGGCAGGAGGCCCAGCTGGGCATCCACAGTGGCGCGGTAGCGCTGCAGGTCGTTCTCGAGCTCACGGATGCGCACCTGCTGGGATTCGACCTCGCTCTGCTCCTGCAGGGTCTGGACCTTGCGGACCACGCCGGTCCAGACCGCGAAGATCCAGGCAGCCGTGGCTCCCAGACCGCCCACCACCAGCAGCATGGCGGCCAGCGGCAGGGTGAGGCTCACGCCAGGGATGAAATGAACGGTGGTGGCGGCGGTGTTCTCAAGCGTGAACATCACCATCGCCAGCCCGAAGCTGAAGATCAGCAGGAAATTCAGCTGACGCATGGTCGGGGCGACAGGACGGATTTCGGGAGCGTAGGGGGAGGACGGCGGCCGCGCAGGAGCCGGGCGGACCGCCGCCGGGATTCGTTACGGCCGCCCTCAGGCCTGCCCCAGCAGGGCGGGAGCCGAACCTGCCGGAGGCAGGATCAGGCCGGCCGGAATCTGGCGCATCACCCGGGCTGCCGGAGGGTGGGAGACGTGGGCCATGGCCGCCTCCTCCCGGGCCACCAGCGCCTCGATCGAGGCCCGGTAGCTGTCGGTGACGATGCGGGGGTAGAGGCCGATGCCGATGATCGGCACCAGCAGGCAGCTGATCACGTAGATCTCCCTGGGCTCGGCATCCACCAGGTGGGTGTGAGCCGCCAGCTCGCGGTTCTCCCTGCCGAAGAAGATCTCCCGGAGCATCGAGAGCAGGTAGATGGGGGTGAGGATCACTCCGATGGCAGCCAGCACGGCGATCACCACCCGGAAGCTCAGGGCATAGGCCTCGCTGGTGGCGAAGCCCACGAACACCATCAGTTCCGAGACGAAGCCACTCATGCCGGGCAGGGCCAGGGAGGCCAGGCTGCAGACCGTCCAGAGGGCAAACATCTTTCGCATCTTCTGGCCGACGCCGCCCATCTCGTCGAGCTGCAGGGTGTGGGTGCGGTCGTAGGTGGCCCCCACCAGGAAGAACAGGCTGGCGCCGATCAGGCCATGGCTGATCATCTGCAGCATGGCTCCGCTGGTGCCGAGGTCGCTGAAGCTGCCGATGCCGATCAGCACAAAACCCATGTGGCTGATCGAGCTGTAGGCGATCTTGCGTTTGAGGTTGCGCTGGGCGAAGGAGGTGAGGGCGGCATAGATGATATTCACCACCCCCAGCACCACAAGCAGAGGAGCGAACTGAACGTGGGCCTCAGGCAGAAGCTGCACGTTGAAACGCAGCAGCGCGTAGCCCCCCATTTTCAGCAGGATCCCGGCCAGCAGCATGTGCACCGGCGCGGTGGCTTCACCATGGGCGTCCGGCAGCCAGGTGTGCAGCGGCACGATCGGCAGCTTCACCCCGAAGGCGATCAGCAGGGCCACATAACAGAGAACCTGGAACGACACCGGAAAGCCCTTGGCCAGCATCGTGGTGTACTCGAAGCTGGGAGCACCGCCTCCGAAGAAGCCCATCGCCAGGGCTGCCAGCAGAATGAACAGGGAGCTGCCGGCGGTGTAGAGAATGAACTTGGTGGCCGCATACTGACGCTTCTTCCCTCCCCAGATCGCCAGCAGCAGGTAGACCGGAATCAGCTCCAGTTCCCAGGCCAGGAAGAACAGCAGCATGTCCTGCACGGCGAACACCGCGATCTGGCCGCCATCCATGGCCAGCAGCAGGAAATAGAAGAGCTTCGGTTTGAACGTCACCGGCCAGGCCGCCAGGCAGGCCAGGGAGGTGATGAAGCTGGTCAGCAGGATCAGGGGCATCGACAGACCATCGGCTCCCACCGACCAGGCCAGGCCGAGATCCGGAAGCCACTGCACCCGCTCCGCCAGCTGCAGGCCGGTGACCGCTGGGTCGTAGCCGTTCAGGTAGCCGCCCACGGTCACCAGGAAGGTGATCAGGGAGATCCCCAGGGCGTACCAGCGGATCCGTCGGCCGTCCCCGTCGTCCGGGATGAAAGGAATGAACAGGGCCGCGGCGATCGGGAAGAGAATCGCGGTGCTGAGCCAGGGGAAGGCCACAGGCCGGAAGGGAAGGTCTGGGCGGAGTGTAGAAATGCTGGCCGCGCGGTCCCGGAGCCGATGGGGGATGTCACACAGTCGTTGATGGCTGCCCGGTCCCAGGTTCATCGGGCCTCCGGGCCCGCAGCGGCTGCCGGTCGTCCCTGACCTCCCGATCGGGGGAGCCCCCCTTCCGGGCGGCTGTACTGGGCGCCGTCAGGCCGGTGGAGGCCTCAGAGAAGTGGGCTGTGAGGGGTTTCCCTCCAGGGCAGGAGCCGATGAGGGCCTGCCAGTGAGGGCCGTCCGCCGATGCGTCGATCAGCCGAAGACCCCGAAGAGCACCACCATGGCGATCACCCCCCCGAACACGATCAGGGCATAGAACTGGGCCCGGCCGGTTTCGAAGTACTTGAGACCCTCGCCGCTGCCGAGGGTGAGCAGGCCGGTGAGGTTCACCACCCCATCGACGACCTTGGCGTCCACCTCCAGCACCTGGCGTGCGAGCTTGCGGCTTCCCTGCACGAACAGGCGCTCGTTGATCGCATCGAGATACCACTTGTTGGCCAGGAAGGCGTTGATGCGTGGAAAGCGGCCGGCCACGGCGGTGGCCAGGTCGAGGCGGCGGAGGGCATAGGCCAGGACCGCCAGGGAGATCCCCGCCAGTGACATCAGTACCGAGGCTCCGGCCAGGGGCAGGAACTCTCCCCAGGAGAAGTGGTTGGCCAGATGCTCAGCCTCGGCAGGGTCCAGCAGGCCGGCGAAGCGGTTGTGCCAGGGGGTGCCCAGCAGGCCGATGAGCACGGAGGGCACCGCCAGGATCGCCAGAGGGCCGGCCATCTGCCAGCCGGATTCGTGGGGGTGATCGGCGTGGTGGTCATGGGAGCCATCCGCTTCGCTGCGGCCGGCCTCCGCCAGCAGGCGGGCCTGGATGGCCTGGTCGTTGCCGCGGAAGCTGCCCTCGAAGGTGAGGAAGTAGAGGCGGAACATGTAGAAGGCCGTCATGCCGGCGGTGAGAAAGCCCACCATCCACAGCAGTGGAAACTGGCCGAAGGCCTGGCCCAGGATCTCGTCCTTGCTCCAGAACCCGGCCAGGGGGGGGATGCCGCTGATGGCCAGGCAGCCGATCAGGAAGGTGCTGGAGGTGACCGGCATGAAGCGGCGCAGACCCCCCATCAGGCGCATGTCCTGGGCAAGCACCGGTTCATGGCCCACCACCTCCTCCATGGCGTGAATCACCGATCCGGAGCAGAGGAACAGCATCGCCTTGAAGAAGGCGTGGGTCACCAGGTGGAACATGCCGGCGATCGGGGCGCCGCAGCCCATCGCCAGCATCATGTAACCGAGCTGGGAGACGGTGCTGTAGGCCAGCCCCTTCTTCAGATCCATCTGGGTGAGGGCGATGGAGGCGCCCAGGAACAGGGTGATGGTGCCGATCACGGCGATGGTCACCTGCACCTCCGGGAACGGGGCGTAGACCGGCTGGAGCCGCGCCACGAGGAACACCCCGGCGGCCACCATCGTGGCGGCGTGGATCAGGGCGGAGATGGGCGTCGGACCCTCCATGGCGTCGGGGAGCCAGACGTGCAACGGGAACTGGGCCGACTTGGCCATGGGGCCCATGAACACGAGCAGGCACAGCACCACAGCCACACCGGCGGGAAGAGCTCCGGCCCCGACCGCCTCCTGCAGGCGGCTGCCGATCTCCTCGAACCCGAAGCTGCCGGTGGCCCAGAACAGACCGAGGATGCCCAGCAGCAGGCCGAAATCGCCGACGCGGTTGACGACGAAGGCCTTCTGGGCCGCGTTGGCGGCTCCGTCCCGGTCGAACCAGAAGCCCACCAGGAGGTAGGAGCACATGCCCACCAGCTCCCAGAAGACGTAGATCTCGAGCAGGTTGGGGCGGATGATCAGGCCCAGCATGGAACTGCTGAACAGGGCCAGATAGGTGAAGAAGCGCACATAGCCCTTGTCGTGGGCCATGTAGCCATCGGAATAGACCATCACCAGCAGGGCGATGGTGGTGACCAGGGCCAGCATCACGGACCCGAGGGCATCCACCCGGTAGCCCATCTGCAGGTTGAAACTGCCGGCACTGGCCCAGTCGAACAGCACCTCCGTGGGGCCGGCCCCGGCCAGCTGCTGGGCCAGGACCGCAAAGCTCAGCACGGCGGCCGCTCCCACGCAGCTGATCAGCAGCAGGGCCACGGGTTTGCGCAGCCGGTTGACGGTGCGGCTGAAGGTCAGCAGTCCGAGGCCGCTCAGGGCGGCGCCGAGCAGGGGAAGCACCGGGATCAACCAGGCAACTTCTGCGGCGGAGGGCATGCTGCGCTCATGGCTGGAGCGAGTGTAGGCAGCCCCGGTGGCATGCCCGCCCTGTGTGGCGGCCTGCCGATGGGCGCTTCAGCCCAGCCAGTGGGCCAGCGGCGTGCGCGCGAAGCTGACGGCGGCCAGCCCGATGAAGCGGTGGGCCCACCAGAACACCCCCACGGCGATGGCGATGCCCAGCTGGGCAGGGCGCAGGAATTCCGACCAGATCAGGGTCTGACGCCCGTCGAGCACGGCCCGGAAGGGCAGCACTGAGGTGCTGGCCCTGAGCTCCTCGAAGGCCGGGCCGAAGCGCCGGGCCAGGCGCCGGTCGCCGTTCCACACCGCGAACAGGTGGTGGGCGATCAGCCCGAGGCAGGTGACCACCATGAAGCTGCTGCCGATCCAGAGCAGGTGCGTGGCGCACCAGAGAACCTGACCCACGGCCTGGGGATGGCGGCTGACGCGGATGATCCCCGTGGCGTAGAGACGCACCTGGGGCCTGAGCACGGCCGGGATCTCCAGCAGGTTGTAGGTGGCCGGGTAGAGGAACAGGAAGCTCACCGCGGTGCCTGCCCAGACCAGCGGCACGATCCAGGGGCGGTCCTGCAGGTTCCAGAGGCGCAGGCCGTCGTAGCGGTGGGCCAGGAAGTACCCGATCACCACGACGGCGGACGGGATGCTCACCCCGGCGAAGAGCAGCCGCCAGGCCCGGGCGCCGATGCGCTCCTCCCCCCAGCTGCGCAGGGAGGCCCCGCCGCTGTGGATCACGGCGAAGCCCAGCAGCAGGGCCAGCATCACCGCACTGCTGTGGTGGAGCGTGGCGGTGTCAGGCGAGGGCATGCGTCCGTGTCGGCAGTTGTGACGGCTGATTCTGACCACCGGTCAGCGCTCCTAGAGTCGGCCCTGCAAGCCAGTTCTGGCCCCAGGGCTCACCCATGGCGGATCTGCCCTTCACCCTCGACCAGCTGCGCATCCTGCGGGCCATCGCCAGCGAGGGCAGCTTCAAGAAAGCCGCCGACAGCCTCTACGTCACCCAACCGGCGGTCAGCCTGCAGATCCAGAACCTGGAGAAGCAGCTCGACGTCTCCCTGTTCGATCGCGGCGGTCGCAAGGCCCAGCTGACCGAGGCCGGCCACCTGCTGCTGAGTTATTGCGACCGGATCCTCAGCCAGTGCCAGGAGGCCTGCCGGGCCCTGGATGACCTGCACAACCTGCGCGGCGGTTCGCTGATCGTGGGCGCCAGCCAGACCACCGGCACCTACCTGATGCCGCGCATGATCGGTCTGTTCCGCCAGAAGTATCCGGACGTGTCGGTGCAGCTGCAGGTGCACAGCACCCGCCGCACGGGCTGGAGCGTGGCCAATGGCCAGGTGGATCTGGCGATCATCGGCGGCGAACTGCCTGCCGATCTCAACGATCTGCTGCAGGTCATCCCCTACGCCAATGACGAGCTGGCCCTGGTGCTGCCGCCGAAGCATCCCCTGGCCCGGCTGCCGGAGCTGACCAAGGACGACCTCTACCGACTCGGCTTCGTCTGTCTCGATGCCCAGTCCACAACCCGCAAGATGGTCGATCAGCTGCTGGTCCGCTCCAAGCTCGACACCGGGCGGATCAAGATCGAGATGGAGCTCAACTCCTTCGAGGCGATCAAGAACGCGGTGCAGGCCGGCCTGGGGGCGGCCTTCCTGCCGGTCGTGTCGATCGAGCGGGAACTGGCGGCGGGCAGCCTGATCCGTCCCCAGGTCGCCGACCTGATGGTGCGCCGCCAGCTGAAGCTGATCAGCCATCCCGCCCGCTACTGCTCGCGGGCGGCGGATGCCTTCCGCCGCGAGGTGCTGCCGGTGTTCGCCAGCCCCGACAGCCCGTTGCGTCAGCCGGCACCCGCCCCGGGGGTCGGCGCCGAGATGGCGTCCTGAGCGGGAACGGGGTCAGAACTGATCCGCTTCGGGGGTGAGGCCGACGGAGTCGTTGGCGGCTCCGGCCACCCCGGGGGTCTGGAAGCGGTTGCCGCTGATGTCCGTCTGGTAGACGCAGCGGACGATCGGTTTGTCGCGGACGGAACCGATGTAGGCGAAGGTGTTCATGCGCTGCTTGCACTGGCGCATCTGCTCGGCGGTCACCGCTCCCTCCTTCTGCAGCACGGCCCAGTTTTCGCGCCGGATCACACAGCCCGGCTGCAGGGTGGGCTGCGTGACGAAGCTGCTGCTGGGGTTCATCGTGGTGTACAGCTCGATGTCCATCACGAAGGCGCTGGCGCCCCACTGCTTGCAGAACTCCGGATCGGGCACCGCCATGTCCAGCTGCTGGCTGCTGGCGATGTTCCCCTGATCTCCGGCGGTGTTGCTCGACACCGCTGTGCCGATGCCGATGCCCACCACCAGGACCCCGGCAAGGACCGCGATGGTGGCGGTGTTGAACTGCACGCCACCGCCACCGGGACCGCCGCTGCCAGGGCCGCCGCTGCCGGGGCCGCCGCCGCGGCCGCCGCTCTCCGGGCGACGCGGGTCGGCAGGTCGGCGGCGTTGACTGCCGTAGAACTCGTCCTCCTCGTCCCGGTCGCGGGAGGGGGCGCCGCGACGGGATCGCTCGGCCCCTTCACCCCAGCCGTAACGGTCATCCCGTTCGGACCGGCTGTTGCGGCCGTCGGGACGGTTGCGGCTGTCGTAGCGACCGGGACCGGAGCGTGTCACAGGGATTCGGGGCTGCGGGGAAGTCCCATGGAGTAGTTGAGCACCCGGCAGGCTGGGTTGTACTGCAGCTCGCCGGCCTGCAGCATCTGGCGGATCACGCCCTCGAGCTCCGAGCCGATGCGGCGCAGGGTGTAGTCGTTGAGGTCCGCTCCGGCATGGGCCGAGACCTGACTGCGGAAGGCGTCCTGAACCTTGCTGACCGCCGCCTGATCCCAGAGGAACTCGTTGTCGGGATCGAGGTCGAGGGTGAGCTGCCCGTCGTCGGCCACCAGGTCCCCGTCCTCGACCCTGGCGGTGAACAGCCGGATGTGGCGGGTGGTCGATTTGAGCAGGGTGTCGTCCATGGGGATGCCCGCCGTAGGGGCGCTGTCCGTCGGTGGACTCTAGGCAGCCAGCCAGCGAGCGAGGCCGGCGGCGGATAAGGTTGCCCCCACCTTCCATGGTCCCCATGCGCGTCGCCATCGCCGGAGCCGGGCTCGCAGGCCTCGCCTGCGCCAAATACCTCTGTGACGCTGGCCATACGCCGCTGGTCTACGAGGCCCGGGACGTTCTCGGCGGCAAGGTGGCCGCCTGGCAGGACGCCGACGGTGACTGGTACGAGACCGGCCTGCACATCTTTTTCGGCGCCTACCGCAATATGCGCCGTCTCTTCGCCGAACTCGGCATCGAGGATCGCCTGCAGTGGAAGAGCCACTCGATGATCTTCAATCAGCGGGACGTGCCCGGCACCTACAGCCGCTTCGACTTCCCCGACATCCCGGCTCCGTTCAATGGCGTTGCAGCCATTCTGGGCAACAATGACATGTTGACCTGGCCCGAGAAAATCGCCTTCGGTCTCGGTCTCGTTCCCGCCATGCTGCGCGGCCAGGACTACGTGGAGGCCTGTGATCAATACAGCTGGACTGAGTGGCTGAAGCTGCACAATATTCCCGAACGCGTCAATGATGAGGTGTTCATTGCCATGAGCAAGGCCCTCAACTTCATCGATCCCGATGAGATCTCCAGCACCGTGGTGCTGACCGCGCTCAACCGCTTCCTGCAGGAGAGCGACGGCTCACGCATGGCCTTCCTCGACGGCAATCCTCCCCAGCGCCTCTGCCAGCCGATGGTGGACTACATCCGCGCCCGGGGCGGCGAGGTGCATCTCAATGCCCCTCTGCGGGAGATCTGCCTGCAGGAGGACGGCAGCGTCGCCTCCTTCCGCATCGCCGGCATCCGCGGCAACGAGCCCCAGCAGGTCGAGGCCGATGCCTTCGTCAGCGCCCTGCCGGTCGATCCGCTCAAGCTGCTGCTGCCCGAGCCCTGGAAGCAGCTCCCTTACTTCAGCAAACTGGAGGGGCTCAATGGTGTGCCGGTGATCAACATCCACATCTGGTTCGATCGCAAGCTCACTGACATCGACCATCTGCTGTTCAGCCGCAGCGACCTGCTCAGCGTCTACGCCGACATGAGCAACACCTGCCGCGAGTACGAGGATCCCGACCGTTCGATGCTGGAGCTGGTGTTCGCGCCGGCCAGGGACTGGATCGGCCGCCCCGACGAGGAGATTCTCGCGGCCACCCTGACGGAGCTGCAGCGCCTGTTCCCGACCCATTTCAGCGGTGATGATCCCGCCAGGGTGCGCAAATCGGTGATCGTCAAGACTCCTCTCTCCGTCTACAAGACCGTTCCCGGTTGCCAGCAGCTGCGTCCCGACCAGACCAGCCCCATCGCCAATTTCTTCCTGGCCGGGGACTACACCATGCAGCGCTACCTCGCCTCCATGGAAGGCGCCGTGCTCAGCGGTCGTCTGTGCGCGGATGCGGTGTCCGGCTGGCTGTCCGGCAGCTCCAGGCCGGCGGCAGCGGACCTGGCGGTCGTATGAGTTCGCTGGCCGCCCTGCCCTCCCTCGAGCAGTCCTACGAGGTCTGCCGCCGCGAGACTGCGCACTGGGCCAAGACCTTCTATCTGGGCACCCTGCTGCTGCCTCCCTCCAAGCGCAGGGCCATCTGGGCCATCTACGTCTGGTGCCGCCGCACCGACGAGCTGATGGACAGCCCCGAGGCCCAGGAGCTCCCGGCTGGCCAGCTGCTCGAGCGCCTTGATGCCTGGGAACAGCGCACCCGCGGCTTCTTCCGGGGGGAGGTGCAGGATGGCCTCGACCAGGTGATGGTCGACACCCTCTCCCGCTTCCCCCAGCCGCTGCAGGCCTACCTCGACATGATCGAGGGGCAGCGCATGGATGTGCAGTTGCATCGCTATGCCGACTTCGAGCAGCTGCGTCTCTACTGCTATCGCGTCGCCGGCACGGTCGGGCTGATGACCCAGGCCGTGATGGGTGTCGATCCGGCTTACACCACCGCTCCCTGGAGCGCGTGTCCCGATCCCACCGACGCGGCCCTGGCGCTTGGGATCGCCAACCAGCTCACCAACATCCTGCGGGATGTGGGGGAGGATCGGGGGCGCGGGCGCATCTATCTTCCGCAGGAGGATCTGCAGCGTTTCGGCTATTCCGAGTCTGAGCTGATGGCCGGCACCGTCAACGATGCCTGGCGCTCGCTCATGGCCTTTCAGCTGGAGCGGGCCCGCAGCTGGTTCCGGCGCTCCGAGGCCGGGGTGCGCTGGCTTTCGGCCGATGCCCGCTGGCCGGTGTGGACCTCCCTGCGCCTCTACCGCGGCATCCTCGATGTGATCGAGCGGCACGGTTACGACGTGTTCAATCGCAGGGCCTATGTACCCACGGCGGGCAAGCTGCTGGATCTGCCCTTCTCGTTCCTGCTGGCCCAGGTGCATTGAACCCCCGGCCAGCACCCGCCGGCGGCGCTCTCAGCTTCCGGCGGCGAGCTGCAGCCAGCGCTGCAGGATCGGGTTGACCCGTTCGGGAGCCTCGTCGTGGGGGCAATGCCCCAGGCCCTCCAGCACCTGCAGCTCCCGGACGCAGCCATAGGTGTCGGCCCAGAGGCGCGCTTCGGCGGGATCCTCCCAGGGGTCCCGGGCCCCCCACAGCATGCGCACCGGCAGGGTGAGCTGGGCCAGCAGCTCGGGAGCGAGGCGGTCGTTGAACAGGTTGACGAAGCCTCGGAAGCTCTCCAGCGCTCCGGCCTCCCGCGCCGGGGTGAGCAGCAGCTCCAGCAGCTCCGCGTCGACGTTCGCGCCGCTGGGGTAGGCCTGACGCAGCACGGCCCGCACCATCGGCTCCCGGGCCAGCAGGCGGAACAGCGGTGCCAGCAGCCAACGCTGCCGCACGGCCTGCTTGAGCAGCGGCCTGCCGGCCCGCTCCCAGCTGGGCAGTGCCGCCACGCGCTTGTCATCGAGGGTGCGCTGGGCACAGTCGATCAACACCACCTGGGCGGGAGCAGCCCCCCGTTCCTGCAGCAGGCGTGCCGCATTGAGCGCCACCACCCCGCCGATGGAGTTCCCGATCAGGTGCAGGGGCCTGCCATGCGCCCCGGCCGGAGTGGTTCCAGCGGCCTCGGGCTCGGGGAGCAGCCCGCGGGACTCCAGAAAATCCACCACCTGGCTGGCCCAGAGATCGAATCCATAGGCCACGGCGCCGGGCTCCGCTGGCTCATCGGCCAGCCGCGAGCGGGGTTTGTCGCTTGCGCCGAAGCCGAGCAGATCGAGGGCATACACCTCGACCTGCTCGGCCAGAACCGGTTGGTTGTGACGCCAGTGCCGCAGGCTGGCTCCGAAGCCGTGAATCAGCAGAGCCGCCGCCGGAGCGGCAGGGTCTCCACAACGGGACCAGCGGATGCGCTGCCCGTTCCAGATCCAGTCGGCTTCGATCGGGACCGACAAATCGCTCAGACGCCGACGGTCTGGTTGGCCAGAAGCGACTTGAGCTTGGCCAGCTCACCGGCCCAGCGGGGATCGGGTGCTTCGCTGTCGACGTTGTCGGAGTGGACCACCTTGTTGACGGCGGGACGGCGATTGGCCGTGGCGCCCTGGGGACCGCGGCGCTCGGGGCTGCCGCTGCGGG
>JAYKJA010000115.1:0-2850 GCA_035285905.1 Synechococcaceae cyanobacterium
CGGATGTCGAAGATCCACTGGAAGGTGAGGTGGGCCCAGAGGTTGTAGCCGGCGGTGGTGTGCACCACCCCCTTGGGCTTGCCGGTGGAGCCGGAGGTGTAGAGCACGAACAGCCGGTCCTCGCTGGCCATCGGCTCCGCCGGGCAGTCAGGGCTCTGGCCCTCCACCAGGTCGTGCCACCACACATCGCGCCCCTCCTGCATGGCGCAGTCGCCTGCCGCTCCGTCGAGGCGCCGCACCACGAGCACATGCTCGACGCTGGGGGCCCCGCCGTTGGCAGCGAGGGCCTCATCGACCGCCGGCTTGAGGGTCACCGGCTTGTCCTTGCGGAAACCGCCGTCGGCGGTGATCACCAGCCTGGCTTCGCCATCGATCAGGCGATCGCGCAGCGCATCGGCCGAGAACCCGCCGAACACCACTGAGTGGGGGGCGCCGATGCGGGCGCAGGCCAGCATGGCGATGGCGGCCTCGGGCACCATCGGCATATAAAGCGCCACCAGGTCGCCCTTGCCGATGCCCAGGGCCCGCAGGGCATGGGCGGCCCTGCAGACCTCAGCATGCAGCTGGCGGTAGGTGAAGGTGCGGGTATCGCCAGGCTCTCCCTCCCAGATCAGGGCCGTCTTGTCAGCGCGGGGACCGTCGAGATGGCGATCGAGGCAGTTGAAGCTGAGGTTGGTGGTGCCGCCTTCGAACCAGCGGGCGAAGGGAGGATCGCTCCAGTCCAGAACGGTGTGAAACGGCGTGAACCAGTGCAGTTCCTGGCGGGCCAGATCACCCCAGAAAGCCTCCGGATCGGCATCGGCCCGGGCCACCAGCTCCCGATAGGCCTGGAGTGAGCCGAAGCGCGCCTGGGCCGCCAGCGCCTCCGGCGGGGCAAAGCTGCGGCCCTCCTGCAGCACCGATTCGATCGTGGCCTGCTGTGCTTCGGTCATCGCTGGCTGGGTTGGCGGCGGATCCGCACTCCGGTCGCAGGCATTCAAGCCAGGGGTCCCGGCCCCGGCCCGCGGCTGACATGCCTGTTCACCAGGCGGAATGCTGCGCTGGCGGTTCGGATCGCCCCCTGCGGGCCGGCCTCTCTGATCAGCCCTGCTGATCGTGCTTGGCAAAGGCGGCGCCGTTGTCTAGGGATGGAGTGGGCATGAGGTCCTGCGGCCATGGCCGACGATCAACCGATCACTCCCCACGCGGCCCCCAGCCTGGATGCCGCCGGCCAGCTGAGCTACACGGGCGACGATGGCCTGCGCTACGTCGTCGGGGTCCCGCTGGACACCGACGATGCCGGCGTTGAGCGGGTGATGGAGGATCTGCGCCGCGCCAACAGCCTCTATCGCCAGATCGAGGGGCTCTGCCGCGCCTGGATCGCGGCTGTGCAGGGCCGCGACCTCGACCGCGGCACCGCCATGGTGCTGCTGCTGACCACGCTGGAGACCACCCTGGAGGACCCGGACCCCGAGGGCGCCGGCGACAGCTGATCAGCCGCCCGCAGGCCGGGCCGCGGCGAGGCTGGCGGGGCCAACCGGCATGCTGGATTCATGGTCCAGCCCGCCGCCTGCCTGTTCGACCTTGACGGTCTGCTGCTCGACACCGAACCGCTGCATGCCCGTGCCTGGCAGGAAGCCGCCGCCGCCTTCGGCCTGGAGCTGCACCCCGCCCGGCTGCTGCAGCTGCGGGGACGGCGCCGCCTCGACTGTGCCGCCCTGGTGCACAGCTGGATCACCGCCAACGGCGGAACCTGCGACGGGCCGCAGGCCCTGCTGGCGGTGCGTCAGCCGATCGCCGAACGGCTGCTGGCCCGGGCGCCGGCCATGCCGGGCGCAGAAGCACTGGTGCGGCGCTGCGCCACTCTGGCCCTGCCGATGGCCCTGGCCACCAGCAGCTCCGCCCCGGCGGTGAACCTCAAGGCGGCCCCCCACCCCTGGCTGTCCCTGATCACCACCCGCGTCCACGGCGATGATCCCGAGCTGCGGGCCGGCAAACCCGCCCCGGATGTCTTCCTGCTGGCCGCGGATCGGCTTGGGGTGGACCCGCGGGCCTGCTGGGCCTTCGAGGATTCCCCGGCCGGGGCCCAGGCGGCGGCGGCGGCGGGGTGTCGGGTGCATGTGCTGCGCAGCGGGGCCACCGCCGACGAGACCTTCCCAGCGGGGGTGGACCTGCTGGATTCGCTCACCCAGGTGGCCCTCTAGGGGGAGAGGGCAAAGGTTGCAGACCGCAGTCAGAGGGGGTTGCCCCTCGAAACGCGATCGAGAACCTGGGGGCTGCAGGACTCCTAGACGTCCGGGTCTGTGGAACCTGCCTGGGACAGCGACAAGCGACAGCGCAGCAATCCGAGGCCCCCGTCTGCTCGAAACTGGGCGTCAGGCCGGGAACCGACTTCAGTAGAGGCGGCTGAGCACGAACTCCGGCAGGGCACGCAGGGCACTGCGCGGTTCGGAGGGGGGCAGCCAGTCGAGGGCCTCGTAAGCCTGCCGGGCGAAGCCTTCGGCCAGGGCCCGGGAGCGTGGGATCGCCTCACAGCCGCGCACCAGCTCCAGGGCCAGTTCCAGGTCTCCCTCCTCGTTGAACTCCCGCTCGATCAGCCGCGCCAGCTGGGGCCTCTCCTGCAGGGCGTAGAGGGCCGGAGCGGTGAGGTAGCCGGAAGCCAGGTCGCTGGGGGCCGGCTTGCCCAGCTGCTGGTCGCTGCCGGTGAAGTCGAGGATGTCGTCCACCACCTGGAACGCCAGGCCCAGCTGGCGGCCGAAGCGGTAGAGCTGGTCGAGCTGGGCCTCCGGCAGGCCGCTGAGCACGCCGGTGGCTCGGGCACTGTTCGCAATCAACGAGGCGGTCTTGCAGTAACTCTTTTCCAGATAGGTC
>JAYKJA010000116.1:0-26371 GCA_035285905.1 Synechococcaceae cyanobacterium
CGCTTCCCGATCGTCTCGATCGAGGACGGCGTGGCCGAGGACGACTGGGACGGCTGGAAGCTGCTCACCGACAAGCTCGGCAGCACCGTGCAGCTGGTGGGCGATGACCTGTTCGTGACCAACACCAGCCGCCTCCAGCGCGGCCTGGATCTGGGCGTGGCCAACTCGATCCTGATCAAGGTGAACCAGATCGGCTCCCTCACCGAAACCCTGCAGGCGATCGACCTGGCCGGCCGGGCCGGCTACACCAGTGTCATCAGCCACCGCAGCGGCGAGACGGAGGACACCACCATCGCCGATCTGTCGGTGGCCACCCGCGCCGGTCAGATCAAGACCGGTTCCCTCAGCCGCTCCGATCGGGTCGCCAAGTACAACCAGCTGCTGCGGATCGAGGAGGAGCTCGGCAGCCAGGCGGTCTACGCCGGCGCTGATGATCGCGGCCCCCGCGGTCGCAGCTGAGCCGGCTGATGCGCCGGCTTCGGGTGGCTGACAGCTTCTCTGCCCATGCGTAATCTGCGGGTCCTTCCCCGTTATTGAGGGGATTGGTTTCGCAGGTGGTTTCCCGCACAAAGCCGCGATATTCACCGAATCGTTTTGTTCGGTTTCAGCGCAGCCTGCGGCGAGCCACCGGCTGCAGCAAGCTTTGCCTCGCCCTGGGCTCCATCGGCCTCGGCCTCAGCGCCGCGGCGGCGGCCACCACCTACGGCCTGTTGCATGAACAGGTGGAGGAGGTGGCTGCGGCCGTGGTCACACAGCACGCCCAGGCCACTTGCTCGGCGATCAATCGACTGATGGCCGGCATGGCCCTGGCCACGGTCGACAGCGTGGTCGGCCGCCACGCCTGGGATCGCGCAGAGGCCGATCACGCGGACATGGGGCACGGCTTCGGGGTGTTCAACCTCAGCCGCGGCGGCTTGGATGACCTGCATCTCCGCGGCATGGACCAGGCTGCGGTCCTCTCCCTGCTGCGCAGGCTTCCCCTGGTCGATCCCCCCCAGTCGCCCTCCCAGCCGGCGGGCGCCATCGGGCCCGCCTCGGGACGCCATGCCTGCGCGGCGTACACCCACAGCCTCCATCCCGCCAATGTGCGGATCTATTCGTTGGATCGCCCCGCTTCCCCTGGGGCTGTTCCGGGCCACGGGCAGGTCCGCGGCTCCTATGCCCTGCTCTATGGCCCGTGGCAGCTGGGCGGCGACAGGCGGCTCACCTTCGGCCTGGTGGCACTGCGCCGATTGATGCAGCTGGAGCGCGGTGGCCCCAGCCGGCTCTCCTCCAATCTGCTGCTCGGCAAGGGGGATGGGTTCCTCACCAGTCACCTGGAGCTCCTGCCGCCGCAGGGCTCCGATCCAATGCTCAGGACCTGGCTGCAGCAGGCCGAGGCCCACGACGAGAACCATGCCGGCCTGACGGCCCTGCGCGTGATCCCCTTCGCCAACCGGCTGCTGGTGGCCCATTTCGCGGTGGATCATCACCTGCTGGCCCGCTCCTGCCGCAGGGTCGCTGCCGCCGTGTTTCTGATGGGCCTGCTGGGCACCGCTGTCGTTGTGCTGATCAGTCGCAATTCCCAGCTGAAGCTGCGCCGTTTCAATCAGGCCCTGGCCGAGGAAAGTCGCACCGATGGCCTGACCAAGGTGTCCAATCGGCGCGCCTGGGATGAGGCTCTCGCGGCGGCGGAATCCCATCGGCAGCGCTACGGCGATGTCTACGGACTGATCGTTGTCGATCTCAATGAGTTCAAACAGATCAATGATCTCAGGGGGCATCACTACGGCGATCTCATCCTGCAGAAGACCGCCGGCGCTCTCACCGCGGCCCTGCGCTCCTCCGATCTGCTGGCCCGCGTGGGAGGCGATGAGTTCGCCGTGCTGATCACCGCGGCGGCGGTGGATGAGCTGGAGCTGGTGATCGAGCGTCTGCAGGCGGCCCTGCGGGAGGCCGAGATCCGCGCCTCGATCGGAGGGGCGATCAGCAATGGTTCCCACACCCTGGAGCAGACCTGGCAGCAGGCTGATGACAACATGTACCTGCGAAAGCGTGGATGCGTCCCCTCGTCCCCATGACCCGTTCCCCCTCTCCATTCGCTGCCTTCGTCCGCACGGTGGACGGCTTCATGAATGAGGTCAAGGAGGCCCTGGGGCTGCCCCGTTCGATCACCCTGCTGGGGGTCGTGCGGGCCTGCCCGATCCTTGTGGCTCTGGTCACCCTGTCCCTGGTCGCCCTGGGTGTGATCCTCTTCGCCTGAGCGCGTCGCAGGCCGATCTCCCCGCTTCGTTGACTGTCACCGGGCCGCTGTCCGCCGCCACGGTCGGGGTTTCAGCTGCGGAATTCGCCGCCCTTCCAGCGCTCCAGGTAAGCCCTCTGCTCGGGGGCCAGGTGATGGCTGCCGGCCAGTCGGGTGCGCCGCAGGATCGCCCCCGTGCCGCGACCGCTCTCCAGCTCCATCGCCTCCTCGCCGTGCGCCGGAGAAACAGTGTCGATGCTGCCGTAGAAGAAGCGGACGCCCTGCAGGTTGCTCCCCTCCAGATTCGTGCCCGTCAGGTTGGTGGCGGCCAGATTGGCGCCCCGCAGATTGGTGCCGCTCAGGTCCGAGCCGCTGAGGTCCGCCCCGTTGAAGTCCACTCCGCTCAGATCAGTCCCCGCCAGGTCGGCCCCGATCAGCAGCTGACGCAACTGCACCACGGGCGTACCCGTGGCCCGGTCCACCAGATACATCCCCTGCCCATCCAGCATCGGTCGCCCCACCCGTTGGTCCCGCTGCAGCGGGGTGAGCAGATTCGAGTGGGACAGGAAGCGCAGCAGTCGGGCCCGGGTCGCGGGGTCGACCGTGGCCAGCAGAGCGGCGAGACGCCCTTCGGCGAGCATCCGCTCCAGCGGCCAGTCCTCCAGAAAGCCGTCCCCGTCGCTGATCATCTCGGAGACGCCCTGGATGAAGTTGTCCACCAGCTGGGCCTGGGTGATCAGATTCAGCTCCTTGAAGATCACCCGCTCCACCGAGAACTGGCGCAGGGTCACCATCAGCGCCAGCAGGGCGATCGCCACCTGGGAGAGATCGCTCAGCAGCGACCCCCGCAGCTCCAGCTGGCGCCACAGCTCCCGGCCCCACGCTCCGGCCAGGCCGCTGTTGGAGAGGAACACCACCAGGGCCAGGGCCGTGATCAGCACCGTCAGCCACAGGGGCAGCACCAGCGGCTGCCGCCAGGACTGCAGCAGCCGCTGCAGCGAGGGGAGCAGCAGCTGGCCCGCCTGCAGCAGCGTGAGCAGTGCCGCCAGGGCGGCGGCCGGGGGCCACGGCAGCAGGGCAAACAGCAGGGTCAGCAGCGCTGCGATCAGAAGCCGATGCTGGGCCGTCATCCCCGGAGGCCCCTCAGCTGGCGGACGCGGGGTCCGGACGGGACTGGATCAGGCGCACCAGGCCGTAGGCGGAGGTGAGGAACCAGACGGCCTCCATCAGGATGAAGCCATATTCATGGTTGATCGTGGCCACGATCGTCATCAGGAACGACCCGATCACATTGGCCAGCTGATACGGATAACTGGAACTGGCCAACCTGCCGACCTGCATCAGGGCGTAGACCGCCAGCTGCATCGTGGCCCCGACCAGCGACACGGCCTGAACCGGGTCGAAGCCGTGCAGAAGAGCCTGGAGATCCATCGCCGTGACGGGAAGCAGCCGCCACAGCATGCCGCTTCAGGGGCTGCTCTGGAACTGTTCGAGGCGACCATCCCGCCGCAGTCGGGTCTGCAGCTTCAACCAGGTCAGTCCCACCGGCAGCCCCAGCAGCAGGGGCACGGCCGTCAGTGCCGGCCGGCTGCTGGCGGCCAGCAGGGCTGCCGCCACCGCAAGCCCCCCCAGCAGGAAGGCCTGCCCGGCGCTCTGCTGGGCCAGGGCCAGACGGCGCAGCAGGCGGTCGGTTTCACCGGCCCGGATCTGCACCTGCAGATCCCCCTGCTCGATGCGCGACAGGCTCTCATCGATCCGCCGCGGAATGCCGAGGGCGCGACTGCCCACATCCGCCGCCTGGCGGGTCAGTTCGTTGATCAGATCGTTCGGGCCATTACCGCTGGCGGTCATCAGGGGCAGCAGGTAGGGGCGGGCGATGGACACCAGGCTAAAGCCCGGATCGAGGCTGCGGCCGACGCCCTCGAAGGTGGAGAGGGCCCGCATCACGAAGATCAGCTCCGGAGGCAGGCGGAACGGCTGGCCGTAGACCAGGTCGTAGAGGTCGGCGGAGAGCTTCTCGATCACATTGGCCGAGAACGGCGGGGTCAACGCTTCGTTCAGCATCAGCCGCACCAGCCGCCGTACCGGCCCCGTGTCGATGCCGGAGGCGATCAGCCCGGCCTGCTGCAGCTCCTCCACCAGGCCCGAGGCGTCGCGGGAGGCGGCGCAGCGCACCATGCGACCCAGGCGGGAACGCAGCTGCGGAGGCAGCTGACCCATCATCCCGAAGTCGTAGTAGATCAGGGCTCCGTCGCTGGCGACGGCCAGATTGCCCGGGTGCGGATCGGCATGGAAGAAGCCGAATCGCACCAGTTGTTGCAGATAACTGGCCGCCCCTTTCTCGGCCACGCTGGAGGGGTTGATTCCGGCGGCGAGCAGGGCCGAGCGGTCATTGATCTTGATGCCCGGCACGTAGTCCAGACACAGCACCCGGCGGCAGCTGAGCTCCCACACCACCGAGGGAATGCGGATGCCGGGGTCATCGAGAAACTGCTGGCGGAAGCGGGCCGCGTGTTCGGCCTCCAGGCGGAAATCCAGTTCCCGCAGCAGCACCCGCCGGCATTCCTTGGCGATGCCGATCCAGTCGCGACCGCGGCCCCAGCGGGGGTGGCGCTGCACCGCAGCCGCCACCTGCTGCAGCACCTCCAGGTCGAGGCGGAACAGCCGCTCCAGCCCGGGGCGCTGCACCTTGAACACCACCTGACGGCCGCTGCGCAGGCTGGCGCGGTGCACCTGGGCCAGGCTGGCGGAGCCCAGGGGGTCGACCTCCAGGTCGATGATCTCGGCCCGCCGTTCCCCCAGCTCCTGCTCGAGGATCTCCTGCACCCGGTCGAAGGCGAAGGACGGCACCCGGTCCTGCAGCTGGGACAGCTCCTCGACCATGTCCGCCGGAAGCACATCCGGCCGGGCGGACAACAGCTGGCCCAGCTTGATGAAGGCCGATCCGAGCCCCAGGAACTGCCGGGTGAGCCAGCGGGCCCGCCGCCGTTGGCGGCCCGCCCGCCGCTCCGGCGTGACGCCCCCCGGATAGGTCCAGGCCTGGCCATCCCACCAGAGGCCCCCGAGCAGCTGCAACGCCAGCAGCCAGATGCGCAGCTGCCGGGCCAGCCGCGACCACGGCCGCGAGATGCGGAAGGCCGACTCCATCAGGACGGGCCCTGGGCGCGGGCTTCCAGCCGGCGGCAGAGACCGGCCACCTGGGCCCGCAGGGCATCGATCTGATCCTGGGGATCACCCGCCGGGGCTGGGGCCGCCGAAGGCTGCGGACTGTCCTGATCCGGCCGCTCCAGCCGCTCCGCTTCCTGTTCCACCTCTTCCCAGAACAAGCTCAGTTCCTGCTGCAGTCGGGCTGGAGCATCCTGTGCCAGGACGGCCAGGGTGGCCGCCGAATCGGCCAGGCCACTGCCCAGGCGGGCCACCAGCCGGATCGCGGCGGCCTGGAGCAGGGATTGCGGCGCAGCCATCAGCCAATGCAGCTCTGAGCCGAACTGTGGCAGATCAGCCGACGGATCAGGGGGTGGGGTTGGCCGGAAGAGCCGGAGGGGGGGCCGGTTCGGGAGGCAGATCGAGGGTGGGATCCGGCGGGGCGGGGGAGGTCAGTTCAGGAGGCAGGTCCTGGGGGATGGCCTGGTTGGTCTGCTCCAGCTCCCGCTGCTCCCGTTCACGCCGCTCGCGGTCCTCGGCCTCAAGGCGCTCGAGCCGCCGCTGCTCTTCGGACCGTTCGCGCTTCTGCTGCTGCTCCAGTTCGATCAGGTCGAGGTCGCCACGGATCGCCTGGCTCTCGGCGCCGAAACGCTGGCGCAGCGAATCGAGGCTGCTGCCGGGGGTGGCCCTGACGCCGAAGGGCTGGGTGCTGCTCCAGGGCACCTCCAGCTGCAGGCTGAGCACTCGGTGGGTGAGACCGAAGGCCAGGCCGCCGCAGAAGCCGATGAACAGCAGACGCTTCCAGGACCAGTCGGCCAGGGAGGAGCCTTGGCGCGCACCGGCGGTGGAGGGAACGGAGGCCTGAACCATCGTCGAGCCGGGTGAGGTCCCCATCTTCGCCTGAGGGAGGTCGCCCGTTGCTGGACGGCCCCCGCCCGAACCACTGCCGTCCGGCGCCGGTGGCCCCCTAGGGTCAGCGCCCCGTTGCCGTCAGGTCGTCATCGGCACCGCATCGCCCGCCAGTCCCCAGGACGGTCTGCCCCCTGGCCCCGGGGAGGGCTGCGCCGCGGCTGCGGGCCCGGGGTTGCCCGAGACCCATGAGCTGATCGTCGTCGGTGCCGGCATCGCCGGACTCACGGCCTCGGCCCTGCTGGCCAGCCAGGGGGTGGAGGTGCTGCTGCTGGAGGCCCACCACCAGAGCGGAGGCTGCGCAGGCACCTTCCGCCGCGGTCCCTGGACCTTCGATGTGGGAGCGACCCAGGTGGCGGGCCTGGAGCCTGCAGGCATTCACGCCAGACTCTTGTCCCATCTGGGCGAACCCCTTCCCCCCGCCACGCCGCTCGATCCCGGCTGTGTGGTCGATCTGGAGGATGGATCGCCGCCGATCCGGATCTGGAGGGATCCGCAGCGGTGGAGGGCCGAACGCCAGGCCTGCTTCCCCGGCAGCGAGCGCTTCTGGGATCTGTGCGAGTGGCTGCATCGCGCCAACTGGGCCTTCGCCGGTCGCGATCCGGTGCTGCCCGCCCGCTCGCTGGCGGACTGGAGAGCGCTGCTGGCGGCCGTCGGTCCCGGCAACCTCGCCAGCGGCCTGCTGGTGGGGGCGTCGATGGCCGATCTGCAACGGCTGAGCGGCGCGGATCGGGGGCCATCCGGTCGCCGTCTGCGCCGCTTCCTCGATCTGCAGCTGCGGCTCTACTCCCAGCAGCCGGCCGATCGCACGGCGGCCCTCTACGGAGCCACGGTGCTGCAGATGGTGCAGGACCCCCTGGGCCTCTGGCATCTGCAGGGCTCGATGCAGGCCCTCAGCCAGGCCCTGGAGCGGGCCCTGATGCGTCATGGAGGGGAGCTGCGCCTGCGGCATCGCCTGCTGCGGCTCAGTCCGCCCGCCCGCCCCGGGGACGGTTGGGAGCTGCAGGTGCAGGTGGGGGAGACGCTGAAACGGCTGCGGGCCCGGGAGCTGATCCTCACCCTGCCGCCCCAGGACCTGCCTCGCCTTCTCGGGGAGGCCCTGCCGCCGGGCTACCGGCGGAGGCTGGAGGCCCTGGAGGAACCCAGCGGCGCGCTGGTGCTCTACGGGGCGGTGCCGCGCTCCAGGCTGCCCGTCGACTGCCCGCCCCATCTGCAGCTCGCCTGGTCCGATCCGGGGTCGTTGTTCGTCAGCGTCAGTCGCGAAGGGGACGGCCGGGCGCCGCAGGGTCAGGCCACCGTCATCGCCAGCGTGTTCACGCCGGCCCGGCAGTGGTTCGGCCTGGAGCGACAGGCCTATCGGGAGCGCAAGCAGCAGGCCAGACAGGGCATTCAGGCCGGCCTGCAGCGGCTGCTGGGGCTGGAGCCAGCAGACTGGCTCCATGCCGAGCTGGCGACCCCCCGGGGCTGGCAGCGCTGGACCGGCAGGCCGTGGGGCTACGTGGGAGGGCTGGGACAGGCCCCCTGGAACTTCGGGCCGTTCGGCCTGGCCAGTCGCACGCCGCTGGACGGTCTGTGGCTCTGCGGCGACGCCATCCACCCCGGGGAGGGCACGGCGGGGGTCAGCCAGTCGGCGCTGATGGTCAGCCGCCAGTGGCTGGAGCGCCGGGGCCGTCGCCTGGAGCTGCGCCACCAGACCCCACCGGGTCCTGACGGGTCAGCCTGAGGGCAGGAGCAGGCCTCGCCGTCTGGAGCGGCCCCTGAAGACCCCATCGGCGTCTGTCGGGTCAGCCCGAAGGGGGGCGGCTGGGGCTGCCCCGCTGGAGTCAGGGAGACGAGAGAAAGTCCGGCCGCAGCGCCTGGCAGTCCGAGAGCTGCCCCTGCAGCTCCGGCCAGCGCTGTTCCTCCACCAGGGAGATCAGTTGCTGCAGGCTGTCGCGATAGGCGTGCAGGGCCGGCAGCAGGGCTGCCCGGTTGCAGCGGGCCATCAAGGTGCCCAGCTCCGGATTGCCACCGCCGACGCGGCTGGTGTCGGCGAAGCCGCTGGAGGCCAGGGTCCGCACCAGCGTGGCCAGGGAGGACTCGCCCTCGCTGCAGCGATCGGCCGTCTGCAGCAGGGCTGCGCTGACCAGCACCGGCAGGTGGGAGATCAGGGCCACGGCGCGGTCGTGTGCCTCGGCCGGGCAGCAGCTCCAGCGGGCCCCCACGGCCTCGGCCAGGTCCCGCACGGCGGAGAGGGAGGCCGGATCGGTGGCCTCGCTGGGGGTGGCCACCCAGGGGCGGTTGTGGAACAGCCCTGTCTGTCCCGCCTCCACCCCGGCCTGGGCGGTGCCTGCCATCGGGTGTCCGGGCACGAAGCGCCCGCCCAGCAGGGGTTGCCAGCAGTCCTGCACCGGCTGTTTGACGGAGCCGACGTCGGTGATCACCGCCTGGGGAGGCAGGGCGGACAGCAGCTCCGGCCCGGGCTGAAGCAGCCGGTCCAGGGGAAGGGCGAGCACCACCACGGCGCAGTCCTGCAGCACGGAGGGATCGGTGCTGATGGTGCTGGCCAGCTGGCGCTGGCGGGCTCGCTCGGCGGTCTCCGGGCGATGGACCAGGGCGCGCACCGTGGCGCCGCGGGAGAGCAGGTCGAGGCCCAGGGAGCCGCCGATCAGGCCCAGGCCCACGATCCCCACGGGCTGCTGCCGCCAGAGCGCTGTCATCGTCGCTGCCGATCCGCTGCGGTCCCCCTTCCTACAGTCCGCCGATGCTGGAAGCCAGTGCCCACCACCAGCTCAAGCTGCTGCTGCAGCGGGAGGGAGCGCCGCGCTGGCCGCACCACCTGACGCTGAGCCGGCTGGTGGCCCGCAGCCTGCGCCGAGCCGATCACACCCTGGTGAGGCTGGCGCCGGGGACGGATCCGAGCTGGTGGATCAGCCTGCTGGTGCCGCTGGCCCTGAGCGAGGAGCCCCTGGCCCTGGTGATCACCGATCGCCAGAGGCGCCGGCTGCTGCAGGTGGAGTGGCCCCGGCTGGGGGCGGTGGGGCTGGATCTGCCCTGTTGGGAGGGGCTGCAGCAACCGCCGCCGCGGACCCTCTGGCTGCTGAACCACGGCGAACTGCTGCAGGTCTGGCAGCAGGGGACGCTGGGGGATCGCCAGCTGGTGATCCCCGAGGCTGAGCTGCTGGAACAGGAACTGCGGCAGGCCATGGCCGTGGAGATCAGGCCGGGGGACTGGGAGGCCCTCAGGCGCTGCCAACCTGCGGCTGAGGACAGCCTGCTGGCCCTGAGGGCCCGGATGGCGGAGAGGGTTCTTGGACATCCGCGCCAGACCCCCGGGCCGGTGCCCCTGCCGAGTGAGGAGGAGGCGCCCCTGAGGCACCTGCTGAAGCTGCTCCAGCCGCTGCCGGCGCCCTGGAGTCGCTGGCTGGAGGTGGGAGGGGAGGACTGGGCCGGATGGGCCAGCGTCGATCCGGCCCTGCTGCAGTGGCATCTGCATCGCCAGCCGCTGCAGCCCCTGGCCGCGGCGGCGGATCTGCTGGTGGGGCGCGGGGCTGTGCTGACCGGGGAGCTGGGGACCGGAGGGGCGATGGGGCCGCTGCGGGGGGAGACGCTGCCGGGTCTGACGCCCCGGGTGGTGCTGGAGCTGGCGGATCCCCCCCTGAATGACCCCCTGCCTCTCTATGCCCCGCTGGGGCAGCCGTTGCCCAACAGTCCGGACTATGCAGACCATCTGCTGGATCACGGCCGCAGGCTGGTGCTGGGTCAGGCCGGTCTGACCGTGGTGCTGCTGGATGACGCGGAGCTGCGGCATGGGTTGGCCAGTGCCCTGGCGGCCGAGTTCGGCAGCCGCGTGGACCATGAGACGACGGCGCCGGAGAGCAACGGGGTGCTCTGCTGTCGCTGGAGCTGGTGGCTGGAGCAGCAGCGGCGGTTGCCCCAGCCGTGCCAGCTGGTGGTGGGGCTGCTGCCGATCTCCAGCCTGGAGGATCCCCTGATGGCCGCCCGGGTGGAGGCCCTGCGCAGAACGGGACGGGACTGGTTCCGTGAGCTTCTGTTGCCCGAGGCGCTCAACCGTCTGCAGCGAGGAGTGGCGGGGCTGAGGCGCGGCGGAGGGAGGTTGGCGGTGCTCGATGGAAGGCTGAGGGGCAGGAGCTGGGGGGGCACCCTGCTCGAGGCGCTGGAGCCCTGGGTGGCGCTGCAGCGTCTGCGTCCCGGCTGAACTGGGACGCGGCCTGCCCCTAGCCTCGGGCGGTGTTGATGGCATCAGAGCCGATGGGGGAAGCGAAGCGCCGCGCCGCTCAGGGATTGCCGCCTCGGGCCAGCAAGCCCCGGTCCGCCGAGGCTGCAGGCTCGACGGACACCTCTCCGAGGCTGATCTCCTGGTTGCCCTTCAGCCGCCAGCAGGCGGACCGTTTCGTGGCCCTCAGCACGCGAGGGGCCTGGATCGGGATCGCGGCCCTGGTGCTGTTCTGGGTGACCGTGCGCTTCATCGGTCCAGCCGCCGGCTGGTGGACCCTGGCGGACGGCTGAACGGGCCTCCTCCCCAAAATCCAAAGAAAACCTTTAGGATTCGGGCACCGATGGGGTCTTGTGATGTTTCCCAGGCTCGCTGAGCAGTACCGCTCGGTGGTGAATGATCTGGTCATGAGCCTGCAGGCCCTGGCCACCTGCCTGCAGCAGCGAGGCTGGACGGCCAGCTGCTACGTCTGTGGTGATGGCCTCAACGGTTCCGGCGCCTCGTTCGTGGCCAATCTCGGGGACAACCACATGGTCCGTTTCCTGGTGTCGGATTTCGGCATCAGCTGGGTGGAGTCCCGAGATGGGCATGAACTGGTGAAGTTCGAGGGGGCCGAGGCCATTCAGGAGTTGCAGCGGGTGGCCGACCTGCTGCAGACCTCGCTGCCGGCCGCAGCGGCGCCGGTGCTGCTGCCCCAGGCCAGCTGAGAGGAACCTCGCCCCCAGCTCAGGCGCTGGGTTGATCCGCGGGCAGCAGCTCCCTGACTTTTGACCTGCTGCTGGCACCCCGCCCCCCTGGGTCGCTGAGCGCCCACTTCTGCCGTTCTCCTCAGGGCAGTCCCGGCACCTTGGACAGTCCCTGCGGCCTGGACGGTCCCTGCAGCCTGGGCTATTCCGGCAGCGGGGTTGGGCGGGCTCCGGGTCTGGAGGGGCTCCCTGGGCGGCTCAGTTCACCTGAAGCCGTCGTCTTCGGCTCGTTGGATCGCCAGGCCTTGTTGGAGCGCTGGGCGCCAGTGGCAAGTGTTTGTGGGTCCACCCTGCAGCCAGGACGTCCCGTGCTGTGTCAGGGCTGTGTGCTGCTGGGGGCTTCGGCGGCTCGAGCCGTGTTCTGACGGCGATCTGGATGGGTTTCCAGGCTGGCCCCCGTCGCCCGCCAAGGCCCTGATCAGGTGACCGGGTGCGGGCGGTGAGGGGGCAGGGCTGGGGCCGGATGCTGGCAAGGGCGAGGCTGACGGGCCGGGTTCCGCCGGATCGGGGGGCAAGGGCGAGGCCCTCTGCGCCCCGATCCAACCCGATCCCAAGGGGGCGGGCAGGACGCGACTCAGCTGGCGGCGGCCAGCTCTTCGAGCACCTTGGCGCTGATCGCCGCCGTTGCCGTCTCGCCGTCGGCCTCCGCGCCGGCTGCCGCTGCTGCCGCGGCGCTGTCGCCGGCGGGCTTGGTCGCCGCCAGCTTGGCCGCCGCCGCCAGGGGCTTCATCGAGTTGGCGGTGACCTCCGAGCCCTCCATCAGCTTCTGACGTGTGCGCTGTTCGATCACGTCCTGCTGCTCGGGGTTCTGCTCCAGCCAGGTGATCGTGTTGTCGCGGCCCTGGCCGATGTTGTCGCCGTCATAGCTGTACCAGGCTCCCTTGCGGGTCACCACGCCCGTCTCCTCCGCCAGATCCAGCAGGCAGCCGAGGGTGCTGATGCCGCGGCCGAACAGGATGTCGAATTCGGCGATGCGGAAGGGGGGGGCCACCTTGTTCTTGGCCACCTTGACCTTGGCGCGGATGCCGTATTCCTCGGTGCCGCGCTTGAGGGTCTGGATGCGGCGGATGTCCAGCCGCACGGAGGCGTAGAACTTCAGGGCGTTACCGCCAGTGGTGGTCTCGGGGTTGCCGTAGGTGACCCCGATTTTCTGACGGAGCTGGTTCAGGAAGATCACGGTGCATCCCGACTTGCCGATGTTGCCGGTGATCTTGCGCATCGCCTGGCTCATCAGACGGGCCTGACTGCCCACGGCCAGATCCCCCATCTCCCCCTCGATCTCCGCCCGTGGCGTGAGCGCCGCCACCGAGTCGACCACGACGATGTCGACCGCGGCCGAGCGCACCAGCTGGTCGACGATCTCCAGGGCCATCTCGCCCGTGTCCGGTTGGGAGACCAGCAGGTTCTCGATGTCGACGCCCAGGGCGGCGGCGTAGACGGGGTCGAGGGCGTGCTCGGCGTCGACGAAGGCGGCCACGCCGCCGCGCTTCTGCACCTCGGCGATGGCATGCAGGGTGAGGGTGGTCTTGCCCGAGCTCTCAGGCCCGTAGACCTCGACGACCCGCCCCTTGGGATAGCCGCCCCCCAGGGCCAGGTCGAGGGTGAGCGCGCCGGTGTTGATCGTTTCCACCCGCATCCGCGAGGCGTCGCCCAGACGCATGATCGAGCCCTTGCCGAAGTTGCGTTCGATCTGGTTCAGCACCAGGCCCAGTGCTTTGTCGCGTTCGCTGGAGGCGCGGGCAGCGGCGGCGGGGGAGGCGGCCTTGGGATCAGCAGGCATGAGGATTCAGAGAGGGGACAGGCCGCGGTTGGAGGGATCCGCAGAGGGGAGGCGGGGCGTTGAAGGCGCTGCCGCGGCGGGGCGTACCCCGGGATCCATGGCCATCCTGCGACCTCTATAGATCAAGTGCCACCTTGGACGGGCTGGTGTCTCAGGCGGGGTGGAAATCCCGGAGCCAGTCAGGGGAGCTGGGCGGCGGGCGGCGTGAACGCAACCGGGTTTAGTACGCCTGTACTTTAGCCGATGCCGGCCACTGCGCCAGGGGGCTCTCGAAGCTCGCCCGCTCCAGCAGGGCGATGCCCGCCGGCAGCCCCTCCGCGTCCCCGGGAGCGAGGTAGCCCCAGGCGACCAGGTAGCAGCGCACCGAGTCCAGGTCGTCCGAGGCGCGCACGAGCTCCAGGGTGGGGCGTCGATCCTCGATGAACCACAGGGGTTCTCCAGCGGCCAGCAGCTCCCGCAGCACCTCCGGCTTGCTGCCTCGCTCATGGCCGTGGACCGCCCGCGGCTGCAGCCCGGCGGCGGCCAGCAGCTGGCTGGCGAAGGCGCCGCCCTTGGTGGTCAGCACGCTCCAGCCGCTGCCCTCCTGCTCCAGGCGCGCGAGCCGCTCCCGGACCCCGGGATAGAAGTGATGCAGGGCAAGCCAGCCCGGCAGGTCGTCGGCGATGGCCTGCCGGCGCACGCACTCGAGAGCGTCCTGCAGCGCCGAGGCGGGCTGCCCATGGCGGACCAGGGCATCGGCGAGGGCCGCTGGGTAGTCGGCGCAGGCAGCGTGAACGTCGAAGTCCGGCCGGGACAGCTCCGCCGCCATCAGCACCATCTCCCAGCCCTTGTGGATCTGGGGGCGCAGCAGGCCGAAGCCCGGGGGCGCACTGAGGGGCAGCGGCAGATCGGGCTGGAGCCGTCGGATCGCCCGGCGGGCAGACCACCAGTACTCCTCCATCCCGTCGACCAGGACCCCGTCGAAGTCAAAGACCAGATGGGGAGGCAAGGTCGCAGGAGAGAGTGCAAAAACTGGGCCGCTAGGATTCGAACCTAGGAATGGCGGGACCAAAACCCGCTGCCTTACCGCTTGGCGACGGCCCAATGCACGGCTTCAGCCGAGCAAGATCAGTTACTCACAGCGGCCGGGACTTCGTCAACTGATCGCCCGCCTCCGGCCTCCCCACTCAGGCGGGAAACACCCGCAGCCGCTGCAGAGGGGGCCTGCCGAACACGGCGCTGTGCAGGCGGTAGCGCCCCGCCAGCTCGGCCTGCATCTGCAGCACCCGCTCGCTGCGCGGCCGCAGCTCCACCGGACGCCCCTCCCGCAGCACCACCTGTTCCACCGCCAGGCGGCATTCCTCCAGGCCGGCGTGGGCGTCGTCGACATCGCCCCCGCCCCCGCCCCCAACTCCGGATGCCGACGGCGGTTCCGGCAGCTCCGCCGCCATGCCGCTGCGGCGCCGTTCCAGCAGCCTGGCGACGGCCCGCTGCAGCTGATGGCTGTTGTCGGACTTGATCACAAGGATCGGCAGCCCCAGCTCCTGGGCCTGCCGTCGTTCGGCGGGGTGGCGCCCCAGGGCACCCCTCAGGCTGAGCACGGCATCCGCCTGGAGGGCTTCCGTCACCACTTCGATCGCCAGAGCCGCGCCGCGGGCCGCGGCCTGCAGCTGCTCCGGTGTCACACCCACCCCCAGCAGCCGCAGGGGGGGAGGGGGTGCTGAGGTCGGGATGTCTCCGGCGCCGGATTCGTCTGGGCCCGGGCGGGAGGAGGTCGCGGGGCTCCGCGGTGAGAGGGCGTCGGCGACCGGCCGCGGCAGCGGCTCGGACCGCGGCGGCGCCGCAGGCGGGCGGTTAGGGCGGTTGGGGCGGCTGGGATCGGCGGCAGGCTCCTGGAGCAGCAGCAGGCCGTCGTCGCTGAGTTCCCGCAGCTGGGGCCTGGGGGGCTGCCCCCGCAGCAGCTGGTCCACTGTGGCGGCGACGTCGCGATGGATCCACCAGCGCTGCCGACTGTGCATCTCGACCGCCAGGGGGAATGTCGGCTCCGCCGCCCGCTCCAGCACGGTCTTCTGGGTGCGCCGTCGCCGGGCCTCCTCGTCCCCGAGGGTGACCGACTGGATGCCTCCCACCAGGTCGCTCAATGTGGGGTTGCGCACCAGGTTCTCGAGGGCGTTGCCGTGGGCCGTGGCGACCAGCATCACGCCCCGTTCGGCGATCGTGCGGGCGGCCTGGGCCTCCAGTTCGGTGCCGATCTCATCGATGACGATGACTTCGGGCATGTGGTTCTCCACCGCCTCGATCATCACCTGGTGCTGCAGCTCCGGCCGGGCCACCTGCATGCGCCGGGCGCGGCCGATGGCGGGGTGGGGGATGTCGCCGTCGCCGGCGATCTCATTGCTGGTGTCGATGATCACCACGCGCCGGTGCAGGTCATCGGCCAGCACCCTGGCGATCTCGCGCAGGGCGGTCGTCTTGCCGACGCCGGGACGTCCCATCAGCAGCAGGGACAGACCCGGGTCGAGCAGGTCGCGCAGCATGGCCACCGTGCCGTGGACGGCGCGGCCGACGCGGCAGGTCAGGCCCACCACCGCGCCGCTGCGGTTGCGGATGGCGCTGATGCGGTGCAGGGTGCGCTCGATCCCGGCGCGGTTATCGCCGCCGAAGGGGCCCAGCCGGGCCAGCACGGCGGCCAGGTCGTCGCGATCAACGCTGCGGTCGCCCAGCAGGATGGCGCGGCCGGGATAGCGCGCCTCGGGGACCCGCCCCAGGTCCAGCACCACCTCCTGCAGCTGTTCGCGGCGCCCGGGGTCGGCCAGTTCGCGCTGCACCGCCTCGGGGAGCACCTGCAGCAGGCGGTCCAGATCGTCGCCGACCCGCGGCGCCGGCAGGAGTGTGAGAGGGCCGTCCGCGCTGGGGGGAGGATCCGGGGGGCAGGCGGCGGAGCGGGAATCCAGCGGGGGGACCCGAGGTCGGGAGATGCTCCAGATGTTCTAGCCCTGCTGCCGCAGCTCGGCGGGTCGGCGGCGCTCCAGCCAGGGGCGCACCAGACCCTCCGCCAGGGCCAGCGCCTCCGGCAGCAGATCGGGGCAGTCGAGCAGACGCCGCTGTCGCCCCTGGGCCTCCAGCAGCAGCGGCTGCAGCAGAGCCCGGGCGGAGCCTCCGAAGGCCACCCCGGCGGCCCGGCTGCGGCTCCTGGCTGCGGCCTCGATCAGGGGCAGGGAGTGGGCGTTGGTGCCGCCGGCCAGGGTGAGGGGGCCGGGGGGCGCCAGCGGGGAGATCCGCTGCAGCAGCTGCACGGCGGCGTTGGCGGTTCCCGCCCCGATATCTCCGCTCATCGGCCGACCGTCCAGCTGCCAGAGCGGGCGGAAGCCGGCGGCGCGGAGGGCGGCGAAGCGCTGCCACAGTTCAGCAGCCAGCGGCTCGACGCCGATCCGGGCGCCGTCGTCGTCGTCGAGGCCGCAGCTGACCGCCAGGCGCTGCAGCGGCACGCCGGCGGCCGACACCTGCGCCAGACGGGTGCGGAAGGCGTGCTGACGGCCGGGCCGGGTGTGCAGCTCGATCGCGTCGGGTCGCAGCTGCCGCAGCAGAGGGGCCACGGATTCTCCTTCCAGCAGCACCTGTCGCTCCTCGATCAGGCCTGCCGGACAGAGCGACAGACAGCGGCCGCAGCCATAGCAGGCGGCCTCGAGCACGCCGCTGCCGGGGGGGGTGGCGTGGCGTGGCGGGATCGCCAGGGCGGGACAGACCCGTTCGCAGGGGCGCGGGCATGCGGCCGGGCAGAGCTCCGGATCGAACCAGGCCTTGCGGAAGTGGGGATCACTGCCGTCGCTGAGGCTGACCATCAGCCAGGGTTCCCGCCAGGACCGCTGCGTCCGTTCCCGGGCCCAGCGCACACCCCGGCGAGCTGCTGCCACCACCGCCGGATCCGCGGCCAGGTCGAGGCAGTGGACGCCCGCGGCGCTGTAGAGGCCCGCCAGGTCCTCGATGGCGGTCAGGTCCTGATTGCTGGCGCCGCCGATCCATTTGACCCAGCGCCCCTCGGCCAGGGCCCCATCAGGCGTGGCGCAGGAACCGGCGCTGGGGCGGTGGTCGAGGAAACGCACGGCCGGGAGGCGGCTCGTTTCAGCATGACCGCCGGGGCGGAGCGCCGCTTCAGGTGGCGAGCTGCTCGAGGGGCTGCCAGCGCAGGGCGCGGGCGCCGCCCATCTCGACCACCAGGCGCAGCCGCGGTTCCCGACGGGTCAGGTTGCACAGGCCCGTGAGCTCGGCCCTCGAAAGCACCTGACCCTCCAGCAGCCAGAGCACCACCGGTGCTGTGCCGTCGAACAGGGGGGCGAGCTGGGGCATCACGCGCTGCACCTCACCGACGGCGGCACCGCGACCGACGCTCTGGTGCCCCAGGTGGGGAGGACGGACGCCGTGCAGTTCGAACAGGAAAGCCTCCGGATCGCCCAGGCCGCGGGCCGAGCTGATCTGGGCGCGGTAGCCGGCCGCCCTCAGGCGCCGCAGCAGCCGGGTTTCCGCCCCACCCTCAAGGGGGGCGTAGAGGGCAAGAGCCCCGGAGCGTTCCAGGTCCTGGCGGAAGCCGCGGCCGGAGAGCAGCAGGGGCATGGTCGGAATACCCGTTGGTTGGGATCAGGAGTCTGGCAGCCCCGCGGAAAGGGTGGGGTGAGTCCCGTGCGATAGGATCTCAGCTTGTGCCGTTTCCCTGCGCCCGCCGCTAGCCGGGCCTCCGGGGTGCGACACGGAATCCACCGCTGACGGTGGGTTCTCAAGGCCAGAGCGGAGACCGCAGGACAATCTCCTGCCGATTCGCCGGGAAACTGGATGAAGCCCGGAACGTTCCACGCAACGTCCGGTCCAAAGCCTTCTCCAAGTCTCAGCCTGCTGAACCGTGCGCTAGCTCCCTTCTTCCTCCCCTGGGTTCCGCCTCCGGCAGCTCAGGGTTGGGACGAGGTCATCGCAACGCTCTGTTCAGCTCCTTGCCGTACCCCTGCGGGGTGGGGCCGACGATCCGGACCTCCAGGTCCTGATCCGGTTTCAGCACTCAGGTCCGTTCCTGAAGCTGCGGTTGTCCAGCTGGCGTCATTCCCTCTCCCATGTCCATCGGCATTCTCGGGAAGAAACTGGGCATGTCCCAGTTCTTCGACGACGAGGGCAGGTCCATTCCGGTCACCCTGATCGAAGCGGGCCACTGCCGCATCACCCAGATCAAGAGCGAAGCCAGCGACGGCTATGTCGCTGTGCAGATCGGCTTCGGCGAGATTCGCGAGAAGCTCGTCAACAAGCCTGCCCGCGGTCACCTGGCTCGCTCCGGCGATGAACCCCTCCGCCATCTGCGCGAATACCGCGTTGACAGCCTCGATGGGTTCGAGCTCGGCGCAGCCGTCACCGTCGCCAGCTTCGAGACCGGCCAGAAGGTCGACATCAGCGGCGACACGATCGGCCGCGGCTTCGCCGGCTACCAGAAGCGCCATGGTTTCAGCCGTGGCCCGATGAGCCACGGTTCGAAGAACCATCGCGAACCCGGTTCCACCGGCGCCGGCACCACCCCGGGCCGCGTCTATCCCGGCAAGCGCATGGCCGGCCGCTACGGCGGCAAGAAGATCACCACCCGCGGCCTGACGATCCTCAAGATCGACGAGGAGCGCAACCTGCTTGTGGTCAAGGGCTCGGTGCCCGGCAAGCCCGGCGCGCTGCTCGACATCCGGCCGGCCAAGCGGGTCGGCTCCCAGGCTGCACGTTGAGGATGCCCGAGATGACTGACTGCATTGTTCGTGACTGGCAAGGGAAGGAAGCCGGCAAGGCCTCCCTCAGCCTGACCGTGGCGCGGGAGACCAGCGCCGCCGATCTGCTGCACCGCGCCGTCGTCCGTCAGCTGGCCAACGCCCGTCAGGGCACCGCCAGCACACTCACCCGTGCCGAAGTGGCCGGTGGTGGCCGCAAGCCCTACAAGCAGAAGGGCACCGGACGTGCCCGCCAGGGTTCGATCCGCACCCCCCTGCGCCCTGGCGGCGGCATCGTCTTCGGGCCGAAGCCGCGCAGCTACGAGCTGGGCATGAACCGCAAGGAGCGCCGCCTGGCCCTGCGCACTGCGCTGATGAGCCGTGCTGACGCCATCACCGTGGTGCGTGGATTCGCTGCGGACCTCCAGGCTCCCAAGACCCGCGAGATCCTGGCGGGCCTTGAGCGTCTGGGCATCAAGGCCGACGCGAAGGTGCTGCTGATCCTGGACGGTGCATCGGAGGTGATCCGCCTGTCGGTGCGCAACCTGGATCGCAGCCGGTTCCGCTTGATTTCGGCCGATCAGCTGAACGTCTTTGATCTGCTCAACGCCAACCATCTGGTGGTGAGTGAGGAGGCCCTTGCCAAGATTCAGGAGGTTTACGGCGATGGCTGAACGTTTCACTGACCGGCTGGCGGATGTGATCCGTCGTCCCCTGATCACCGAGAAGGCCACCCGTGCCCTTGAGCTGAATCAGTACACCTTCGAGGTGGATCACCGGGCTGCCAAGCCCGACATCAAGGCGGCTGTGGAGTCCCTCTTCGATGTGAAGGTGGTGGGCGTCAGCACGATGAATCCACCGCGTCGCACCCGTCGCGTCGGCCGCTTCGCCGGCAAGCGCGCCCAGGTGAAGAAGGCTGTGGTGCGGCTGGCCGAAGGCAACGCCATCCAGCTGTTCCCCGAATCCTGAGGAGGGTCTGATCAATCATGGCTATTCGTAATTACAGGCCCAACACTCCCGGAACCCGCACCCTCGTCGTCACCGATTTTTCTGAGGTGACCGGCAAGGAGCGGGTGCGTTCCCTGGTCGTCTCCAAGCATCGGCGCAAGGGTCGCAACAACCGTGGTGTGATCACCTGCCGCCATCGCGGCGGCGGCCACAAACGCCTTTATCGCCTCGTCGATTTCCGGCGGGACAAGCACGGCGTGCAGGCCAAGGTGGCTGCCATCCACTACGACCCACACCGCAATGCGCGGCTGGCCCTGCTGCATTACAGCGATGGCGAGAAGCGGTACATCCTGGCGCCTGCCGGTGTCGTCGTCGGCCAGACCGTCGTCTCCGGGGCCGATGCCCCGATCGAGACCGGCAATGCCCTGCCCCTCTCGGCCATCCCCCTGGGCTCCAGCGTCCACAACGTGGAGCTCTATCCCGGCCGTGGCGGCCAGATGGTGCGCACCGCCGGCGCCAGTGCCCAGGTGATGGCCAAGGAAGGCGACTATGTCGCCCTGAAGCTTCCCTCCACCGAGGTGCGGCTGGTCCGTCGGGAGTGTTTCGCCACCCTGGGTGAGGTGGGCAACGCCGAGCAGCGCAACACCAGTCTCGGCAAGGCAGGGCGCAAGCGCTGGCTGGGGCGTCGTCCGGAGGTCCGCGGTTCGGTGATGAACCCCTGCGATCACCCCCATGGTGGTGGTGAGGGTCGGGCTCCGATCGGCCGCTCCGGTCCTGTCACCCCCTGGGGCAAGCCGGCCCTCGGCCTCAAGACCCGCAAGCGGAACAAGCCCAGCAACCGCTTCGTGCTGCGCAAACGTCGTCGCACCTCCAAACGGAGCCGTGGCGGACGCGACTCCTGATCCTTATCCGCACATGCCGTTCGCCTGATCCGCCATGGGACGTTCACTCAAAAAGGGCCCGTTCGTCGCCGACAGTCTGCTCCGCAAGGTCGAGAAGCAGAACGCTGCCGACGACAAGACCGTCATCAAGACCTGGTCTCGAGCTTCCACCATCCTGCCGATGATGATCGGCCACACCATTGCCGTTCACAACGGCAAGGCCCACGTGCCCGTCTACGTGACGGAGCAGATGGTGGGCCACAAACTCGGCGAATTCGCGCCGACCCGAACCTTCCGGGGCCACATCAAGGACAAGAAGGGAGGACGCTGACCCATGGCTTCAACCAACACCGCCCAGGCCCACGGCCGTTACATCCGGGGTTCCGCCTCGAAGGTTCGCCGTGTACTCGATCAGATCCGCGGTCGCACCTACCGCGATGCGCTGATCATGCTCGAGTTCATGCCTTACCGCTCCACTGGACCGATCACCAAGGTGCTGCGTTCGGCTGTGGCCAATGCCGAGCACAATCTCGGTCTGGACCCCTCCTCGCTGGTGATCAGTCACGCCAGTGCTGACATGGGGCCCTCCATGAAGCGCTTCCGGCCCCGCGCCCAGGGTCGCGCCTACGCGATCAAAAAACAGACCTGCCACATCAGCATTGTTGTGGCAGCCCCCACCCCCTGACCCCGAGGACACCGAACGATGGGACACAAGATCCATCCAACCGGCCTGCGCCTGGGGATCACCCAGGAACACCGCTCGCGTTGGTATGCCCCCAGCAGGACCTATCCGACCCTGCTGCAGGAAGACGACAGGATTCGCCGCTTCATTCACAAGCGCTACGCCGCCGCCGGCATCAGCGATGTGCTGATCGCCCGCAAGGCCGATCAGCTGGAGGTTGAGCTCAAGACCGCCCGGCCCGGGGTCCTGGTCGGGCGTCAGGGCAGCGGCATTGAGGAGCTGCGCGCCGGCATCCAGAAGACCCTCGGTGATGCCTCCCGCCAGGTGCGCATCAACGTGGTCGAGGTGGAGCGGGTCGACGCCGATGCCTATCTGCTGGCTGAGTACATCGGCCAGCAGCTGGAGAAGCGTGTCGCCTTCCGTCGCGTCATGCGTATGGCTGTCCAGCGCGCCCAGCGTGCCGGCGTGCTCGGCCTGAAGATTCAGGTCGGCGGCCGTCTCAACGGGGCGGAGATCGCCAGGACCGAATGGACCCGGGAGGGTCGCGTGCCCCTCCATACCCTGCGGGCCGACATCGACTACGCCACCAAGGTGGCCAGCACCACCTATGGGGTGCTGGGCATCAAGGTGTGGGTGTTCAAGGGCGAGGTGCTCCCCGGACAGAAGGAGCAGCTGCCGGTCGGTGCTCTTCCGAAGCGCCGTCCGAGCCGGCGGCCCCAACAGTTCGAAGACCGTTCCAACGAGCAGTGAGGGAGCCCTGAATCATGTTGAGTCCACGACGCGTCAAATTCCGGAAGCAGCAACGGGGCCGAATGAGTGGCATCGCCACTCGCGGCAACACCATTGCCTTCGGCCAGTTCGCCCTGCAGGCCCAGGAGTGCGGTTGGATCACCTCCCGCCAGATTGAGGCCTCCCGCCGGGCGATGACCCGCTACGTCAAGCGGGGTGGAAAGATCTGGATCCGGATCTTCCCCGACAAGCCTGTCACCATGCGCCCCGCCGAAACCCGGATGGGTTCCGGTAAGGGCAACCCGGAGTTCTGGGTTGCGGTGATCAAGCCCGGTCGCATCCTGTTCGAGATGGGTGGTGCCGAAATCACCCCCGAAATCGCGCGGGAAGCCATGCGCCTGGCCCAGTACAAACTGCCCGTGAAGACCAAGTTTCTCTCCCTGGCAGACCAGGAGGCCGCAGCTGCCGAATCCGCCGGCGCTGCAGCGGCCGCCGAACCCGCCCTCGCAGTGGAGTCCTGATCCATGGCCCGTCCCGAGATTGCTGAGGTGCGCAAGCTCAGCGATGCAGAGATCACCGAACGGATCAACGCCACCCGCCGCGATCTGTTTGATCTGCGCTTCCAGCAGGCCACCCGCCGCCTGGAGCATCCGCACCGCTTCAAGGAGGCCCGCATCAAGCTGGCCCACCTGCTCACGGTGCAGCAGGAGCGTCAGCGCTCCGCCGCGTCCTGATTCCCCCTCCGATTCCCATGGCTCTCAAGGAACGGGTCGGCACCGTCGTCAGCGACAAGATGGATAAAACGGTGGTGGTTGCGGTGGAGAACCGCTTCCCCCATCCCATCTATCAGAAGACGGTCAGCCGCACCACTCGCTACAAGGCCCACGACGAAACCAACGCCTGCAAGGTTGGTGATCGCGTGCGCATCACCGAAACCCGACCGCTCAGCCGCACCAAGCGCTGGCAGGTGGCCGAGGTTCTCACCAACGCCAGCACCGTCTGAGGAGGTCGTCATGATTCAGCAGGAAACCTTCCTCACCGTTGCCGATAACAGCGGCGCTAAGAGGATTCAGTGCATCCGTGTCCTTGGCACCAACCGTCGCTACGCCCACGTCGGCGATGTGATCGTGGCTGCCGTCAAGGACGCCATGCCCAACATGGGTGTGAAGAAGTCCGATGTGGTCAAGGCCGTGATTGTGCGCACCCGCGCCACACTCCGCCGCGACACCGGCAATTCCATCCGCTTCGACGACAACGCTGCCGTCATTCTCGGCAACGACAACAATCCCAAGGGTACCCGGGTGTTCGGCCCTGTGGCCAGGGAATTGCGTGAGCGGAATTTCACCAAGATCGTGTCCCTCGCACCGGAGGTGATCTGAGATGGCCACCGCCACTGCCAAAGGCAAGACCCCGCAGCGCATCAAGATGCGCATCAAGAAAGGGGACACCGTGCAGGTGATCGCCGGCAAGGACAAAGGCAAGACCGGCGAGGTCCTGCGCACCCTGCCCACCGAGAACCGGGTTGTGGTTCAGGGAATCAACCTGCGCACCCGTCATGTCAAGCCCACCCAGGAGGGTGAGTCCGGTCGGATCGTGACGGAAGAGGCATCCCTCCACGCCTCCAACGTGATGCTCTACTCCACCAGCAAGCAGGTGGCCAGCCGCGTCGAGACCTTCATCGACAAGGACGGCGCCAAGAAGCGGCGCCTGAAGAAGACCGGCGAAGTCCTCGACTGATCCGGCGCTCCTGATTCTCCGGGCCGTCGCCCCCCGCGATCCGGTCCCTTACAGCCACCCTCTCTCTCAACCACCTACGCCTTCTGACCACGCCCAGAAGCGCACTCCGCCCCTGCCATGTCCCTCAAACAACGCTATCGGGAGACGATTCAGCCCAAGTTGCTGAAGGATCTCGACCTGAGCAACATTCACGAAGTCCCCAAGGTCGTCAAGGTCACGGTCAACCGTGGTCTTGGTGAGGCCGCTCAGAATGCCAAGGCCCTGGAGGCCTCAATCTCCGAGCTGGCCACGATCACCGGTCAGAAGGTTGTCGTGACCCGTGCCAAGAAAGCCATCGCCGGCTTCAAGATCCGCACCGGCATGCCGATCGGTGTTGCGGTCACACTCCGCGGTGACCGGATGTACGCCTTCCTTGAGCGCCTGATCCATCTGGCTCTGCCTCGCATCCGCGACTTCCGTGGTGTCAGCCCCAGGAGTTTTGACGGACGTGGGAACTACACCCTAGGCATCCGCGAGCAGATCATTTTCCCGGAGATCTCCTTCGACAAGATCGACGCCATCCGCGGGATGGATGTGACGATCGTGACCAACGCCCGCAACGACGAAGAGGGCAGGGCCCTCCTCCGCGAGATGGGAATGCCGTTCCGCAGTAACTGAGCCCGCCTCCCACCACGTTCATGGCCAACCACGACCCCATTTCCGACATGCTCACCCGCATTCGCAATGCGAGTGAGAAGCGCCACGAGAACACCCGCATCCCGGCTTCTCGTCTTTCCCGCAGCATCGCCAACGTGTTGCAGCAGGAAGGTTTCATCGCCGCCATCAGCGAAGAAGGCGAAGGGATCCGCCGAGAACTTGTGCTTGAGCTCAAGTACAGCGGCAAGCACCGTCAGCCCACCATCCGTCGCGTCCAGCGCGTCAGCAAGCCAGGCCTGCGGGTGTACAAGAACAACCGCCAGCTGCCGAAGGTCCTCGGGGGCCTTGGAGTGGCCATCATCTCCACATCCAAAGGGGTGATGAGCGACCGCGACGCCCGCAAGCAGGGTGTCGGCGGTGAGGTGCTCTGCTACGTCTACTGATTCAGGGAGATCTCACCATGTCACGTATCGGTAAAGCCCCGATCACCATTCCCGACAAGGTCACCGTCACGCTCGACGGTCTGGCCGTCACGGTCAAGGGGCCCAAGGGCCAGCTCAGCCGCACCCTGCCCGATGGGGTCACGGTCAGCCAGGAGGGCAACACCATCGTGGTGGCTCCTTCCTCCGACAACCGCCGCTCCCGCGAGCGCCATGGCCTCAGCCGCACGCTGGTGGCGAACATGGTCGAGGGCGTCAGCCAGGGCTTCATCCGCAAGCTCGAGATCATCGGCGTCGGTTATCGCGCCCAGGTCCAGGGCAAGAAGCTGGTGGTCAGCGCTGGCTACAGCCATCCAGTCGAAATGACTCCGCCCGATGGCGTCAGCTTCACGGTGGAGAACAACACCACGGTGCTGGTCTCCGGCGCAGACAAGGAACTCGTCGGTAACGAAGCCGCCAAGGTGCGGGCGATTCGTCCTCCTGAGCCTTACAAGGGCAAGGGTATCAAGTACGAGGGCGAACGGATCCTGCGCAAGGCCGGCAAGACCGGTAAGAAATAGCGGTCTGTCCTGCTCCCTACGTCTGATCCACCATGTCGACCATCTCCCGCAAGCAGCAGACCCAGAAGCGGCATCGCCGTCTGCGTCGCCACCTCTCCGGCACTGCCGAGCGCCCCAGGCTGGCTGTGTTTCGCTCCAACAATCACATCTACGCCCAGGTCATCGACGACGAGGCCCAGAGCACCCTCTGTTCTGCCTCCACCCTCGACAAGGACCTGCGCACCAGCCTCTCGACCGGTGCCACCTGCGATGCTTCCCAGGCCGTCGGCGCGCTTGTCGCCAAGCGTGCTCTGGCCAAGGGCATCCAGCAGGTCGTCTTCGATCGCGGCGGCAACCTGTACCACGGCCGGGTCAAGGCCCTTGCCGATGCCGCCCGTGAAGCGGGCCTTCAGTTCTGATCCTGCTCACCATGACCGAATCCAACGACCAGATCCAATCCAGCGACATTCCGGCGGCTTCCGACGTTCCGGCGGCTGCTGAAGGGCAACAGGAGCGTCGCGGCGGCCGCGGCGAAGGCAAGGGTGAGCGCCGCGGTGGGCGTCGTGGCGGTGACCGCCGCGGCGGTCAGGAGCGCGACTCTGAATGGCAGGAGCGGGTGGTGCAGATCCGCCGCGTCTCCAAGACCGTGAAGGGCGGCAAGAAGATGAGCTTCCGGGCCATCGTTGTCGTCGGCAATGAGCGAGGCCAGGTCGGCGTCGGCGTCGGCAAGGCCGGAGATGTGATCGGTGCCGTCCGCAAGGGCGTCGCTGATGGCAAGAAGCACCTGGTCAAGGTTCCCCTGACCCGTTTCAACTCCATTCCCACCCTGAGCAACGGCCGCGATGGCGCCGCCAGTGTGCTGATCCGTCCGGCTGCCCCCGGTACCGGTGTGATTGCCGGCGGCTCCATCCGCACCGTGCTCGAGCTGGCTGGCATCAAGAATGTCCTGGCCAAGCGTCTCGGCAGCAAGACCCCCCTCAACAACGCCCGGGCTGCCATGGTGGCTCTGTCGCTTCTCCGCACCCACAAGGAGACGGCCAAGGAACGGGGAATCTCCC
>JAYKJA010000117.1:0-7411 GCA_035285905.1 Synechococcaceae cyanobacterium
GCGCCAGGAGCGCGCCCCCGATCCAACCGGCAAGGACAAATGAGCAAAAGTGCCTAGCCGCGATCAACCGGGCCTGCCGTTCGCCAGAGTGGTCATCCGCCGCGCCCGTCGGCTCGCCCCGCACCCGCCGCCCATGTTCGTCGTCGAGCTCTCCCTTCGGCTCAGCCCTGTCCCCCTCGCCGTGCAGCGCAAGGATCTCGACGCCGCCCAGGCGCTCTATGGAGAGCTCCGGCAGGCCCTCGAGAGCGGAGCCCCGCGGCTGGTCGAACTCACCTGCGAGAAGGATCCCCACAAGCGCATCACGGTGCTGAGCAGCGAACTGCTGGCCATCCAGATCTATGAGAAGTCCACGGCAGGCTCCGGCGGACGCCGGCCGGGCTTCAGCCTCGAGTCCTGATCTCCGCGTCCCTCCCCCGACCTTGACGCCCCTGCCGCCCCCATCCGGCCGACCAGCCCATGGCGTCGGGACTGAATCCACACGCTCACCCCTCGCCGACAGCCTGCGGATCGAGGGTCTGAGCTTCACCTGGCCGGACGGTCGCCAGGCCCTGCACGACTGCCGGCTGCGCCTGCCGGGCCCCGGTCTGTGGATGCTGGTCGGCGGGAACGGCAGCGGCAAGAGCACCCTGCTGCGGCTGATCGCCGGCCTGCTGACCCCCAGTGCAGGCCGCATTGACAGCCCGCTCAAGCCAGCCCTGGTCTTCCAGAATCCCGACCATCAGCTGCTCCTGCCCAGCTGCAGCAGCGAACTGCTGCTGGCCCTTCCGCCGCTCACCAGCGGTGGGGAACGGCGCTCCCGGGTCGCTGCCGCCCTGGCCCGGGTGGGGTTGGATGGGCTGGAGCGGCGACCGATCCACACCCTCAGCGGCGGCCAGAAACAACGCCTCGCCATCGCCGGAGCCCTGGCCAGCGAAGCGCAGCTGCTGCTGCTCGATGAGCCCACCGCCCTGCTGGACCCCGACAGCCAGCGGGAGGTGCTGACCCTGATCCGGACCCTGACCCAGCGGGAGGACCAGCCGTTGACCGCCCTCTGGATCACCCATCGCCTCGAGGAGCTGGACTGCTGCGATGGGGCCGCGCGCATGGAGCAGGGTCGGATCGCCCCCCTGCAGACGGGAGCATCCCTGCGCCATCGCCTCAACCTCTTGCCCGGCGGCAGGTCAGAAAGCTAAGGTCATGCGGTCGGAGTTCAGACCGCGCGTCGGACCACCGACGGCAGCAGAGGTCGTCCCTCTCTGTCGGTTCTTTCCTCGGTAGCTCAGCGGTAGAGCGGTCGGCTGTTAACCGATTGGTCGCAGGTTCGAATCCCGCCCGGGGAGTTCATCGCATGGTCTCCGCAGATGCTTCTGCGGCAGATCATTCACTTCGAGTGGATTGCTTCCATCCGGAGGCACCGCTGGGCCCCGTTCCCGCGGACGGTTGCTGAAACCTGCCGATCACCTGCCAAATCCGGAGAAAGCAGGGACAATGCCTGGGTTGCCCCCAGGCCCCCGCCGGACTGGATTCGTCCATCGTTGCCTCACCATGAAGCCCTGCATCCTGCTGATCGAAGATGACGGCGACATGAGTGAGCTGGTTGCCGGCCACCTGGAGCACGGAGGCTTTGACGTGCAGCGCGCCGAGGACGGCATCAAGGGACAGGCCCTGGCCCTGCAGCACAGCCCCGACGTGATCCTGCTCGACCTGATGCTTCCCAAGGTCGATGGGCTCACCCTCTGCCAGCGGCTGCGCAGGGATGAACGCACCGCCAAGATCCCGATCCTGATGCTCACCGCCCTCGGCAGCACCAAGGACAAGGTCAGCGGCTTCAACTCCGGCGCCGACGACTACCTCGCCAAGCCCTTCGATCTCGAGGAACTGATGGTGCGGGTCAAGGCCCTGCTGCGGCGCAGCGAACGGGCCCCCCTCTCCACCAAGCACAACGAGATCCTCAGCTACAGCTGCCTCACCCTGGTGCCCGAGCGGTTCGAGGCCATCTGGTTCGACCAGCCCGTGCGGCTCACCCACCTGGAATTCGAACTCCTCCACTGCCTGCTTCAGCGCCACGGCCAGACCGTCGCCCCGTCGCTGATCCTCAAGGAGGTCTGGGGGTACGAACCCGACGACGACATCGAGACCATCCGGGTCCACATCCGGCACCTGCGCACCAAGCTCGAACCCGACCCGCGCAAACCCCGCTTCATCAAGACCGTCTACGGCGCCGGCTATTGCCTTGAGCTGCCCAGCGGCGAACAGCTCGGCGATCTGGAAGCCCTGGTGCATGCCTCCCGGCTCAACCGCAGCCCGTCCCCGGGGAAGAACAACGCCGCCGCCTGAACCGCCGGCGCCTCGGCCGGTTCAGCGCCGGGCCACCCCGGCCAGCTCCAGCAGCGCCACCTCCCAGGCCAGCCTCGGCTGCACATGGGAGCGCAGCTGCCCCCGCAAACGCTCCAGGCGCTGGAGCTCCCCCGGGCACCGTCGGCGGCGCCAGCGGGCCAGCTGCCACCAGCCCAGAAGCCAGAGCTGCTGCTCCCCGTCCAGGGCCTCACTCAGGTCCCTGGCCAGGCCCAGCGCCTCCAGAGGATCAGCATTCAGCTCGAGCAGCCGCTGCGCCAACCCAGGCGGCAACTCCGACCAGTGTCGGCGGTGCTCCAGCAGGGCGCCAGGGGAACCGGCGGCCAGCTCCAGCAGCTCGTCCGGATCCCCCGCCGGGCCATCACCCGTCGCCGGCAGGTCCGCCCCCCCGTTCTCCGGCCGCTCGCCGCTCGCCGGCCCCTGCACCGCAAGGCGCGACAGGACCAGCCCCACCTGCTCCGGCGACAGCCGACGGAAGGGAATCTGCTGGCAGCGGGAGCGGATCGTGGTGAGCAGCTGATCCGGCGCCGCACTCAGCAGGATCAGCAGGCCGTCCCCGGGCTCCTCCAGCGTCTTGAGCAGGGCGTTGGCCGCGGCCTCCGCCATCGCCTCCGCCGACTCCATCACCACCATCGGCCCCGGGGCCTCCACCGGCCGCCGCGACAGGAAGCGGGAGATCTCCCGCACCTGCTCCAGCCGCAGCTGGGGAGGGCTGCGGCGATTCACCCCCTCCTGCTCCGCCTGGGACGCCGGCACCAGACGCCCCTGATGGCTGTAGGTCGGCTCCACCCACAGCACATCCGGGTGATTGCCCTGGGCCAGGCGGCGACGCAGCAGCGGCTGCTCCGCTCCCGTGCCGCCGCCAACCACCCCTTCCAGAAAGCGCAGGGCCGCCAGGCGACGGCCGACCCCCTCCGCTCCGGCGAACAGGTAGGCCGGTGCCAGCCTGCGCTGCTGCAGCGCCGCCTCCAGCAGCGCCGCCGCCCGCGGCTGGCCCACCAGATCGGCGAACAGACCACCCTCCGCAGCCAGCGTCGGGGCCGGGGCGGACAGCTCAGCCATCCGCCACTCCCGCAGCGGGCTGCAGCCGGGAGCACAGCGCCGCCCTCACCGCCGCCGCCACCTGCTCCAGGGGCTGGTCCGCCGGGATGCGACACCAGGCCCGCTCCGCCGCCAGCCGCGCAAACCCTGCCGCCACCCGCTCCTGGAAGGCCTCGCCGGCGGCCTCGATGCGATCGGGGCCCCGGTCGGAGCGCCGTTGCCCCGCCGCCGCCACCGGCAGATCCAGCCACAGGGTCAGGTCAGGAGTCAGGCCCGCCGTGGCCCAGAGCTCCAGCTGCCCGATCAGCTCCCTGGACAGGCCGCGGCCGTCGCCCTGGTAGGCCAGCGTCGAGCCGCTGAAGCGATCGCTCAGCACCCAGTCGCCCCGCTCCAGGGCAGGCCGGATCAGGGTCTGGACGTGCTGGGCCCGGTCGGCCGCGTAGAGCAGCAGCTCGCTGGTGCTGCAGGGACTCGCCTGCTCCGGGGGATGCAGCAGCAGCTGGCGCAGGGCCCGGCCCAGGGCTGTCCCCCCCGGCTCCCGGGTCACCACCAGCGCGGCGGAGGCAGGCATCAGCCCACTGCCGGGCAACCACTGCCGCAGCCTCTCCAGCTGGGTGGTCTTGCCGCTGCCATCGATGCCCTCCAGGACCACAAACCGGCCTGGGACACGGCAGCCGGGCTCGCCTGAGCGGTGATTCCAGGCCGCGTCAGCCCCTTCGGACGCCATCCCCTCCCTCACGACCTTGCCCCCCCTGGTGCTCGGGAGGGATCCTGCAACAGCAGCGCGTTGCCCACCACCGTGAGCGAGCTGCAGGCCATCAGCAGCGCCGCCAGCGGCGGGGTCAGCCCCAGGCCATAGGCCGGCAGCAGCACTCCGGCGGCCAGGGGCAGGGCGATCAGGTTGTAGCCGAAGGCCCACGCCAGGTTCTGTCGCACCTTGGCCATGGTGCGGCGGGCCAGCTCCAGTCCCTGCAGCAGCGGCTCCAGCCGTTCCCCCATCACCACCAGCCCGGCGCTTTCCTGGGCCACCTGGGTGCCGGTGCTGACGGCGATCCCCAGGTCGGCGGCCGCCAGGGCGGGAGCGTCGTTGATGCCGTCGCCGACCATCGCCACCATCCCGGCCGCCCGGGCCGCGACGATCCGCTGCAGCTTCTGCTCCGGCCGCAGCTCCCAGGCCAGCTCCTGCGGCTCCAGCCCCACCAGCCCCCCCAGCCGTCGCACCGGGGCCTCGCGATCGCCGCTGAGCAGCCCCAGCCCGAGGCCGCACGACCTCAGACTCCGCAGTGTCTCGGCGGCATCGGGACGGGGCGGGTCCTGCACCGCCAGCAAACCCAGCAGGGCGCTGTCCGCGGCCAGGGCCAGCAGCGTGGCGCCTCCGGCCTCGAGCTCGGCCTGCCTGCCGGAGGCGATCCGCGCCGCGGCCGGATCCACCCCCCGGAGCACGAGCCAGTCGAGCCGGCCCACGCGCAACAGCGGTCCCGCCGCTCCCAGCCGTCCCTCCACCCCCTCGCCAAGCCAGGCGTGCAGCTCCTGCAGCGGCGGCAGGGCCAGGCCCCGCTCCTGGGCCGCCACCAGCAGGGCGTGGGCCAGGGGGTGACGGCTGTGCTGCTCCAGGGCGGCGGCGAGCCGCAGCAGCAACGCCTGCTGGGGGTCCTCCCTGCCGGGATCCGTCCCCGCGTTGCACTCAGCAGGGCTGCACAGAGACGGCGGTGGTGGCTCCACCCCAGCCGCCGGGCGGGGCAGCGCCGCGACCGCCAGTGTCGCCGTCGAGGCCTCCGTCAGGCCGGCGCGTCCCCCCCCCGACCCGGCGGCGGGCGGGGGGGGGACGGAGGCCGCGACAGCGACCGACCGGGACAGGGCTTCCCCGGCTGGCAGCACCGCGGCCAGGGCGGGCCCCAGGGACTGCAGGGCCGCCGCATCGAGCACCTCGATCCGGCTGAGCAGCGGTCTGCCCAGGGTCAGCGTGCCGGTCTTGTCAAACAGCAGCGTGTCCAGCCGGGCCGCCGTCTCGATCGCGTCCCCGCCGCGGAACAGCAGCCCCGCCCTGGCCGCCTGGCCGAGCCCCACCGAGATCGCGGCCGGCGTGGCCAGACCCAGGGCGCAGGGACAGGCCACCACCAGCACGGCGATCGCCTGCTGCAGCCCCAGGGAGAAGGGCGTGCCCGGCGCTGCCCCGGCCAGGGCGTGGCCCGCATGACCACCGGGGTGGACCGGGGCTGCCGCGAGCAGCCAGGGCCAGTGGACGCCGCCCCACAACCACCAGAACAGCAGCGTCGCCGCCGCAAGCACCAGCACCACCAGGGTGAAGCGACCCGCCAGGCGATCCGCCAGACCCTGGATCGGCGCCTTGCGCTCCTGGGCCCGCTCCACGAGCTGCACGATGCGGGCGATGGCGCTGTCGGCGCCCCGACGGGTGACCTCCAGCTCCAGGGAACCGTCGAGATTCAGGGCACCGGCCGGCAGCTCCGCCCCGGGCTCCACCGCCAGGGGCTGGGACTCGCCCGTCAGGCTGGAGAGATCGAGGCTGGCGCGCCCATCCCGGACGGTGCCATCCACCGGCAGCCGATCCCCCGGCAGGATGCGCAGCCGGTCCCCCGGCCGCAGGCCGCCGACCCGCACCGGCCGGGCCTGGCCGTCGGCGCTGAGCAACAGGGCCTGCTCCGGTTGGAGCGCCACCAGCTCCTCCAGGGCACTGCCGGTGCGCCAGCGGGCCCGCTCCTCGAGAAAGCGGCCGGCCAGCACGAAGCCCAGCAGCATCACCGGCTCGTGGAAATAGCAGGGCCAGCCGCTGGCGGGCAGCAACCAGCCCACCAGGCTCGAGGCGTAGGCGCTGCAGACGCCGAGACCCACCAGGGTGTCCATGCTGGGACGCCCGGCCAGGGCCGTGCGCCAGCCGCTGCGCAGGATCGGCAGGCCGGGACCCAGCAGCGCCAGGCTGGCCACAAGGGCGTGGAACCCGGGGCGCGCCAGCAGCAGCCAGGGCTGGCGGGCCGGCAGGCCGCCGGCATCCGCCAGGTGCCCCAGGCCCGAGACCAGCAGCAGCAGCAGGGCGACCACCAGCTGCCGCCAACGGATCCACCAGTGCTGCTGCCGCAGACGCTCGCGGCGGCCGGCCGGCAGTTCATCACCGGGTCGCCTGCGGGCCGTGAAGCCGAGGCCGGCCAGGCTCTCGAGCAACTGCGGCAGCGCCGCGTCCCCTTCTCCCTCCACCGCCACCCAGGCGGTGTGGGTCAGCAGGTTGACGCTGGCCTCCTGCACCCCGGGCTGCTGGCGCAGGCGCTGCTCCACGGCCCGCACACAGCCGCCGCACTTCATCCCCTCCACCTCCAGCAGCAGCACGCCGGCTGGCATGGCTGGGGGATCGGACGCGGCGGTTGGGGGGGGGGACACCGGCTGGGGGGCCGCGACAGCCTGCAGGCTAGGGATGGCGGCGGCGGGGAAGCCCGCTGCAACAGCGGCACACCACAGCGGCGCCGCGACTGCGGGGGCAGTGGGCAGGATGGGGGGCCTTCCCTTCAGCCGTCGCCGTGCCCCGCTCCCAGCGCAACGACAACTTCATCGACAAGAGCTTCACGGTGATGGCCGACCTGATCGTGAAGCTGCTGCCGATCGACGCGAAGTCGAAGGAGGCCTACGTGTACTACCGCGACGGCCTCTCCGCGCAGAACGACGGCGACTATGCCGAGGCGCTGGAGAACTACGAGGAGGCGCTCAAGCTGGAGGAGAACGCCATCGACCGGGGCGAGATCCTCAAGAACATGGCGATCATCTTCATGGTCTCCGGTGAGGAGGACCGGGCCATCGACTATTACCGGCAGTCGCTGGAGGCGAACCCCAACTCGCCGTCCTGCCTCAAGAACATGGGGCTGATCTTCGAGAAGCGCGGCCGCATCGCCGCCGAGGCCGGAGACCAGGATGCAGCCGACCGCTGGTTCGATGAGGCCGCCGACCACTGGGGCCGCGCCGTGAAGCTCTACCCCGGCGGCTACCTGGACATCGAGAACTGGCTCAAATCCTCCGGGCGCAGCAACGTGGA